>JBEKOI010000007.1:0-67364 GCA_049521915.1 Acidimicrobiales bacterium | reverse complement strand
CCCATGTGCGCCGGAGGCCTGATCGCCGCCCGGGTGGGCCGTCTGGTCTTCGGCGCGTCCGATTTCAAGGCCGGTGCCTGCGGGTCGCTCTACAACCTGTGCACCGACCCCAGGCTGAACCACGAGGTCACCGTCACGGCCGGGGTCCGTGCCCCCGAGGCATCCCGACAGCTGTCCGAGTTCTTCGCCCGGCGGCGCCAACCCCCACCGTCGATGGGTGAAATCCCTGACCAGGGCGGTCGGATCTGAGCCTGTGTGGGTCGAATCGGGGGCCTGTGACCTTTGCCCCTACGGCCACGGACCACTTCTGCCGAGGATAGAGGTATGAAGGACAGTCAGGCGGGGAGTTCGGCTCGACGACCACCCGGTTCGAGCGTCCGATGACCTGAAGGCGTTCGACAGAAGCGCCGACGAGCTCTCGCACAGAAGGGGCAGATCATGGGCACAGGTCGGGAACCGCGGGTGGGCCCGCGAAACCACATCTGGCTCGTTGTGGCCGCGTTGCTGGTCGTCCTGGGCACGATCGGCTCGATCTTCGGGTCCGTGGGGGTTGACCGGAGTGAGAGCCAGCGGTCACGCCAGGCTTTCGTGACATCGTCGATGGGGATTGCCTCGACCCTCGAGTTGACCATCCAGCACGAGCAGGATCTCGTCGTGGCCGCCGGGGCGGTCATCGTCGACCGCCCGGACGTGACCCAGGCCGATTTCGTGAAGTGGACCAGTGAGGTTCGCGCCTTCGCGCGATACCCCGAAGTTCAGGGAATCGCCGAGCTGGTGATGATCCCGGCATCGCAGTTGAGCGCCTTTGCCGCACGGGCTGTGCTGGGCCCGGCCGGGCCGCTCTCCGCCGGTGGGACTTTCCAGGTCACTCCGCCCGGGAACCGCCCCTACTACTGTCTGGCCAGCGTGTCGGAGTCACGGACCGGGGCCTCGACGACGCCGGCGGGCCTCGACTTCTGCACTACCGACCTGGGCGGCGCCCTGCTGAGCGCCCGTGACTCGGGCCAGACCGCCTACCTTCCCTACGGGACAGGCAGTGGCGAGGAGCTCGTGCTCGGCGCACCCATCTATCTGGGGGGGACCACACCGGGCACGGTTCGGGGCCGGCGCGCCACCTTCCTCGGCTGGACGGGCGTCTCGATCTATCCCCGACCGATCCTGGCCACCGACCTGCACGACCATCCCTCGACCGCGGTGGCCTTCCACTACCGGAGCGGGAGCTCCCAGGTTACGTTCCATGCGGGCAAAGCCCCGGCCGGAGCCCAGTCGACCACCATCAACCTCCACAACGGGTGGGATGTGGTCGTCTTCGGGCCGGCCGATCTCAGTGGCAAGTTCGCCAACGGGACCGGCGACGCCGTCCTGCTGGGCGGCATCGCAATTTCACTGCTGCTGGCCGCGGTGATCCTCCTGCTCGGCACCAGCCGGGGCCGGGCCCTGCTCCTGGTGGACGAGCGCACCCGACAGCTTCGCTTCCAGGCGTTCCACGACTCACTCACCGGGCTGCCCAACCGGGCGTTGATCCTCGACCGGATGGAGTCGATGCTGGCCCGGGCCCGCCGGGATGAGGTGCCGGTGGCCACGATGTTCCTCGACATCGACGACTTCAAGGACATCAACGACACGCTCGGTCATGAGGCCGGCGATCAGTTGCTGGCCGCGGTGGCGACCCGGCTGACCGGGATGCTCCGCGAGGCGGACACCGTCGGGCGGCTCGGCGGTGACGAATTCGTGGTGCTGGTAGAGGGAGCCTCCCTGGCCGCCGGGGCCGAGGCGGTGGCGGATCGGATCCTCGACGCGCTGAAGGCACCCTTCGTCATGCCAGAGGGTGCTCCGTTGACCATCCGGGCCAGCATCGGCATCGCCACCGGCGCCCAGGGCACCCCCGAGGAACTGCTCCGAGATGCCGACATCGCCCTCTACCGGGCCAAGAGCACGGGAAAGAACTGCGCCGTCGTATTCACTCCACCCATGAAGACGGCCGTCGACGAGCACCGGTTCCTCGATGTCGACCTCCATCGTGCGCTCGACGCCGGAGAGCTGTTCCTCGTCTACCAACCGGTCGTCGATCTCGAATCCGGAGCCGTGACGGGCGTGGAAGCCCTCTTGCGCTGGCAGCATCCGATGCGGGGGATCGTCGACCCCGACGACTTCATCCCGGCGCTCGAATCCAGCGGGCTCATCGTCCCGGTCGGGAAGTGGGTGCTGTTGGAGGCGTGCCGACAGTGCGTGGCGTGGCAGCGCGCGGGCCATCACCTGATGATCTCCGTCAATGTCGCCGCGGCACAGCTCGAACGGGACCGGTTCGTCAACGACGTCCGCGGCGCGCTCGCGGTCAGCGGACTCGATCCCAGACAGCTGACCCTGGAGCTGACCGAGACGACCCTCATGCGCAACGTCCTCGCCTCCACCGCCCGGCTCAAGGAGCTGAAGTCGATCGGGATCCGGATCGCCATCGATGACTTCGGGACCGGCTACTCCTCGATGGCCTACCTGCAGCAGTTCCCCATCGACGTCTTGAAGATCGACGGGTCGTTCGTCGCTCGGATCAGCGAATCGGACGAGTCCGGTGCGCTCGTCCACACGCTGATCCAGCTGGGAAAAATCCTCGGGATCGCCACCACTGCGGAAGGCGTCGAAACCGACACCCAGCGGACCTGGCTCCGGTCCGAGGGCGTGGACAGCGGCCAGGGCTACCTGTTCGCCAAGCCGCTCGATGCGCAGGCGATGTCCCGATTCCTGCACCAAGCAGCCGTCAAATCGGCGGCGTTGGCACCGACGCCATGACCCGTGAGACCGGTAGGACCGTGATGACGGAGCGGGACCGCCCCGACGAGAGCCAAGGCGGCGGGCGGGGGCCGGACGTCCGCCGTGCGTCGCTCGGGGCCCAGCTGATCGCGGCCGGACTGGTGACGAATGAGCAGGTGCAGGTCGCTCTGGACGAGCAACGGAGATCCGGGAAGCGGCTCGGTGAGATCCTGGTGGCCGAGGATGTCCTGTTCGAGGACGACCTGGCCAGAACACTGGCCGAAATCGCCGGGATGCCCTACCGGGACCTCGGACTCGACCCACCCGATCCTCGGGTCCTGAGCTCCCTTCCCGAAGCCTTCTGCCGACGCCGTGGCGTACTCCCCCTCGAGTTCAACAACGGTTCCCTCGTCGTCGCCATCTCGGATCCGCGCGATATCCAGACGTTCGACGATCTCCACTCGCTCGTGGACGTGCCGTTCATCGCAGTCGTGGCCGCGCGCGGCGAGCTGCGCAAGGCCATCGAGTCCGGCTATTCGAGCCGGCTGCTCGATGACGTCCAGCCTTCGGAGGACCATGGGTCCGACATGCCCGAGGATGACGCCCTTACCGACGCTGATTCGTCCGGCCAGGGCACCATCGATCCGAACCAGGGGCCCGTCATCGACTTCGTGAACCAGGTCCTGATACGCGCCGTGGGCGAACGGGCCTCCGACGTGCACATCGAGCCGACACGGGACGGCTTGCGGATCAGGTTCCGTGTCGACGGCATGCTCCACGACGCAATGAGCGCGCCTCCCTCGTTCCGGCTCGGGGTCGTGAGCAGGATCAAAGTCATGACGGACATGGACATCGCTGAACACCGGCGGCCCCAGGACGGCCGGACGTCGATGACCATCCGGGGCCTGGCTGTCGACATCAGAGCGGCGAGCATTCCCACCATCAACGGGGAGGCGCTCGTGCTCCGTATCCTCGTCCGGGACGCAGGCCTGCTCGATATAGATTCGCTCGGCTTCCTCCCCGAGTCGTTGCGCCTGTTCAGGGATTCATTCCGGAAGGCGTGGGGAATGGTGCTGGTCACGGGACCGACCGGCTCAGGCAAGTCGACCACCCTGTATGCGGCGATCAACGAGTTGAACGAACCCAGCCGGAACACGATCACCGTCGAGGACCCGATCGAGTACCGGGTTGCCGGCATCAAACAGACCCAGGTGAACGCCAAGTCGGGGTACACCTTCGCCACCGGGTTGCGTGCCGCGATGCGGACCGATCCCGACATCATCCTCGTCGGGGAGATCCGGGATCTCGAAACCGCCCGGATCGCCACCGAAGCCGCGCTGACCGGGCATCTGGTCCTGTCGACTCTCCACGCCAACGATGCCGCTTCGAGCACCACACGTCTGATCGACATGGGGCTCGGGCCGTATCTGGTGACCTCCGCGCTGGGATGCGTCGTCGCCCAGCGCCTGGTGCGACGCCTCTGTGGCCGCTGCAAGTCGGCCGACACCGCAACCTCCGAGGAGTTGTTGGAGCTGGAGGCCATGTCACTTATCGATAGCCGCGACGCCCAGGCGCCCATGTTCCGGGCCGTCGGCTGCGAGCAGTGCCGGCGGACGGGCTACCGGGGAAGGCTGGCCATCCATGAGGTCATGGTGATGAACGACGAGCTCCGCACCCTCGTGCTGCAGCGGGCCCCGGCCGAGGCCGTGGCCCGGGCCGCGGTCGCCGGCGGGATGCAGACACTGCAGATGGACGCGTTCGTGAAGGTGCAAGAGGGAGAGACGACCCTCGACGAGCTGAAGCGCATCCTCGTCTAGGAACTTCGACCTGAAAAAGTAGGCATAGCTACTCGCGATTCGCACCCAGACCACGGTGGCGCCCGCCAACGTCGCCTACCCGACGGACTCGGGTCTGATGGCCAGAGGCGTGGCCAAGATGGCCAAAGGCATCTAGAAGTTGAAGGGTGCTGGACTGGCTTCCAAGACCACCTCTCGGGACCCGACCCGGATGATGCGGGCCCAGGCCCAGTCCAGTACGGATCCGGTGCCAATAAGTCAGGTTACCTACAAGTGCGGTTAAAGGATTTCGCAGTTTCATCTGTGATTCTGTCACCATGAAGATCCCTTTGAGTGATGACGACATGTCTCAACCACCGTCGGGAGTGGCCCAAAGCGGGTCGAAATTCCCACGGAGAAGACACCGCGGACGATGGTGGATCCTCTTGTTTGTTACGGTCCTCTTCTTGATAGTCAAGTTGGGTGCATGGGCAATCCCGAGAATGGAACCTGCTCAACGTGAGTATCCGTGGTGAGATTACTCAGGTGGTGAGTTCAGGCACGTCGAACTGCATCTCAAGTGAGCGGGACTTGAGGCGTAGACGTCAGTGGATTCTTGTACGGGGATTGCCAGCAGCCTCGGTGTTTGTGCTCGTGGTCTGGCAAATCGTGGCTCTGGCTGACGATGGTGTGGTAGCAGTTCACCACCCGACCGGGGCCGTGATTCTCGCGTGCATTCGCGGATGCCTTTACGCTTGCTTCTTGTCGATTCCCGTAGCAGCATTCCTGCTCCATGATCCGCCTTTGAAGCAGGACCGTCGGACCTTCGTTCGTGCGGCAGGAATCGTCGCCACATTCCTCCTTGTCGCGCTTGGACTCTTCGCTCCTTCGGGCCCTCTTCTCTTGTCGGTATCCGAAAAGATGGAGATCGCGGTGCTGGCTATCACAGTGGCGGCAGTCGCGTTTGCCACATGTGCGATGTGGAGTCTTGGAATGAACTTCTCGTACTGGCCTGAGGCCCGCCAATTGGTGGTCCGCGGTCCGTATCGATTTGTGCGCCATCCCGTCTATTTAGCTGAGATCGTCATGTCGTCAGCCGTCCTCCTGTCAAGCATGCGAGTGACGCTGGTGGTTGGTGAATTCGTTGTGATCATTCTCCAGCTCGTTCGTATCCGAGCAGAGGAAGGACTTCTGGCGGGCACCTTTCCGATCTTCAGGGCATTCCAGACAATGACTCCCTACCGGCTGATCCCCGGACTGTGGTAGCCGTGTTGCAGAGGTCATGTCCGGCCGGCTCGTTCCGTGCTTTGGCAGACGCTGTCACGCACTGACGTCGCGTCGACAGAACACAATCGTGCCAGTACATAGAGCGAAAAGGACGTAGACGGCACTGACGCCGAGTGCGGCGCCGTAGCCGACGCCACCAGTGCCGCCCTGGGCAACGGCGGAAAGAGCTTGCCCAGGGAGCCAACGGGCTGTCTCCGTGACGATGCCCGCAAGGATCTGCTCGACGATGAGAATGAATGCGATGCCCACGACAATGGTCAGGACCGGAGCACGCAGCAACACGGCCAGGAACATGCCCAAGGTCACGTATCCGGTGACCGCAATCGCGATGTTTCCGAGGCCGGTGCCCAACGATCCCAATCCGCTCGAGGTAAACCAGGCAGCAGTGGGAATCCCCTTCACGTGCGCCATTACGAGGGCAGTTGCCACCGAAGCGCCTGTGGCCACGACAGCACCACTCAGCATGAAGGTGACAACGGCTAAGAACTTTCCGGCGAGCAGTACCTGCCGACGTGATTGCCGAACCAGGAGTGATCGGAGCGTCCCCAATGAGTATTCGCTGGCAAGTTGCGCTGCGGCGATCGCGAAAGCGACGACACCAAGGAAAATAATCGAAGATTCAACGCCGGCCGTGATGCCTTTCGAGCTTCTGAGTGCGGCGATACTGGTGGTTGCGGCAGGATCCGGACCGCCCTCCACCTGGCCCGACGTGGCGAAGGTGAGAACAGTGCCGAGGGCCGCAACGGTGGCCAACGCCAGGTAGGTACCGAGAAGAAGGCGTCTCCGACGCAACTTGATCCATTCACTGGCGAAGGCATAGCGCATACCAGGCCGCTAGCCGTTATGAGAGGAAGAAGTGGCGGATTCGTTGTCGCCATCGGTGAGGGCCAAGAATGCCTCTTCGAGCCGAGGTCGGTCAGCGCTGAGGTGGACGAGCGTGATGCCGCGTTCCATTGCAGCCCTGTTGAACTGACCAGAGAAGTCGTCGTCGGAGGCTGCGATTGTCACCTGGCCATTGACGACAGTGGCCCGCTTGCCCAGTTGATCGGCGAGGATTCCAAGGGCCATCAGATCTGCCGGATCTTCAGGCCTGGCTGTCACTTCGACATTCTGGGCGTCCAATAGATCGCTGACCTGTCCCTGGAAGACCAGCTTGCCTGAGCGGATGACAACCAGATGTGTGCACATCTGTTCGACCTCTGAGAGGAGGTGGCTCGAGACAAGTACCGTCCGGCCATCTTTGGCGATGGTTTGGAGCAGAACCCGCATCTCCGCGATCCCTGCTGGGTCGAGCCCATTCGTGGGCTCGTCAAGAATGAATAGCTCCGGGTCGGGGAGCAAGGCAGCGGCGATACCGAGTCGCTGTTTCATTCCGAGCGAGTACGACCGGAAATGGTCATCGCCTCGTTCGCCAAGGCCGACCATCTCCAGCAGCGGCTCGATTCGGTCGTCGGCGATATTTCCGAGCCTTGACAGTACTCGAAGGTTCTCACGTCCCGACAGGGCGGGGTAAAAGGCCGGATTCTCGACGAGGGCACCCACTTTGGGGAGGAATTCGCTCGGCCTGTTGAGTGGCTTGTCCAGCACCCACCCAGCTCCAGCCGTCGGGCGGATCAGGTCGAGCAGCATCCGTATGGTCGTGGTCTTTCCCGCGCCGTTTGGTCCGACAAATCCCGACAGCGACCCGCGCGGAATCGCCAAATCGATGCCGCTTACCGCCATTCGAGTCCCATAGGCTTTGGTAAGACCTTTCGTCATGACCGCGAAGTCAGAATGTGGCTCGCGTCCTGAGGCAGTGGATGTCGCCATTGCGCCATGATGCGGCACAGACATTGGCAAGGGATCCAGATTCCCTGCAGATTGGCTGTGACCCTTCTGCCCAGGGTGTTCGAGGCGGAAGGTTTGGACGTGGTTCCCGACGACAGGAAGAAGACTTGAGTCCGAGTCGGGGCTTCATTGGTGTCAGCGTTGGTTCGCGACAGGAGGGCGGCCCATTCTCAGCACACGATGGACGCCTGGCCGATGAACCTTCAGGTCTGCAGCGAGGACGCCCAGGGCCAGCGCGTAAGGGCGCCGACGCTGTGAAGTCACGTCGAGGCACTCTGGACGTCCCGATCGGCAACGTGCCTTGGGAGGAACACCCGAACCTCGGTACCTCTGCTGGGACTGGAGTCGAGCGTGACGTGACCTCCGTGGGCGGTGACCAGTCCGGCCACGATGGGAAGGCCGAGTCCGGTCCCTGCTCGGGTTCGACTGGCTTCACCTCGCCAGAAACGGTCGAAGGCGTGGGCTGCGCTCTCACTATCCATGCCCGGGCCGGAGTCCTCAACCTCGAGGACCGCGCAACCTTGCACCTGGTACATCCGGACCGCAACCGTGGCCGTTGGGGGTGTGTGTCTAAGGCAGTTGGTGATCAGGTTCACGATGACCTGGCGGAGAGCAGCGGGGTCACCTTCTGTGACCACGGGTCCGTCGTTGACTACTCGAATCTCTCGGGTGGGGTTTGTCGCCGATGCGTCGAGGACGGCGTCGTGAGCGAGCGACACGATGTCTACACAGGTCCGGTCGAGGAGTCGACCTTCATCGAGTCGGGCCAGGAGCAGCAGGTCCTCAACCAGTCCCGCCATCTGTGCGCTCGATTGACCGATACGGCGCATGGCATCGTCCCGCAGACCGCCGCTACGTAGATCCCCCTGACGCCAGAGGTCGGCGATTCCCATGATCACCGATACCGGCGTGCGGAGCTCGTGCGATGCGTCGGCAATGAACTGGCGCAGTCGGACCTCGGTCGACTGTTGCTCGTCGAGCATGACGTTGAAAGCTTGAGCGAGGTGCGCCGCCTCGGTACCCTGGCGCCCGCCGGTGACTCGTCGAGACCTGTCACCCGCGGTGATGGCATCGGCCACCTCGGTCACCTCCGCGATGGGGCGGAGGCCAAGCCGGCCAACCCAAAACCCCGCAGCAATGAGGACTCCGAAGATGACGAGCCCAGCTCCGAGCACAGCGAGCCGGAGTCGATTGACCGTGGCGTCCACCTGGTTAAGAGAGATAGCCACGAGTAATTCCACTTTGGTGTTGGGAGGTCGGATAAGCACAGCTCGCCACCGATCGGGGCCTGTGCGTGATCCCACCGTCGTCACGACGACGTCGTGCTGGATCGGCTTCGAGACGATCGAGGGAATCTGTGGGCTCTGACCGTGATCGCCAAGCGGGCTGACGAGCACGTTCCTGTGACCTTGGGACAAGGTGGCGACGTAGAACTCACTGATCCCATTCCCCGGAAGGCGGTCTCGCGACGGGCCTGAAGGACGGACGGCAGAACCCAGGGGCGCTCGATCAATCGAGCCGACCACGGGGAAGGCTGATTCGAGTTGTTGGTCGAGCTGCTGGAATTCGGCTGCTTCTACCGTCCGGATCAGCAGCACTCCAAGCAAGACAACGGCCACCAAGAGCACAACAGCGGCAATATAGAGACGACGGCGGAGCGTCACGAGTTGATCAGCGCCCGTCCAATCGGTACCCGACCCCACGCACGGTGTGGATCAATCGAGGAGGCTTGGCATCGATCTTCCGCCGCAGAAGGGAGACGAACGTCTCCACCACCGTCGACTCGCCCTCGAAGTCGTAGTTCCACACGTGATCGAGGATTTGGGCTCTGCTCATGACATGCCCGGCGTTGCGGAGTAGAAAACGGAGCAGCTTGTATTCGGTCAGAGATAGCGCCACCACCTTTCCGTGACGGGTTACCACATGGGCATCGTCGTCGAGTACCAGGTCGGCACAGCTCAGAAGCTGCGGAGTGGCCGAGGCGCCAGTGCGGCGAAGAATTACCTGCACCCGCGCTACCAATTCCTCGACGCTGAACGGCTTGATCAGGTAGTCGTCGCCGCCAATGGTCAGACCGCGGACTCTCTCCTCAATGGCGTCGGCAGCGGTGAGGAAGACCACGGGGATGCCGATTCCTTCGAAGCGCATACGTCGGCACACTTCGAATCCGTCAAGGTCTGGGAGCATGACGTCAAGGATGATGAGGTCAAATGATTGAGGATCGGCCGTGAGCGCCAGTGCTTCACGGCCATTCTGTGTCTCGACAGCGTCAAATCCGGCTAGCCGGAGGGCCGTGGTCACCACGTAGGCGACGTTCTCTTCGTCCTCGACTACAAGGATTCGGGGAGGCATGGTCGGATGTTGTCAGTACTTCCTTGAGGTTTCCTCAGAGTTTCCTGTGGATCAGATAGGTGTCGCTGCTGTCAGGTTGATGGAGCTCCGGTCCGAATGCCGCTGCCGCCTTCAACGACCGTCCCATCGGTATCCGACACCTCGCACGGTGTGGATGAGCTGGGGTGGCTTGCTATCGATCTTCTTACGCAGCGATGAGACAAATGTCTCCACGACCGTGGCTTCGCCGTTGAAGCCGTAGTTCCAGACGTGGTCACGGATTTCCTCTTTGCTCATTACGTGGCCGGCATTTCGAATCAGGAATCGGAGCAGCCGGTACTCGATGGGTGAGAGATCGATCTCCTCTTCACCGCGCACCACCCGCCGGACATCGTCATTCAGAACCAGGTTGTCCGAGGTGATCACGCGGGACTCAGGCACGTGGCCGGTGCGTCGCAAGATCGATCTGACCCTGGCGACGAGTTCCTCGACATGAAATGGCTTTGTAAGGTAGTCGTCGGCGCCGAGGCTCAGTCCTTTGATCCGGTCCTGCAGCCCATCACGTGCTGTGAGAAAGATGACCGGCGCGTCTACTCCTTTGGCTCGCAGACGTTCATAGAGTTCGAAACCGTCGATCCCCGGCATCATTACGTCGACGATGATGAGGTCCACCTGGTCGCCGGATCCGGCAAGCCGAAGGCCGTCGAACCCATTGGCTGCTTCGGCGGTGTCGAAGCCCGCGAGTCCGAGAGCAGTGACTATCACATAGGCAACATTCTCTTCGTCCTCAACGACCAGAATGCGAGGTGGCACGCGTGCATGCTGGCAGTCCTACCTCTCGATCTCCTTAAGGTTGGTTGACTGTTTCGACGAGAGACGGTCGTTCGCAGGAGGGGTGTAGCGACCGTGGAGGCCCTTCAGGAAACTCGCAAGTTCCCTGGACAGGTTTCACAGATCAACGTGTCATCGTGCCACTCATGATCCTCAAATATGCCCCCGTTCGACCGGGAAGCCGGACGCACCGGTATGCGAGTGCCGTGCTGGTTCTTGGTGTCCTCGGTCTTCTGTTCAGCGCCTGCAGTAGTAGCGGTTCGGCTGCCACCACTTCGACGACGTCGTCCGCCAAGGCGTCCAGTGGGGCGTCACTTTCGGCGTTCCGGCAGTGTCTGTCCAAGCACGGGGTGAGCCTGCCCAGCTTTTCCGGGTCCGGCAGACCTCCATCCGGCGCCGGTGGGGCGCCGGGTGAAGGCACTCCCCCTACGGGTTCTGGAGGCGCTCCCGATGGGAGTGGGTTCGCCAACAACTCGAAGTTCGCGGCGGCAGCCAAGGCGTGTGCCAGCGTTGAACCGAAGGGCGGCTTCGGCGGCTTCGGTGGGACCTCCGCCAACAGTTCGGCTTTTGCTGCCTACCGCAATTGCCTGAAGCTCCACGGGGTCACGCTACCGAGCAACCCATCTGGATCCACTCCCAGTTCTGTCAATGCCTCCAGTGCTGCCTACCAGGCGGCCCAGACCGCGTGTGCGGCGCTGAGACCGAAGGCCGGTTCCACTCCCCCCTCGACGGCCTCACCGACCTCGGGTTGACAGGAACCTGACCCCGCCACCTGTCGACGAACATTGAAAGGGATCCCACCTCATGCCTGAACGAAACGCTGGCCGCTCACGGCGCAAACTGATCGGCTACATCGCCTTGACGCTCGCCGTTGCCGCCGCTGCCACAATTGCTCTGTACTCGATCTACCAATCACCATCTGCGGCATCAACTGGTGTGGCCAGAACGGTTTCCGTGACGCGAGGGACCGTGCAGTCGAGCGTATCCGCCTCTGGTAACACCTCCGCGGCCACGTCGGCGGAAGAGGACTTCAACAATTCCGGCACCCTCACCGCTGTCAACGTGGCAGTGGGCGACAAGGTCACAGCTGGAGAGGTCCTGGCCACTATCGACTCCACCCAAGCCGAGGCGAACCTTCAATCCGCG
Source organism: Acidimicrobiales bacterium (assembly GCA_049521915.1). Lineage (GTDB taxonomy): Bacteria > Actinomycetota > Acidimicrobiia > Acidimicrobiales > RAAP-2 > Bog-756. The sequence goes on along the minus strand of JBEKOI010000007.1, from coordinate 55,419 downwards.
CAAGCGTCGCTGGCGGGCGCCCAAACTACGCTCGCTCACGACCAGGCCGGAGGGACGCCGGCGCAACAGGCGCAGAACCAGGCCACGTTGGTCTCGGCCCAACAGCAGCTGACCTCGGACCAAAACCAGCTAACCAGCGATCAGACATCTCTGCAGACGGCGCAGTCCACCTACGCTGCCGACCAGGCCCTCGATTGTCCGGCCTCTACATCGTCAAGCAGCGCCAGTAGCGGAGCATCGAGCAGCACATCGGGGACCTCCGGAACTGGTTCGACGGGCACGGCGGGAGGCGGCACGCCCAGCGTCGACGTGTCCCATTCTGTCTCGGCTCCGGTCGTGACAACGGGATCCACCAGCGGTGCCGGTACGACATCTGTGACCCTGAGCGCCACGGTCAATCCCGAAGGGGCGTCCACGGATTACTACTTCGAGTACGGCACGACCGCCTCGTTCGGCACGTCGACGGCATCCACCAACGCCGGGTCGAGCTCAACTCCCCAGCAGGTGTCAGCGACGGTAACCGGTCTCGCACCCAACACCGGCTACCTCTTTCGCATCGTGGCCACCAACTCTGCCGGAACGTCGGCCGGAGTCGCCGTTGTGTTCGCCACCGCACAGAGCTCGTGTGTCACCGATCAGCAGGACATCACCACTTACCAGCAGGCCGTGGCCAAGGACCAGTCGACGGTGTCGGCACAGGAGCTGACCGTCCAGTCTGCTCAAGCGAGCCTGCAGGTGACTCCCTCGACGATCGCCCAGGATGAAGCGACGGTCACCCAAGATGAGGCGACGGTTACAACGGACACAAAAGCATTGGCTGACTGCACTCTGGTGGCATCAATCAGCGGCACCGTCACCACGGTCAACAACTCGGTCGGTGAGACGGTGGGCGGATCTGGTTCGTCGACGACCGGCAGCACGGGCTCGACCGGTAGCACGGGCTCGACCGGTAGCACGGGCTCGACCGGCAGCACGGGCTCGGCTCGACCGGCAGCACGGGCTCGACCGGCAGCACGGGCTCGACCGGCAGCACGGGCTCGACCGGCAGCACGGGCTCGACCGGCAGCACGGGCTCGACCGGCAGCACGGGCTCCGGCTCCTCGTCGACGTCAACGTTCATCACGATCGAGAGCCTGGGCAGTCTGGAGGTAGTGGCGGACTACGCAGAGGCTGACGCAACAAAGATTGCCGTCGGCCAGCCAGCTACCGTCACCCTCGCCGCCCTGCCTGACACCGAGGTTACCGGCCTGGTCACTGCGGTTTCTCCGACCTCTACCGTCGTCAGCAACGTAGTGGAGTACCCAGTCACCATCGCTCTGGAAAGTGCCCCGTCGGATGTGAAGGAGGGGATGACGGCCGAAGTAGCCGTCATCGTCCAAACTGCTAGCGACGTACTCCAGCTGCCCAGCGCGGCGATCACCACGACCGGCGCAACGTCCACTGTGAAGGTTCTCTCCGATGGTGTCCAGAAGACGACGCCGGTCACGCTGGGCCTAGTTGGCAGCTCTTATACCGAAATCACGAGCGGACTAACGGAAGGTCAAAAGGTGGTTGAGCCCACCGCCAGCGTGAGCGCTTCGACGACCTCCGGCACCTCAAGCCCCTTCAGCGGCGGTGGAGGCGGGTTCGGTGGCGGTGGCTTCGGCGGTGGAGCACCGTGATCTTCGCCACGATGAGCGAAAGCCTGTCTCTTTCCGGTAACGCTTCAACTGTAACGATGCCACCGCGGTGGCCTGTCATCGCTCTCTCCGACATCGTCAAGCGCTATCAGATGGGCGGCAACGACGTGTTCGCAACCCGGGGCGTGTCGCTTGCTGTAGCGCGGGGTGAATTCGTCGCAGTCATGGGGGCTTCTGGATCAGGGAAGTCCACGCTGATGAACATCATCGGGTGCCTCGATGTACCTACCAGTGGGCACTACCGGCTCGACGGAGTGAATATTCGCGATCTCGACGACCGGGAGATCTCGCGAATACGAAATCGAAAGATCGGCTTCGTCTTCCAGAGCTTCAATCTGCTGGCGCGCATGTCTGCGGTCCAGAACGTGGAATTGCCCATGGCCTATGCCGGAATCAAGCCAAAAGAGCGTCGGCGCCGTGCCGAAGTCGCGCTCGATTCGGTTGGCTTGGGTGACCGGATGAACCACTTCCCCAGTGAGATGTCCGGGGGGCAGCAGCAACGGGTGGCCGTCGCCCGCGCCATCGTGACCAACCCGGCGTTGGTCTTAGCCGACGAGCCGACCGGCAATCTCGACTCCGCCTCCAGCGTAGACGTCATGTCGATGTTCGCCAGACTCCATACCCAAGGTCGAACCGTGGTGATGATCACGCACGAGGAGGACATCGCCGCCTATGCCACTCGGGTGGTTCGCCTTCGCGACGGCATGATCACCCAGGACTACCACCAGAAGCCTATCGACGCCCACGGCGAGCATGTGGCCCATGCGGAAGCGGCCACCCGTCCGCATCACGCCGAGGATGGCAAACGATGAGCGTCTGGGGAAACGTGATCATGGCCCTTCGGGGCATTAGCTCGAACTGGCTGCGTTCGCTCCTCACCATGCTTGGCGTTCTCATTGGCGTGGCCGCGGTCATTGTCCTGCTGGCTGTAGGGACCGGATCGTCCCAGGCCGTCGAGTCGCAGATCGACAAGTTGGGGACCAACACCCTGACGGTCTTCAGCAGCGGACGATTCGGAGGTGGCACCTCGCAAACCGGTACTCAGTCCCGCAACGCCACGCTGACCAGCACTGACGTGACACTGATCTCTGACAAGAACAGTGCTCCCGACGTGGCGTCCGTCTCGCCGGTCATCTCAACCAGTGAGACGTCCACCTACAACGGCGCCACTTACTCGACCTCGGTCGTTGGATCAACTCCGTCGTATCTCACCGCCTCGAACTACACGGTCTCGGCTGGGCGCTCTATTACCAACGCTGATGTGGCCCATCACTCCGAAGTCGTGGACATTGGCTCTGATGTGGCCAGCAACCTCTTTGCTACCGGATCCGACCCTCTGGGGAAACAGATCCAAATTGGTTCCGCTGAGTTCGATGTCGTCGGAGTCCTGGCCTCAAAAGGAAGCAGCGGTTTGTCGAATCAGGATGCGGTTGCCATCGCCCCGTACACCGCCGTGCAGGATCAATTGACCGGAGAATCAGAGTCCTTCTCCGAGCTCTTGGTGCAAGGGAAGTCGTCATCCACCCTGTCGCTCGCCCAGAGCGAGGTGGAGAGCATCCTTGCCGCACAAAACGACACCACGGTGGCCGATCTGCCCTTCAGCGTCTTGAACCAGGCCAGCCTTCTTTCTACGGCGACGTCCAGTTCGAAGACGTTCACTGCGTTGTTGGGCTGGGTAGCGGCAGTGTCGCTGTTAGTCGGCGCCATCGGGGTCATGAACATCATGCTGGTTACCGTCACCGAGCGCACTCGGGAGATCGGTATTCGTAAGGCCATCGGGGCACCAAAGTTCATTGTGCTCGGTCAGTTTTTGATTGAGGCTGTTGTGATCTCACTTCTCGGAGGCGCCGTCGGGGTACTGGCCGGCCTGGTGGTCGCTAGGTTCAAGATCGATGGGGTACAGCCGGTTCTCGCCACCTACTCGATTCCTTTGGCCTTCGGCGTCGCATTAATGGTCGGTATCTTTGCCGGCCTCTACCCGGCCTACCGCGCTGCGTCGCTTCGTCCGATCGACGCGTTGAGATTCGAGTAATTGAGGAAGGTGCACCGCTATGACCACATCCGATTCAGATAGCATCGTCGAGAGCGGCCCTCCGACCGAAGAGCTCCACACAGACAACACTGCGCCAGTACCAGCCGTATCGACACTTGATCCAGCCGACTCGGCCTCGGATCTGGAGGCCCTCTTCGCTGAGGAGCAGGAGGACTGGCCAACACAGGGTCCAGCCAAGGGGATTCGCCTGCCATGGCTGGCGGCACTTCTGCTGATCTTGTTGGTGGCATCCGTTGGTATTTGGGGCGGCGCCTATATGCAACGCCACTCATCGTCCTCGAACTCATCAACGGCTTCGGCCTTCCCGTTCGCTGCTCTCAGTGGCTCTCTCACGGGTGGGGCCGGCGGGGCAAGTGGGCTGAGCGCTGCATTGGCGAAAATCACCTCGGGTACCGTCACCGACATCATTGGGAACACGCTCTATGTCACCACCGCCAGTGGCAGTCTCGTCGCTGTCGATGTGGGATCGAGCACCACCATCGATCGGAATGCGAAGTCGACGCTTTCCGCCATCAAGCCGGGCGACACGGTGACCGTTCAGGGCACGAAGTCCTCCACCGGCTCGGTCTCGGCCGCCTCGGTGTCGGCCACCGAATCCGGCGTGTCGACGACTGGCGGTTTTGGCGGGTTGGGCGGATTCGGCGGAGGGCCAAGTGGGGCATCGAGCGGGCCGGGGTGATCGGTGATCGGGACCCACTCTCTCTTCCAGCCGGGCTTCACCGCCTTGAGCCCGATGGCAGTGGGTCACCGAGGCAGGATCACCCCGATGCGGTGGTGATCCAACCGGGTGGTGCAAGTCCCAGGGAACCTTGAGCTGATTCTCATGGAACGCGAAACTTCCTATCGCAACATGGAGGTGTGAAGACGAATCAAAAGCCAATCACGGGTGAACGTTGCGGTGACGCTTCTCATCCAAGCAACGTCGGTTGTTCGTCGATGGATAAACCGCTTTTTCTAATCCCGAGTCCGCACGGCGCAGGGAAGGCCACGATAGGGAGAGCCATCGCAGGCCGATTCAGTCCGTCCGTGTCGTGAACGTGTGCCGGGGCGTCCTCCCCTTTGTGCCGAGGAACCGATCGGATATTGGATTCCTTCGCCGACCTCGGTGATTACGAAGTCCGTGCACTGGATACCGTCACGACACGCACACCTTCAGACTCCGGACTTGCTCATCAACCTCCTCGATGAGCGAAGCGAGGACCTGATACTCCTGTGAGCTCAGTGTCGCTGTGACGGACTCGAACCTGGCTGCGCGGTGGATCATTGCCATCTGTGTTGCAGGGCTTGTCGTTGCTCTCTTTCAGACGTGGGTCGTCGCCAATCTGGGCTCTGACTACCTCGTTGCCCATTCTGGGGTCAGTGGAGATACCTCTGAGACCCCAGCCACTGTGGGTCTGCACTACAAAGCCGTCGATTACGACGGGAGGCTTCCTGCTTGGTACGTACAGGGTCAGCCCCACCGACCCGTGATTATCATGGTTGCCGGTTACACCGCTAATCCGGCCACTGAGCTCACAAGGCTGGTTCCGCTCCACAGTCTGGGATACGGAGCGCTTGTCATCGAGATGAGCTACCAACTTGGCTGGCAAACGTTTGGTGGCGGGCAGCGGGAAGCCGATGAGGTCACCGCGGCCGACCATTGGGTTATCGATCGCACCGGCGAGCAGGTCGTTCTCTATGGAGAATCCGCAGGAGGTCTATCAGTCCTGTTGGCCGGCGCAGAAGGCCTCAGGCCACTAGCAATCATTTCTGACAGCGGCCTGGTGAGTATGACGAACTTAGTGGCCCACAACACCCGCATGCCCGAGGCCCTACTAGGACCATTTGGGGCGTTCTATCCTTGGTTTAGTGGAGGGGCCCGTATTTTGGACGTAGGCACGGAACTGCGTCTTCATCCCGGCTATCGCGTACCGACCCTGATTATTCAGGGCACAGCCGACCAGACCATCTACTGGCACAACGGTCCAACGCTCGCCCGATTGACCCACGGGACCCTGTGGTTGCTCCCCGGCGTCGGACACGTGGGGGCATTTCAGGCCGGACCCACCAAATACATCTCCCGGGTGAACTCATTTATCGTGGCGGCCGAGTCGAAAGGTCTGTCAGGACGATGATCACACTCTCAAACAGGCTGATCGCCTCCATCGCAGTGCTCACACTTGCCGGGCTCTCGGTGACCCTTTGGGCCATCATCGATGCCGCCTCAACGCCAACGAGCAGGTTCCGAGAGGCCGGTTCCTCCAAAGCCTTCTGGATTGCACTGATTTCGGTTCTGTATTTCTTGACCGTCTGTCCCGGCGTCATCATGGCGATCGTGTACCTGTGGTTCATCCGGGGCCGGCTCAGGGGGCGGCATCCACATTCCGAGCACTCGACAGTCGCGACGTGACGGATCGAATCGTCCCACTCGTTGAGCTCTTGCTCCAGTCTCCCTGTGTCCCAAATGGGTGATCAGCCTGGGCCCCTATTCGCCCCCTTCTAGCGATCTGTGCATTCAGGAGCTCGGTCGGCCACTCGCCTGACAGTTCCACATGTGTATCCTCAGTGACGCTCGCGGGCGCTGTGTCGTAAGCCGAACATTTTGGGCGACGGCCCAGGTCTCGCCGGGTTGCTGGCTGAGGCCCCCGTGAAATGCCCGGGCAGGGGCGTCATGCGGGGCAAACCGGAGCGATGGACTCGTATTCGGCGACCGTCTTTGGAGGAGCGGCCGCGGGTCCGATGGAATCCGAGCAATTCGGTGAGCAAGTCGCCCACCGTCCGCACACGAGGATCGGGCGCCGCCGGCTCTGGCGCCTGGAATTCCAACTTGCGGAGTGCCTTGCCTGCCGCCGCCTCGGTGCCTCGGAACGTCGGTTGTACCTGTTTGCCATCGACCATGACACGCAGGCGTCAAACGTCGGGAGCGCGTTTGCTTATAGATCCACTGCCATATGATTGCCTGGTGCTCATCCTGGCCCCTTCCGATCTGCCATCCAGGCAGATTCGGACAGGGATTAGGACGAACGCGATGCTCGGTCCAGGGCTAGCCGTCATAACTAGCCTCTGACCAGGTACGGAGGGATGCGAGAGCGGACGAATCGGACGGTCTCGAAAACCGTTGTGTCGCAAGGCACCGTGGGTTCGAATCCCACTCCCTCCGCACTTCAGGGGTGGTTTCCGGTCGAGACCGCCGAGGTCCGACCGGAGGCCATCCCTTGACAATCCCCTTCGCCGCCGTGCCGGCCGGCCCCGGTCCGCCCACCCCGATCCGCTTTCCGGGGGCATCCGGAGCCGACTCCACGAGCCGACCACCCGGGCGGTATCGTTCCGACGGAACGTCAATGTGGGGCGGGACGACGACAAGGAGCCATGTGGGAGCGCCCACCGCGGTGCAAGGAGCCCGACTGAACCGGGTGGTCCAGTCGATCAACCTGTGGATCGGCGTCGGCGTCGTCGGTTCGATCGGGGTGGCCGTGCTCGGGACCCGCATCGGGGCCATTCCCCGCCCCGGTGACAACCGTTGGTGGTTCAACGTATCCGGCGGCGTGTCCGCGGCGGCCCAACTCGGCTTCTACGTGTCCGTGGTCCTGCTCATCGGCGGGTGGGTCGGCGTCGGCTACCACGCCCGCGCCGGCCGGCTCACGGTCCGGCGGTCATGGCTGATCCTCGCGCTGTGGGGCCTCCCCCTGCTGGCCGGTCCCCCGATCTTCAGCCGTGACATCTACAGCTACATCGGACAGGGACTCCTGGCGCACCACGGCCTCAACCCGTACTCGGTCCCACCCTCCAGGCTCGGCAACGGCCCCCTTCTGGCCTCCATCGCCATGGTGTGGCGCAACACCGCTTCCCCGTACGGCCCGCTGTTCGTGAGTGTGAGCCGGGTGGCGACCGGTCTCACCGGCTCGTCCCTCATCGCCCAGGTCCTGGTGTTCCGGCTGGTCGAGCTGGCCGGCGTGGCCATGGTGATGGTCTCCCTGCCGCGACTGTCGCGCCGGCTCGGCAACGACCCGGGGCTGGCCCTGTGGCTCGGCGCACTCAGCCCGTTGGCCCTCCTGAGCTTCATCGCCTCCGGGCACAACGATGCACTGATGGTCGGCCTGCTGCTTGCCGGTGTGACCCTGGCCCTCGAAGGTCGCCTGGCCCTGGGGGTGGCCCTCATCGCCCTCGCCGCCACCATCAAGATCCCCGCCGCCGCGGCCATCGTGTTCATCGCCGTGGACCAGTTCCGGTCGAGCACCGGCGATCGGCGGTGGCGGGTCGTGATCGAGGCCGTCGTGGTCCCGGTGGTCGTGGTGGTCGGCATCACCGCGGCCGCCGGGTTCGGCTGGACCTGGCTCGGACCCACCGCACTCCGCATCCCGACCGAGCTGCGGGTGCTCTCGACACCGGCCGTGGCCATCGGGGCGTTCTTCCACTCGGTCCTCCATGCGGTCGGGGTTCCGGTCGCCCTGAGCCCCACGGTGACGGCCACCCAGCTGGTGTGCGAGCTGGCTGCGGTGGCCGGTGCCGTCTGGTTGATCTTCAACGCCCACCGACTCGACATGGTCCGGGTGCTGGGGCTGACCCTGATGCTCATCGTGGTGGGCAGTCCGACCGTGTGGCCCTGGTACCTCATGTGGGGGCTGGCCATCCTGGCCACGACATCCGCCCAACGTTCGAAGATACTGGCCGCGGTGGCCGGTCTGTCCATGCTGGTGGTAGGGCCGGGGGGTGCCCCCATGCTCAGCGGCAAGGCGTACTTCGTGATCGCCCCGGTGCTGCTCGGAGCCTGCGCATGGCTGGTGTGGAACCGGCATTGGCGACTGGTGGTCAGTGGTCATGCCGCCTGAGTCGTCGTTCGGCGCCGATGCGGGTTCGGCCACGGACACCGGGGCGGACGCCGTCCCCGCAACCCACGCAGGCAACGGGCATCCGACGGCGACCTCCATCGTGCTCAACGACACCGGTCGGGGCACGCCGGAGCCCGTCGTGACGCCGGAGGGCGACGAGTCCGGAAGGACCGCGGCCCAGGGCATTCGCCAGTGGTTCCTGTTCTGGCCCGTCCTCGCCTACCTGGTGGCCCGGGCGGCGACGGTGGCCGGTGCCGCCGCCTTCGACGGCTTCACCCACAAGTCGTTACACGCCGACCTCTACATCTGGGACGGTCAGTGGTTCATCCGCGCCGCCCTGCACGGATGGCCGGGTCACCTGCCCATGGCCCACGGCCACGTGGCCAGGAACACCATTGCCTTCTTCCCCGCCCTCCCCCTCGGCATCCGCTGGCTGACCGAGCTCACCAGGCTCTCTCCCCTCGTGGTGGGGCTCGTGATCAGTGGGGTCACGGGACTGACCGCTGTGGTCGCCGTCGGCATGCTCGTCCGCCGCTACCGCGACAGCCCGAGCGCCACTCGGGCCACCTTGTTGTTCGCGGTGTTCCCGGGCACCTTCGTCTTCAGCCTCGCCTATGCCGAGGGCATCGTCATCACATGCGTGGCCTTCGGACTCCTGGCGCTGCTCCGCCGGCAGTGGTGGCTGGCGGGGCTCCTGGGCCTGGTGGCCACGGCGGCCTCGCCCATCGCCCTGGCCTTCGTGTTGAGCTGCGCGTGGTGTGCGGGCCGGGAGGTCCTCCGTCACCGGACCTGGCATGCCCTCATCGCCCCGGTCCTGGCCCCGCTCGGGTTCATCGCCTACATGGCCTGGCTGTGGGGGCACACCGGGGTCCTGTCGGCGTGGAGGCTGACCGAACGCGGAGGCTGGAAGAGTGGGCCGTCGCTCACCTATCCGATCCATGTCGTCACCACCTTCCTCTTCAATCCCGCCGCGCCCACCGAGACTGGACAGATCCTCGTGGCCGGCACCGCCGTGGCGGTGGTCGGTGCCGTCCTGGCCATCCGGGAGCCACAGCCGGCACCCGTCCTCATCTATGGACTGGCGGCCGGCCTGCTGGCGGCGGTGTCCTCGCCCGTCGGGCTGCGGCCCCGCTTCATCATGTTGGCGTTTCCCCTGGTGCTGGCGTACGGAATCCGCCTCCGTGGCCGCCTCTACACCGCGGCGGTGGTGATCAGCGTGCTGCTCCTCGCGGCCATGACGGTCCTCGAACTGGGCTCGACCGCGGTGTTCCCCTGATCGTCGTCGGCGGCGACCGGACTCGACCGTCCCGCTGTCCGCCGCTGTCCGCCGCTGTCCGCCACTCTGCCGCTACTCCTCCGCCACTCCGGCCGTTGACTGCACGTCGGCGACATCCAACTCAGAGCCCGTCGCCCGGGCAGGGGGAGCCACGGTGCGTCGCATCCACAGCATCACCGCCACGCCCACCATGAAGACCACGATGGCAAAGAAGAAGGAGTTCCCCTCGAGCAACTGCCACCCGTGCTCCGACAGCTCCTGGTTGGCGCCGTTCGGCACCTTCCAGATCGGGGCCCAGTAGAAGAGAGCGGCCCCGGCCACCGCCCAGACGGGACCGCCGCGGGGTCGGTCGGGCGCACAGGCCAACCAGATGAGGATCGGCACCACCCAGACCAGGTGGTGAGCCCAGCTGATCGGGGAGGCCAGCAGCCCGGTGGTGGCGCAGACGAGCACCCCGAGGAAGGGCGAGGATGACCGGTAGGCCCAGGCGGCCAGGGCGACACCGACGACGACGACGACCAAACTGGCTCCGGTGATCAGACCGGTCGACACCACCTGGTGGTCGAGTCGATCGGCGACCGCCCTCAGGCTCTGGTTGCTGATGTAGAAGACGCCGCCCACCCGCTGGGCGTCGGTGGCGTACTTCGTCCAGTAGGACCACGAGGCCGCCGGGTCAGTGCATGCGGTCAGCACCGAGCACGCCACGAAGGTGCAAAGCGCCACCCAGGCGGCGCGCGTCTGCCGGGTGACAAAGAGGTAGGGCACGAAGACCAACGGCACCAACTTGATGGAAGCCGCAATGCCGACCAGCACACCACGGGGCAGGGTCCGCCTGCCGAGGTGCCACTGGGCCGTGAGATCGCCCAGCACCATGGCGGCCAACACGATGTTGACCTGGCCGAAGCTCAACGTCAGCCGGACCGGCTCCATGACGTAGGCCGGGCCCATCAGGACCAGCGACCACTGCACCAGTCGGTGACGTCCGAGCGTGGGAAGGGCGGCCCGCAGCGAAAGCAGCACCAGCGCGAACAGGCCGACCACGTTGATCACGGCCCAGATCACCTGGGCCCAGCTCTCGGGCAGGGCCGACAACGGGGCGAACACGAGTGCGGCGAACGGTGGGTACGTGAAAGGCAGATGGGGCGGATGGGGAAGCCCGACGAGGTAGAGCTGGCCGTTGACGAGGTTTCTCCCACCCAACAGATAGACGGCCATGTCCAGCTGGAGGCGGTTCACGGCCAAACCGATGGCGCCGGCCGAGGCCAGAGCGGCCGACACCGAACCCACCGCCCACAGGGTCAGGTTCCACCAGGCCGGGTCCCCCCGGGTCTGCGGTGGGGGTACCTGGGGTACGGGCGCCGGGGACATCAGGGTCCGATGGTAGACCGCGCCCATCGGTGCCCCACGCCGCCATGACGAGTGGCGCATGACGACGCCGCCGTGGCCTGGTCGAGCTTCTCAGGGATCACACAGGCCGACGCAAGGATCTTCCAAGCCTGGGCAGCCATCCTCGGAGGCACAAGACTTGCCGGCCGCCCGGATGGCCGCCGCACCCGAGGAGCGCACCGTCCATTCCCCCGGTGCGCAGGCGCGCCGTCCCGGCGATTCCGTTGGCAACGAATTGACGAGGATGACTTGGTCGAGATGAGCTGGTCGAACCGGATCCGCCACCATCTGTCCCGATGACAGTTCGAGATCTTGCCGACAGGACCGTCGAGGAGCTCGGCGCCGATCCCCCTCGACCCGACAGCCTGGTTCGTGCCCCCCTCACGGCTCCAGCCGTCCCGCGTAGACACTGGATCCGGGCCCACCCCGGACTCCTGGTCGTAGCCGCACTGCCGATTCTGGTGTTCGGAGGATTCGCGGCCTCGGGTCACGTCCTCATGGAGGCGGACAACCTCATCCAGAACTTCCCGCTCCGGGCATTGGTCGGCGTGGATCTCCGCCACGGCCAGCTTCCGCTGTGGAATCCGTACGTGGCCGGCGGGACGGCGTTGCTCGGCGGGTTCAACGCGGGTGCGGCCTATCCGGGCACGTGGCTCTTCGCCGTGCTCCCGGCCCAAGGTGCCTGGGTCGTCAATGTCATCCTCGTCTACGAGGTGGCACTGTTCGGGATGTTCGTCTTCCTCCGGCGACAGACCCTGTCCAAGCGGGCCTCCACCCTGGGAGCGGCGACCTTCATGCTCGGCGGCTTCATGAGTGCACAGTTCGTCCACATCGATCTGATCCAGGGGGCGGCATGGTTGCCCTGGGTCCTTCTCGCCCTGGACGGCATGTTCGCCACGTCCCTGGACATCGGCCTCGCCCGGGACCTCGGTGCGACGGCAGGGGGAGGAGGGGGACCGCTGCGAACAGCCCGGCTGCAGCGGATCCGGTTCACCGCCCTCCTCGCCGTGTCCTTCGGCCTCTCCATCCTGGCCGGGGCACCCGAGGCCTTCATGGACGGAGGCGTCCTGGCTGTCATCTACGCCGTCTGGCTCCTTCGGCGACTGCCGAAGGGCCGGCGGGTCCCGTATCTGACGGCCATTGCCGCCGGCATGGTCGGTGCCCTGATGCTGGGTGCCGCGCAGTGGCTGCCCGGATGGGCGTTCTCCCACTTGTCCCAGCGGGCGGTGCCCAACTACGCCTTCTTCACATCGGGATCCTGGCCCATCCGACTCACCACCTTGCTGTTCTCACCGTTCCTCATGGGCACCAACCTGCAGCATCCCAGCTTCTGGTTCGGTCCCTTCACCTTCCCCGAGATGGCGGGGTACGTCGGTGTGATCGGGGTCATCGCCGCGTTCGCACTGTTGGGCCGCCGCTGGCGGCGACATGAGAGCGCCCGGCTGTGGCGGGTGTGGTACGTGGTGCTCGCACTCGGACTTCTCCTGGCGTGGGGCGGGCACACCCCCGTCGGCCGGCTCGAGTACCTGATCCCGTTCCTGAACCAGCAGCGATTGTTGAACCGGAACCTGCTCATCGTGGACGTCGCTCTGGTGGTCCTCCTGTCGTGGTGGGTGGATCTGGCCCTCCTACGACGCGGCGACGGTGGCGCAGACCGCGTTCCGGCCGTCGACGGGGACGGCGCCGCAGGTGGCCCCAGAGCCCCTTCACCGGGTCATCGGCCGCGGACCCGCTACGAACGGCTCGCCGTCGCCCTGCCCATCGGCCTCGTCGTGCTGTTGGCCGTGGCCGAGTGGGCGTCGGTCACACCGTGGCTGGCCGACGGGTTGCCCCGGTTCATCGGCGACCAGTTCCGTGTCAGTCGGGGTGACCTGATCACCCCGGCCGTCCTGGCCACCTTGGCTGCGATCTTCGCTGTCGCCATCGGCGGGCTGGCCCGGTACGGACACCGGCTGACCGCGGCACGAACAGCACGCCTGACCGCGGTGGTGATGGTCGCCGACCTCTTGGTCTTCAACCTCTTCGTGCTCCGACCGCCGGTACCTCCGACCGTGGTGACCCAGAGCGGCGCCCTGGCCACTCAGCTGGCGGCGGTGACAGGAACCGGAAGCCGGTTCGCCGTGTACGACCCCGACCTCTACGACTACGACCAGCTCCTGAGTCTCGGTCACGACGACCTCAACGTCCTGCGCAGACTTCCCACCGTCGAGGACTACACCGCGCTGGTGGCCAAGAGCTACTTCGAAGCAACCGGAGCCCACGGCCAGGACGAACTGGCCCCGGGGGTGTTCAGCACCCCTGTGGTGGACCAGCTCAACCTGGGCGTCCTCCTGTCCCTCCCGAGCTACTTCATGAGCCCCGTTGACCCGGCCCGATCGAGGCTCCCGGTGCCGAGGCCGGACACTGAGCAACCGGTGGCCCCCGGGGGCGATCAGCGGGTCGACGTGAGTCCCGGGAGTACGCACACCTGGTTCACCGGCGGAACCGCCGACCTCCGGGCCATCCTGTTGATCTCCTCCCACCAGGCCGCTCCGGCGACGATGGAACGCTTGAGCGCACTCGAGATCGGGGTGGTGACCGTGGGCGGTTCGATCCGGTGGCTGGCCGACGGTTCGACCGCCCCACGCGGCACCGGGGGCAGCGGAGTCCGCTCTGTCAGCCTTCCCTCGGCCACCCCGGTGGCCGGCATCGTGGTGCGGAACCCGGGAAAGGCGGCGGTGACGCTGGACGCGCCCCGGCTGGATACGGCCGACTTCGGCCTGGTCGATCTGAAGGGGGTACTCCAGAACCAGGTGCAGTCGCCCCGTTGGCGCTACGCGATGATGATCGGACCCTTCGCCGTCTTCAAGAACACGGCATCGCAGGGGTGGGCCTGGCTCACCGCACCCCGTGCCGACCCCGCCGACAAGGGTCCACCCGCACCGAAAGCAGGTGCGGACGCCGCGGGTCCCTTCGGCGCTGTCACACGCACCAGCACGACACCGTGGGGAACCGACAGCTACCTGGTCGACGCGACCAGGAGTGCACGGATGATCCGGAGCGAGTCCTATCTGCGCGGCTGGTCGGCCACACTGACCCCGGTCGACGGCGCCGGGAAGCCGATCGGGCCGACGACCCACCTTCCGGTCGGGAGGTCCGGCATCCTGCAGACGGTCGCCGTTCCGGCTGGGCGGTCCATGGTGACCTTCGTCTATCGTCCGAAGCTGGCGCTGATCGGACTGGCGCTGAGCACCCTGGCGACCATCGTCGCCGGCCTCGTCCTGCTCGTGACGTGGAGGCGGCTGAGGGCGGATCCGGATCGTCCACGTTCGGAGGGAACGATCCGCTGAGGATGGCCTAAGGTCCGACTGAGCGGTGGCACCCTGACTGGAGGCGCTGGATGACATCAACCCTCGACTGGTATGGATGCGCGACCTTCCGCCTCCGGACCGCAGGCCTCACCGTGTTCCTCGACGCCTACATCGACCGGGCCCCGAACGCAGAGGGCTCCGGGCTCACGGCGGAGGACATCGACGACTGTGACTGGATCGTCATCGGGCATTCCCACTTCGACCACCTCTGGGGTGCAGAACGCATCATGGCCCGCACCCGGGCCCGGCTGATCGGCAGCTACGAGACGGTGCGCCTCCTCGAGCAGGCGGGTGTCCCTCTCGATCGCATGCTCTGTGTGGCGGGCGGCGAACGGATCGACCTGGGCGCGGGAGTGGTCGTGTCCGTCTACCCGAGCCTGCACTCCTGCCTGTGGACCGGCACCCACGCCGTCGGCGCCGGCGAGGTGTGCCTCGGCGACCTCGGGGTCACCTGGCAGGAGCAGGCCGTGCGCATGAAGGAACTGGTGGCCCGCTTGACCACTTCACTGGACGTGGTGGCCATCGAGCATCTGCTGGCCGCCGCGCCGGGTCACAGCGACCGTGGTGATGGCGGAGCGTTCATCTACCTCTTCGAGACCCCTGAAGGATCGGTGCTGTTCCAGGACACCTCCGGCCGGTGGGGCGGCATACTCGGGCGTCTCACCCCGGACGTCGCCATCCTCGCCGCCGCCGGGCGGGCCAATGTCGACGGGGACCCGATGCAGGGATCGCTGGCCGGATTCGTCGTGGACGAAGCCAAGATGCTCGGGGCGCGCCGTGTCGTGCCCTGTCACCACGACAATTGGCTCCCCGGGTTCTCCTCTCCCCCTGACCTCGGGCCGATCCGTCGGGCCTTCGAGGAGCGTGCACCCGACATCGAGCTCCTCGGAACCGGGTACCTGGCGGCGACGCCGATCTTTGCCGGACTGAGGGCTTGAGCGTAGTGCCGAGGCCCTCGAGCCATCCCCCGGCCAGTGGCACCCCACATCCTCGAGGTGACCGTGGCACGGTGTTCCGGACGACGACGTGGAGAGAACGATGACGGTCACGGTCATCACAGGGGCGGCCAGCGGCATGGGCCGGCTCAGCGTCGAGCGGCTCGGCGGCACCACGAAGGATCACCTCGTGGCCGTCGACCTCGAGGCGCCACAGATCGAGGGAACGGTAGGGGTGGCCTGTGACATCTCCGACCCGGCCGGCGTGGCCGGCCTCGTGGAAAGGGTGCGGGAGCTCGGCTCGTTCCGTGCGCTCGTCCATGCTGCCGGCGTGTCGCCGACCATGGCCGATGCGCGACGCGTCCTGGAGGTCGACCTCATGGGCACGGCACTGCTCCTCGACAGCTTCGAGGCACTGGTCGAACCGGGCACGGCCGCCGTGTGCTTCTCTTCCAGCTCGGCGTACCAGGTGGCCCTCCGGGGCGTCGATGCCGAGCTCCAGAAACTCGTATCGGAGCCCCGCGCTCCGGGTTTCCTCGACGTGGCGGCTGAACGGTTCGACGACAGCGGCATGGCCTACGCGTGGGCCAAGCGCGGTGTGATCGCCGTGGCGGCCAGGGCGGCCGTGGCCTGGGGCCGGCGTGGCGGTCGGGTCAACTCCCTGGCGCCAGGTCTCATCGATACGCCCATGGGTCGCCAGGAAGCGGAGCAGCAGCCGATCATGAAGGTCATGCTGGAGAAGACACCTCTTGGGCGCCTGGGCCGGTCCGAGGAGGTCGCCGCGGTCGTCGCCTTCCTGATCTCCGAGGACGCCGCCTTCATCTCCGGCATCGATGTCCTGGTCGATGGAGGGATGCTTCAGGGCCTGATCGAAGCCTTCTCCTGAGAGGGCTGCGCGGCAAGCGCCGAACGACGCACCGGGATGACGGCAGTCGCCACTACCTTCCCCGGCTCACGCCGACTTTCGCAACCTGCCTTCAGGAGAGGCCTTCGATGATGCGGATGACCTCTTCTTTGCGATAGCCGTACCGACTCGAAAAGCCGAGCAGCTCACGACAGCGGGTGACCACCTCGCTGAGGCCTGGAGCATCGCCGGCGACCGAGATGCCCCGTCCCCGCCGGAACTCCAACAGGCCCTCATCACGCAATTGGCGCAGGGCCCGGAACATGGTGTTCTGGTTGACGCCGAGGACGGCGGCCATGTCGCGTGCCGGTGGGAGGCGCTCCCCCGGCCTGGCTTCACCTTCGGCGATGTCCCGACGGAGCTCGGCCGCCACTTGCAGGTAGAGAGGAAGCGGGCTTTCAGGGTTCAGTGCCATGGACAGATGATACTAGATGACTTAGTATCTTCTCATGCCAGCCCTCCCATCCACTCCGACCAGGACCGAGTCCGGTCTCACGGAGAGCCCGACCTCGCGTGTCGGCGAGGAACTGGTCATCAGGGATGCCCGGCGGAGGCAGCGGCGTCGGTGGCTCGCCTCCTCGTGTGTCATCGTGGTGCTGGTCGTCGTGGTTGTTCTGGCCGTCACCCTTTCCGGGCGCAGTCCGGGTGTCCCGAGACGAATCCCCCACTCCTCGCCCTCCCATCGAGTCACGACGAGCGGGCCACGGGCGACGGAGATCCAACCGAGCCGGCCAGGGGCACTGGCCTTCGGACCCGACGGCAACCTCTACCTGGCCGACAACATTCGCAACCAGGTCCTCGAACGACTTGGCAACGGGACCTTCCAGGTCGTTGCCGGGGACGGCGCCGTCGGGTTCTCCGGCGACGGTGGACCTGCGACGAAGGCGGAGCTCAATTACCCGGCCAGCATCACATTCGGCCCCGGCGGCACGTTGTACATCGCCGACTATGGCAACGGACGGATCCGAGCCGTATCGCCCGCAGGGATCATCTCGACGGTCGCTGGGTCCGGCCAAGGAGGACAAGGGGAATGGGTGACCGATGGCACCCAGGCCCTCGATGCCGGGCTCCTCCCCTCCGCCGTCACGTTCGGACCCGACGGGCTGATGTATGTGGCATCCGGCAACGAGATCCTGCGTTTGGGGACGGGCGGGGCCTTCACACGGGTCGTCGGCAACCCGAATGGCATGGACGAGGGCCTCTACGGGGTCGGAGGTCCGGCGGTCGACGCCTCAGCCGATGGCCCCAATGGACTGGCCTTCGATAAGGCGGGGAACCTCTATATCGCCGGATCGAACACGAAGACCATTCTCATGGTGAATTCCGAGGGCACGCTGAGCGTCGTCGGCTCCGCCTACCCGAGGGGAGACGGCGGCCTGGTGACCGCACCCGACGGGGCGGTGCTGGCCATGGACGAATTGGAGGTCCTGGAGCTCACTCCTCGAGGAGGGCGGACGATCGTGTCCTTCCCGACGACTTACCGCACCAGCTACCTCGGGGTCACAGGGTTTTCGCCCAATGGGATCGCCGTGGCCCCGAACGGGACCGTCTACCTCGATACCTTCTACGGGAACGGATACGCCGACAGGTCCGCGCTTGTGGCCATAGCTCCGGGTGGCCATGCATCCCTGCTCTGGACACAAGGTCCGCCCAAAGGGGCGTAGGGCGGGACGGATCGACCCAGCACCCAGGACGGGTGCCGGGACGACCGCTCGGGTAGCGTGGCCGAGTGGACCTCGGGCGAGTGGGCGTCTGGTGGAGCGGTAGCTGGCGGGTCGCCGACGAGGCTTCATTCGACGTCGCCGCCGAGTTGGAAGAACTCGGCTATTCGGCATTGTGGTCTTCGGGTGGGTTCCAACCGGGGCTGTCACCGCATTTCGAGCGACTGCTCGGAGCGACCACCCGGGCGATGGTGTGCAGCGGCATCGTGAGCATCTGGTCAACGGCTCCTCACGCCATGGCTCAGGCCGTGGCGGACCTCGAGCTGCGGCATCCGAACCGTTTCGTCCTCGGGCTCGGAGCCAGTCACGCGGCGATCGTCGAGAACTACACCCGCCCGTACCGTCACATGGTCGACTATCTCGATGCCCTCGACGCCGCCGGCCCTCCGGTGGCCAGGGAGCGGAGGGTCGTCGCCGCCCTCGGACCTCGCATGCTGGACCTCGCAGCCGAGCGAGCCGCCGGTGCCCACCCCTACTTCGTACCGGTCGAACACACGGTTCGAGCCCGCCAGCTCCTGGGAGGCGGTGCGCTGCTGGCCCCCGAGGTCAGCGTGGTGCTGGAAGAGGACGCAAGCACGGCTCGAATGGTGGCCTGGGGCGGAGCGGACGACATCGCCAGCCGGATACGTCAGCACCTCGAAGCTGGCGCCAACCATGTCTGCGTCCAGGTCATCGCGCCTCTGGAGTCGTTCCCCCTGGCGGCCTACCGCCAGCTGGCCCCCGCGCTGATGGAGCTCTGAGCGGCTGCCCCCGGGAGGCCGGCTCCAGGGGCACGATCCCCCGTCTCCGCCCTCGCTTCACGTCCTTCTGGAAGTGAACGTAACGTGACATCCAGGTAAACGTAGGGTAAACTAACCGGATGTCACACAGTTCTTTCAAAGCCCAGGGCTGGTACGGCGATCCCTTCCGCCAGCACAGCGCCAGATGGTTCTCGAATGGGAGGCCGACAGCGTTGGTCATCGACAACGGTGTCGAGTCCCAGGATCCGCCTCCCACCACCTGGTGCACCGACAACCTCCTTCCCGCTCCACAAACCGAGGGCGGGCTGATCCACGCCTGACCTGGACGTTCGGGCACGAAGATCCCGCCGGCCGCGGACTAGGTCGCTGGGCCGGGCCCGAGAAGGTCCCAACGGTTGCCCACGCAGTCGAGGAAGACGGCCACACGACCGTAAGGTTCCGCCCGCGGGGGTCGGATGAATCGCACACCGGCCGACGTCATCCGGCCATAGGAATCGTCGAAGTCGTCGACGCGGAGGAAAAATGCAACCCGGCGGTCGGCTTGGGCCCCGACAACGGATGCCTGGCGCTCGCCGTCGGCACGGGCCAGCAAGATTCCGGTCTCGGCACCGGGTGGCCTCACCACGACCCAGCGTTTGGGCTCTCCGCTCTCCGTTCGGCTTGGTGAGTCCTCGACGAGGTCGAACCCCAGCGCGTCGACGAAGAATCGGATGGCCGTGTCGTACTCGTCCACGACCAGGGTGACCAGGTCAAGGTTCATTGTCGGCGTCCTCCTCCTCAGCCGAGCCACGCGACGCGGCCCGACCGGTGCCTCGGCGATCGGTGGTCAGATGCAGCGGCCTTCGATCTGACAGGCCGGCAGCGCTACGTTGTCCATCGCAACCCCAGAATGGCGATGTCATCTTCCGAGCTATACCCGTCGAGATCCTCGAGCACACGATCGAGCAGCTCTTCCAGCGGCCGGTCCTCATCTGCCCTCACCGCGGTTTCGAGTCTTCCCAGACCCACGTCGAGGATCTCCCCCCGACGTTCGACCAGCCCATCGGTGAAGGCGACGATCGTGGCCGGTGGTGTGACAGAGACGGTCACGGATGCATACGGAGCGCCGCGTACTCCGATGGGTGGGCCCGGGACCGTATCGATGAAGCCCGTGTAAGCCTTGCTGACCAGCAACGGGGCGAGATGACCTGCATTGGCGATGGTCATCTCCCTCGTCCTCAGATCCCCGATCCCCACGAGTACGGTGGCAAAGTGCCCGTCACGGGTGATATCGAGATGCCTCGTGCATTTGTCAAGGATGAGTGCTGCCGGGTCGCCATCGAGCGCATGGGCCCGGATGGTGAAACGTAGGCGGGCCATGATGGAAGCGGCAGCCAGACCCCGTCCCGAGACGTCGCCGACCACGAAGGCGAACCGCTCGTCATCCAGCCCCACCGCGCTGTACCAATCGCCACCGATCTCGACACCCCGTGCTCCCGGCAGGTAGCGGGCGGCGACCTCGATGCCGGCAATGCTGGGCAGGACCTGAGGGAGCAGGGCCCTCTGCAGTGTCTCTGCGATCGTGCGCTGCTCTGCATAGAGCGTTTCGAGCTCGCCGTAGACATTGCGGACTTCAGCCTCGGCGCTCTCTGCGTGGCGTCGGCGCCGCACGAGCCGTTCAGTCAGCCAGGCGGCACCAACCGTGAGCAGGATACCGGCGACGCCCACGATCCACGCCAAATTGGCCGACAGCGCACCACCGAGGGGGCTCCTGGCCGTCACCACGGTGGTGAGGACGGTGTCGCCGAAGGGGACGGTGACCGTCGCGGTCTCTCCCGAAATCGGGAACTGACCGATATCGGTCGTCAGCAGGTGGGAGGGGCTCTGGCCGGCACCCAGATAGATCGCATAGTTGAGGTCCGAGAAGGCTGAATTGCTGGCAACGCGCGCCCTTCGGTCCGCCGGCAGGGGCCGCTCCGCATAGATGGCAAACCGCCGACCTGTTCCGGGAAGGGCGACGGCATAGCCGAGGCTGCGCCGCCCGGCGCCCGATAGTTCGACGACGACGAACGTCGAGCTCCGGAAGGCGCGATCGATTGCCGATCCTGGGCCGGTCGAGACAGGGGCACCCAGTGCCGTCACCTCGGATACCGACCCTCCGACGTTCTGCCAAAGCGAGACAGACGAGAAGCCCTGCGATCCGCCGATTTGCCCGGCCATGAATGCCCTGAACTTGGAAACGTCTCCGTCGCTCGATTGGGCGATTTCGGCACCCAGTTCCAGAGGGATCTGCGTGGTCGGGATGGCCGCGGCCAGCACACTTTCCACCTGTTTGGCCTGGAGATTGAGCAGGCGGGACTCGTTGTGACGATTGAGCGACCAAGACGTCCACACCAACAGGGCGGTGATCAGAATCCCTACTGCCACCACTTCGACGGTCGCACGATGGAGCCAGGCCGGCTTGGCGACCGGAAGAGATGGGTCATCGCCCGTCGGGAGTGGATGCCCGGAGGAGTCGACGAAATGGTCATCCATGTTCGCATCATTATGCATGGCCCTCGTCGGCCCACCGAACCGGCCTCCGGCGGGAATGGGGCGTCGTATCGAGGTATCCAGGCCCTCACCGTCCCGCTCTGCGATTTCCATCGCCAGTTGTCAGCGCGGTATCCCTCTGGCCTTCGCCTTGCGGCAGCCTCGGGTCATCCAGTCGACGGCCGGGGTGCTCGAGGAGCGGAACGCTGCACTCCAGACCTGAGAGGAGGCCAGACTCGGATCACGCAAGAAGCTGAGCGCCATCTGTCTGGCCGCCTCCGATAAGTTTCCCTGGCGGCGGGCGTCCCGCGCGTTGTGAAAGGCGAGGTTCGATGCATTATGCCGAATCTCATGCAACCCAGAGTCCGCGGCCTGCACGAGATCGGATCGTCCGGCGCGTTCGGCCCACCGGCGGTGCCTTTGAATTACAGGGTACGTATCCCAGATCCCGGCAATCGTGTTCGTCGTGTTGGAATCGTGAGCCCGGTAGTACGTAAGAACCTCAGGCAGGTATACCACTTCGCTCTGCATGGCGATCCGCAGAGCAAAGTCCACATCCTCTCCGGTGACAAGTGCGGGATCGAAGCCCCCAACTTCCCAGAAGACTGACCGGCGAACCATGATCGACGACAGCAGAGGGAACTGACAGGCGAGCATGGCGGGATAGTCGAGATCCTTGCCAAGCCGAGGACCTTCCACCACGCCATCGACATTCATGACCTGGAATCCCCCGTGGCACATACCGGCCGAGGGACTATCCCGGAGTGCGTCGTGCTGGCTTTGTAAGCGGTCGGACCGGCACCGATCGTCTTCATCGAGGAAGGCCACGTACTCCCCGAGGCTGGCGGCAACACCCGAATTGCGGGCAATCGACACTCCGGCATGGTCCCGGTTCAGGACCTGCACGCGCCGGTCCATCCTCTCAAGGTCGGTGAGATCTTCAGTGCACCCATCTGAGACGACGAGGACCTCGAGATCATCGAGCGACTGGGTGACGGCCGATCGAACGGCGTCGCGCACGAACGGCCCGCCGCGATAGACCGGAATAACGACGCTTACCTGTGGCATCTCACCTTCTGACGTCGATCCATGATGGTCCCACCCCGGACATCCCGCGCCGTTTCTGTTCGGTCGACTCTTGTCTTGATCGACATCCCAACGTGCTTCCTTGAGTGGATGTTGACAGCCTGTCGGTTCCGGTGCATCCCCAGGAGCGACAGGCCTCGGAGCCATCCACCGGGTGCTTGAAATCAAGGAAACTATGCCTTCGTGACTTGTAGTGATGCGATGAGCGACGGGACCGATTCCGAAGAGGCCGGAACAGGCACTTTCGAAGCCTGGCCGAAGGCTCAGTAGGACCGGCTCCAACGGCTTCCGCACGCGTAGTGGGTTACACCCCTCGCCGGATACGCCCTCGCAGATGCCACCCGCCGATGATCACGGACCGTTGGGCACCGAGCAGGTACGTCACCGGGTTGTAGGTGGCAACGGTCGAGAACCAACTCGTCAGATCAGCCTTGGGGATGATGGCGTCGGTCAGGAACGCGAACGGGAAGAAGACGACGAACGTGGCATTCACGGCGGCGGGGCTTCCCGTCTTGAGGGCCACGGCATACGGGAACCCGGTGAATACCAGCCCCCACAGCGCAGCAAAACCAATGAAGACCAGGATTCCCCCGATGCCCGTGGAGAAACGGACGCCGACGGCGGAGCCCAGGGCGAGAACCGCGATCGTGAGGGCGATGATGACCACGACATCGGCCACCATCAGCCCGAGAAGAAGGGCCAAACGGCGAACCGGCGTAAGACACAAGCGGTCGAAGTACCCGCTCTGGATGTCGGTGACCAAGGTGGGGGCACGTGACACCCCGGTGACGGCAAAGGCAATGGCCATAGGGAGGAGGAACGCCTTGTAATCGAGCCCCCCTCTGTCGGCAACGTGACCGAGCGCTCCGAGGTTCACGACGTAGAAGAAGGCGGGAATGAACACGGCGGGCAGGAACGAAACCGGCTCACGGCGCATCTGGCGGAGGGCTCTGGCGGCCACAGCCGCGATGTCGTGCCAGAACCCCGCCGCGTGGCCCCGGACGACAGGGTCGAGACCAGCCCCCGAGGTCATGCTGCCCCCTCGATGTGGTCACCGGTCAGCGCCAGGAAGACGTCGTCGAGGCTCGGCGTTCGTATGGTGATGCTCCGAGCCTCGAGGTGGCTCTCGGCCAGCGTTAGGGCGACGGGGCTGAGGGCCGCAGGACCATCGATGGTCTGAATCGTGATCCGACCACCCTCTCGGGTGACCGAGCTCACCCCCAGTAGCCGGGTGAGACGGGCCAGAACGTCCGCTCCCGCGGAGCCGACGACATCGGCCACCAGGACGTCATCGGCGATGGAGCGCTTGAGTGTCTCGGGCGACCCCTCGGCGACGAGTCTGCCTCCGTTGATGATGCCCAGCCGATGGGCCAGGACATCGGCCTCCTCCAAGTACTGGGTGGTCAGAAAAACAGTCATGCCCAGTTCACGGTTGAGGCGGGCCACCTCTTCCCAGACGGTGGCGCGACTGGCCGGGTCGAGGCCGGTCGTCGGCTCATCGAGGAAGAGCACCTCGGGGTTGTGGATGAGGGCGATGGCCAGGTCGAGCCGGCGCTTCATCCCGCCCGAGTAGGTCCCGACCCGGCGATCGATGGCGTCCCCGATGTCCACCATACGGAGGACCTCGGAGATCCGTTGGCGGATCTGGCCCGAGGTGAGTCCGAACAACCTCCCCTGGAGTCGGAGCAGCTCCCGGCCAGTCTGGAGATCGTCGAGGGCCGCCTCCTGGAGGGCGACGCCGATCCGGGTCCGTACGGCCTGGGGCTCTCGGACGACATCGTGGCCCGCCACCCGGGCCGTCCCGGCGCTCGGGCCGAGGAGCGTGCACAGCATGCGCACGACCGTCGACTTGCCGGCCCCGTTCGGCCCGAGGAATCCGTAGATCTCACCCGGTTCGACCTCGAGATCGACCCCGTCCACGGCGATGTGCGTTCCGAATCTGCGGACCAAACCGTCGGCCCGAATGGCCGCGCCGGACCTGGTGGCCCCGGCTTCCGGGGCCAAGCCCCGTGACTCCACATACTTGATCGAATCGAACATACTCTTCAGTATCTAGTATGCTGACCCGTAGCGCAACCATGGCGATCGAACCCCTCACCCCCGAACGAAGGCGACAGCAGACTCGAGAACACCTGTTGGCGGCGGCGGCCCAGGTCTTCGCCGAACAGGGCTTCCACGGGGCCTCCCTCGACGAGGTGGCGACCGTGGCCGGCTTCACCAAGGGGGCCGTCTACTCCAACTTCAAGAACAAGGAAGATCTCTTCCTGGCCCTGTTCAGAGCCAGGTACCAGCAGGAGACGGAGGCCTTGCGGACCACACTGGCTGCGTCCGATGTACCGCCCGACGCCCGGCTGTCGGATTTCGTCGCCCTCTTCCAGGACCAGGCCCACCTGGCGCGCAGCAACTTCGGTCTCCTGTACCAGGAGTTCTGGCTCTACGCCGCTCGGAATCCGGCCGTCCGGAAAGAATTCACCGAGATCGACGATGAAGCGGTGGAAGCTCTGGCCGCGCTCATCTCTGCTGAACGAGACGGCCTCGGTCTCGAGCCCCTCGACGATGCCATCCAGACGGCCAGGATCATCGAGGTCCTGTTCCGGGGGATCGGGTTACTCCGGATCCTCCAACCTGAAGTGGCCGACGAATCGTTCATCGAGTCCGCCATCGCCTTTGTGGCCCGGGCGCTGGGTGCGGCGGGTGGATGAGTCGCATGGGGCTGTCCCACACATAACGCAGCCGGTAACCGGGCAACGGCTCTCGGCGTTGGCGTTCGGCGCACCGACCACCTCGTTCGTCATAGAAGCTCCGGGCGTTGGCGTTCCGTTCCAGCACCCACAGGTGGAGCCGTCCCATCGGTGCATGATCGACCACCGCTCGGGCGGAGGCCGCCAACAGCAGGGTACCGAGCCCCCTGCGCTTCAGGGCGTGGGTCACGTGGAGATTGTCGAGGAGGGCACCCCACGCCGGATCGTCGTCGAGGTTGGTGTGGACAAAGCCGACGATGTCGCCGCCAAGGTCAGCGACGACTGTCCGATGGTTGGGATCCGGTCTCGTCAGGCGGGTGCTCCACACATCCCGTCGATCATCGAATACTTCACCGTCCAGGAAGGCGTCCGGATAGGCGCCGCGATAATTTCTGCGCCAACTGTCGGCGTGGAGGGCGGCGATCTGCTCGGCGTCGCCGAAGGTGGCACCGCGGATCCTGACGCCGCCTGCCACCACCTTCTCATCCGCGGCCGTTGTGGGACCCGCAGCCGAGGGACCGACCGCGCTCATTCCCGGCTCGGCATCTGACGCCACCTGGGCCTCCTCATCGATCCTGGCCTTGGCACCGTGCAAGACGCCGGCTGCCGGACCGTCACAGGGCCAGGTCCCTCAGGTCACTCTGGATGAACGAGGTAAGGCTACGTCGAGGCGGGATCGCCGTCCATCGACTCGGAACGGGCAGGGTCTGGGCACGGGCGCACCCGGTGCTCGAGGATTGAGACCCGGGAGGGATGCCGTCGCTCGGCTCAGTCCTCCAGCGCCCCACCGGTCCCGACGAGATCGTCGGGATTCGAGGGTGCCACCCGGGTCCCCGTATGCAGAAGATATCCGCTGCCGATGATCAGAAAGAGGGCAATCCCGACCCGATCGTCAACCAGGGCCAGCCCGGTGGCCACAAGGTACAGAACCGGCGTGAGGTAGTACCTGCGGGTGACGCGTTTCAACTCGTCGTCACCCACCCACGTCTGGATGAGCGCACGCCGGGTTATCGAGTGCCAGAGCACAGCCAACATCAGTGTGGCGGCGGCAAGGCTGAGCCCGTAGAAGGCGACGGCGAGCTCCTTCTGGGAGGACGATCCCTGGCTGATGTACAGGGCGAGCACCTGGGTGGGGAATGGGATGAAGACGACCAGGCTCAACAGGGCGAGATTCACGACCATGACCCCATGGTCAATGGCCTGCACCAGGCGGAAGATGGTGTGGTGGCTGACCCAGATCATCCCGATGACCATGAAGCTGATCACATACCCGAGGTAATGGGGCCAGGCACTGAACCACAGATCGCGGCTGAGTGAGTGGATCCTCGGCGCGGGTAGGCGCACATCGAAGATGAGCAGTGTCATGGCCACCGCAAAAGTGCTGTCGCTCAGCGCTTCGGTCCGTCGCGGATTCACAGAAATCGACTATGGCACACAACACCGTCGCATCGATGTCTTGTGCTTCTTCGGTGAGCGCACGCCGAACCCACCGGCATCCGCTCGGGAGACGTCCGAGCGGTGACCTCGACTGGACATTGTGACTAGGTTGGGCACCGCCGTCGGGTAGCAGAAAAGGAGAGGAAAGACCATGAAGGGACTCAAGAATTTTCTCATGCAGGGAGAGCTGATCGTCATTGCCGTCGGCCTCGTCGTGGCCCTCGCCTTCAGCACCCTCATCAAATCCTTCACTGATTCGATCATCACGCCTCTGGTCAATGCGGCAGAGGGGGGAAAGGCGGGATCACTCGGCCTCGGATGGACGCTCAACGGGCAGCGCATCGACCTCGGTTCGTTCATCGGTGCAATTGTCTATTTCCTCATCTTCATGGCTGTGATCTACCTCGTGTTGGTCGTGCCCTACCGGAGCTACATGAAGAGGCGGGGGAGCACCGTCTTCGGCCCTCCGGCGGACACCAAGACGTGTCCGCAGTGCCTTTCGGACGACCTGCCCCTGGCTGCCATCAAATGCAGCCACTGCGCCAGTGTCATCTCGACGACGAATTGAGCGCAGGCCCACCGGCAACGGCAACGGGCCGCGGCACCCGGGCCGACGATCTCAGATATCCACTTGGAATCCGAGATCTACTTCGCTTGCGGGAATACCACCCCGAACCCCCCAATTGTCGGTCGGCACCTCGACGATGTTGATCAGTACGTCGGGCAGAGGAATCCCGACGGAAGTGAGCGACGCACAGAGACTCGTGTAGAGGGCCCGCTTCGTTTCGATGGAACGTCCCGCAAACATTGTGATCTCCACCATCGTGTACCGGTCGCCGACACCGCCCGGGAGTATGACATTGCCCGGGTCAATTTCGGTGATCGATACGGTCGGATCGTCACTTGGTACCTGCAGGGCCGTCACGATTGCATCATGGACCGCGTCCAGACGATCCCGCTTCTCACTGGGAGTCAGGACGCCGACCACCTCGATCCGAGCGATCGCCATGGAACACGGTATCGCCGGAAGAGGTCGGTTGCGCCCGAGCGCCACCACGATGCTGCCAGTGGTCGGCTACCCGGCCATCTGATCCACGAGGGACGGTGGTATCGACGCCGGAATCGGGTCGTGCCGGAGGACCACGCGACCCGGAGGGGGCGGCGCGCCCGGGCCGGCGTCGACCGGAAAGACGGTCACGGTCGTCGTGAACCACTTCGTAGCTCCGCAACCGCTCCGGTCGAACGGCACCACCACCGTCACGTTCACGCCGAAGACTCCGGTGTGGACGTTGCCGCCGGTCCCCACGCCGAACAATTGTGCGCACACCGGCGCCCGGTAGCCGATGGACGTGGCCAGGCCCGGTGGGCCGAGCTGCACCCAGCGTACCGGCACCTCTGCATAGGCGACGGTGGCCTTCGGCCCGGTGGACCCCCCACAGGGCTTGGAGCCCCCGGCCCGGTACAGCACGGCCCCCTGGCCACGCACCCCGTAGAAGATGACCGCGGAGTCGATGGGGTGAAAAGTCGTGGCCCCTTCACCGGATGGCGGTCGTCCCGGTGCCCGGGGTGTCGTCGCCTCTTCTAAGGGGCAGTTGTAGCCCCCCGCATCCGGGCGGCCGAGGACGATGCCGATCCAGGCCGGCCGGCCACGGAGCGCCGGCGTCCCGGTCGGTGTGGCGACGCCGGTGAGGGTCACGCGGCCAGAGCCGACGATCTGCCTGCCGGATGCCGGCGCACCGTCGGCCAGACCTCCGGTGACGGCGACGTACTCCTCGGCCGCCGCCCGGTCGAGGTCCAGGGGTGCATCCGAGTGGTTCCCGGTGAGCGGGGCCACCCGAAGGCCACCGATGACGAACGGATGGATGAACCGGCCGCCGACGACGGCACCGGCCGTGCATTTTTTGTCCTTGGCATGACCCCTGTGGCCGGGAGAGAGGCGGGCGGTCTCGTGGTCGAGGTCACCCTACCGATGGGATGGCATGCCACCAGGGTCGATGCGGTGACAACACCCATCCCGAAGACGGCGGCTCGCCGTGCCACCCATCTTCCTCTGGCCGGCGAGGTCCTCCGCTCGGTGCCTACGGGGAGACGACCCCTGGGCCCGGGTGCATCCGGGCGAAGGGGCTCGGCGTGGTTCGGGGTTCTCATCAACCGGGTGGCCTGCCTGACGAACCGCTGCAGGCCAGGAGGGGCTGGCCCGTGTAGGGCCGGAAGCCGACCGCGCCCCGAGGGCTTATCCACCCGAGGACCCCACCGGAAGTGAGCCGCATCCAGACATCGAAGGCGGGCACCGGAGTCGGTGGCGGCAACTCGGACACCCACCGCCGCCCGTCGAAGAGGACGAGCCCACTGCAGCTGCCCGGCATCGTGTAGGCGTAGTAGTGACCGGGCACCGCACCCGGTCCGCACGGCGGCGCAGTCTCGCGGCCGGTGCACTCCCCGTCGGGGCCGAGGCCGTTGCCTGCCGGTGGCCGGGGACCGCAGTAGCTGCCGGTGGCCATGGAGGGGACACTGGCACCCGTGGGACACGGTGGGGGAACGGGGGCTGGACCCTGGGAGCGCACGGAAGGTCCGTTCGAACCGACCGCCGCCCGCGAGTTCGACGGCGCCGTGGCCGCGGGAGCGGCGGCAGACACCCGGTCCGGGCGCCGAGCCCCGCCGACCGATGAGAGGCTGGCGGCGGCGATCCCGCCCACCACAACAACGACGACGGCGGCTGCGGTCGCAGAACGGACACGTCTCCGGTGACGGGCGACCCGACGGGCGACCGAGGCGGGCACGCCGGCGCCGTCGGCCGGCGCGGCAACAGCCTCGAGCGCTGAGCGCAATCGACGGTCCAGGCTCGGGTCGAAGGCATCATCGTCAGGCACGGGCGTCCTCCGCATCTCCGAGAGCGGCCGACAAGGCCGACCTTGCTCGGCTCAGCAACGTCTTGACCGTCCCGTCGGTGACGCCCATCGC
The DNA here is from genome assembly GCA_049521915.1 of Acidimicrobiales bacterium. Classification (GTDB taxonomy): domain Bacteria; phylum Actinomycetota; class Acidimicrobiia; order Acidimicrobiales; family RAAP-2; genus Bog-756. The sequence goes on along the minus strand of JBEKOI010000007.1, from coordinate 25,831 downwards.
CGTTGCCGTCTCGGCCACACTCAGGCCGAGTCGATAGTGCAGCGCCACAGCTTCCCGTTGGCGACGCGGTAGTCGGGCGACCGCGAGGCGTAGATCGAGAACGTCCTCTCTGCTCCCCCCGCCATCGGAGTCACCGGTCTCCGTGTGCACAAGCCGGCGGATGGCGACCCGCTCTCTCCCCAATGATCGCCACCGGTTTCGGAGCAGGTTCAACGCCACCACCCGCACCCAGGCTGGAAGCGAGTCGATGTGACGACCCCGTTGCTCGGCGACGACTGCTCGGGCCAGTGCCTCTTGCACCGCATCCTCCGCCGCTTCCCGACTGCCACACACCAGTCCGAGGGCGGCGACGAGAACCGGGTACTCGACCCGGACGAACTCGACCAGCATGCCCTCGCCGTCGTCCACGCGGACCCTTCCTTCGAGTATTCCGATGCTCACCAACTACTGAGACACCGCAGCGGCCCCTTCGGTTGACACCGACTCGGCCGTCTTGTCGGCAGCGGCGAGATTGCGATGCAGGACTTCCGTCAGCCGGGCCTCCAATCGAACTTCGAAGGCGAGCAGGCTGTCGAGTTCGGCGAGCGATGCCCTGAGGGCCCTCCCCCGAATCGAGCGCAGTTGGTTCTCCGCATCGACCCGCCTGGCGCAGCTTCGATCGAGTGCGGCCAGCACTTCTGATTGATGATTCATGAACGTTGTTCCTGTCTGTATTGATGATTCTGTGTCGAGAGCGCGGCGCCAGTGATTCCTGGCCCCGTGCCTCAGGGTCCGGTCGCTGATGACCGGGCCATCGTCGGCCAAAAAGCACCGTGTTCGGTGATGGTCGGCTCGTGCCGCCAGATCGACCGCAACCGGCTCTGACGTAGGTGGCCCTTGGTCAGCACTGCGTGGAGGTCGGGCCCGTGTCAGAGGTGCCCTGCCGCCGGTGCATCGACGAGGCCGATGTTTGCGAGCGGTACCGGGCCGGGCGTGGCAGCCATCGAAGGCTCACCACAACAAGGCGGCACACGTTCATCCGCACTGCTTGGCCTCCATGGTAACACCCTCCTGCCCCCGGCGGTCCGGGTGCTCTCGGAAGCGGCGACCGCCCGCCGCTCCGCGCGTCTCTGACGGCTTCTTCAGGAACGTGGGGACGGCTTGGCTACGCTCTGGCTGTGCCCACGATCAGTTCAGAAGCGATGGGGTGGCTCCGCACCTCGGTGGGGATCGCTTTGATCGTCGCACCGGGAGCGCCCATGCGCCTGGCCGGCACCGAATCGCCGGCTGGCGCCGGCCTCCTCCTGATGAGGACGATCGGCATCCGGGATCTCGTCTTGGGCCTGGGCGCGGTGTCCGCGGCACGATCGGGCGTGGGAGATGATGCACGGCGTTGGACCTGGGCCACCTTGGCCAGCGATGCGCTCGACACCGTCGTCAGCCTGGCCGCGATGCGGTCGATCGGGAGACGGGACTCGTGGTTGGCGGCGGGATTGGCACTCAGTTTCGTCTGTGGAGACATCCACGCCCTTCGGGTCGTCTCCGACGAGCAGGGTGTGGAGCGTGCCCAGCAGCCGGAGCCTCACGGTCAGTGACCTCCTGAAGCCTGCACCCGTCGGCGGTAGGCCGGATCACCCGGGGCGGGGAGCAGTCGGCTCCTTCACCAGCCGGCCCCGTTTCCACACGTGTGTGATGTGGACCGGGTCGGCCAGCAGGCTGATGGTGGCGATCGGGTCACCATCGACGGCGATCAGATCGGCGTCCCACTCATCCTCGATCACCCCTGCTCTCGGGGCTTGCGGCCCGAGTGTCAGGTGTCCGTTGGCCGTACCGGCCCGGATCGCCTCCAGCGGGCTCAGGCCTGCATCGACGAGATGGACGAGCTCCCGCGCATTCATCCCCCACGGGACGGCTGTCTCCCGGCCACTGGTCGAGATGTCGGTCCCGAGGGCCAGGGTGACACCCGCTTGGTGGGCGATATGGATCGCTTCGAGGTGGCGGTCGGCGACAGCCTCCATCTTCTCGAACGCATAGCCGGGCATGCTGTCCTTCGCCTGAAGGCCGCGTTCCACGATGAACCGGGTCGGTACCAGCACGGCTCCGAGCTCGCGCATGGCGGACGCGGCTTCCTCGTCCAGGTAGCTACCGTGCTCGATGGTCCGCACACCGGCCCGCAGCGCCGCCATGATGCCCGGCTTTCCGTGGCAGTGGGCCATCACGATGCGCTCGGCCCTCCCAGCCTCCTCGACGATGGCCCGCATCTCGTCATCGCTGAACTGTTGATGCACAGGGTCGTCGACCTGGGACAGGACTCCCCCGGAGGCACAGATCTTGATGACCTTGGCCCCGAGCCGGAGTTGGGAGCGGACCGCCTTGAGGCACTCGGGGATGCCGTCGCACAGTGCCAACGGCCCTCCGCTCTGACACAGATCGCCCATCCAGGGCAGTGGGAGGGCATGCAGATCTCCGTGACCACCGGTTTGGCTCAGGATGGCTCCGGGGGCGTAGATCGAAGGGCCGGCCAGCAGCCCTTCCTCGACGACCCGGGCCAGGTGAACGCCGAGCCCGCCAGCCTCTCGGACGCTCGTAAATCCGGCCTGCAGCGCGATCTCTGCGTCCTTGGCGGCACGGGCAGCGAGAACGGCGGTCGGAACCAGGGCCAGTTCGTTGAGGTCGAGGGAGCGCAAACCGAGAAAGTGCGCGTGGCAGTCCCACAGTCCGGGCATGAGGCAAGGGACCGAGACCGGGGACCGAACGTCGGGCGCGGTCTGGCGGGGACCCACGTAGACGATCGAAGATCCGTCGATGACGACAGCGGCGTCGCGTATGGGATCGCCCCGTCCCGGAATGAGCAGGTCGGCGTCGATTCGTTCCACGTGGGCCACTCTAGAGAGCCTTTTCCATCCCAACGAACCGGCGCGCCCGGCGTCACCCGTCAAGCAGACCGAGGAGCCATCCCGGTCTGACCACGTCTGCCCCCAGGTCGGTGGCCCGCCGGCACAACGCACGATCCGCCGAGACGAGTGTCACCTGACCCGAGGCTCCGGCGGCGGTGGAAACGAGGGTGTCGTCACCGCTGCCGGGCGCATGGAGGACGGTGACCCCGCCGGCCACCCCCGCCTCGACACCGGTACGGGCAGCCCCCTCCAGGACCACCACGACCGGTTCGACCAGCCGCCCGGCCGCCACCGCAACACGAACCCGCTCGACGAATGCCCGGGCCGCCCCCGGGCGATCCCGCCACCAGCCGTTGGGCCGAGACCCGACCACGTTGGCGGCATCGATGAGAAGCACGGCCCCAGTATCACCCACCGGCCCGGCCGTGCTTCCAATAACCACGCGCCGACACCTGGGTGCGAGACACCCCCCGGACCTCGAAGAGGTGACGGCGGATACGCTGCACCGCCGCCGCCTCCCCGGCCACCCAGACCCGGACACCGGTGCCGAATCGGGCGCCCTCGACGGCGTCGATCAACGCATCGCCGGGAGCGGCGCCAGGGGGCAGGTCGTGCCATTCGGTGGTCGCCAGCGGATGCCCGGGCAGTGCGATACGGGCTCCGGGGTGGGAGACCTCGATGTGCACCTGCACCGACTTCTGCGCCGGCAGCGCCTGGAGAAGCTGGCAGATGGCCGGTATGGCGGTCTCGTCCCCGCCCAGGAAGAAGTCGCCGGCGTCACCGTCGATCGAGTAGCCGCGGCCTGGGCCCGAGACCGCGGCCTGGTCACCGGCGCTGGCCGCCGTGGCCCAATCGGACGCGAGCCCACCGTCGTGGATGACGATGTCGAGCTCGAGGACCCGTGGCCCGACGGGCCGAGGCGTGAAGGTCCGGATGACGGGTCGTCGCTCGTCCGGGAGCAGGAACTCATTGCCGCTCCAGCTCGGGATGACGAGCGCTCCGCTGGGAGTCGATGGGAGCAGGAGCCGGATGCTGGCCGCCGGTTGCCCGACGGCGAGGTGCTCGAGGTCGGCCCCGGCCAGCGTCACCCGGATCAGGCGATCGCTCACAGCCCCGACCCCTTGCACCGACACGGGTAGGAACCGCGGCGGTTCCCGCCGGTCGCGCCGCGGTTCCGTCAACACGAACCCGCGGTGATCGACACGGTCCCCACGCTGGCCGTCGGCCCTGCATCCACGTCGATCCGGGTCGCATCCGGGCGGGAGATGACCCGCCCCCCGGTTGTTCGGGCACAGTAACCGTGCGGGTAATGGGTGGCCACCGGTACCACGATCACGGTGGGTGCCGTGATCCTCGGGTCGGATCGGTAGCGGAACTCGAAGGCAGCCGTGGCGGGATCGAAGCCCATGGACAGTGGCGTTCCGGCAACCGCCGAGGCGTAGGTCTGCGACAGCACGTTCAGCTGGGAGGCGGTGGCGGCGCGGGGAGGCCAGAGTGCCGACGAGTGCGACCCGGTCGGGTCGTCATAGTTGATCCACTGCCAGTAGATCCACCCCACGAGGTTGGCGTCCGCACCGGAGGTGATCCGACCCAGGTCCGAGGTGTCGGTGGTGGCACCGAACTCGGTGAGCAGCCAACCGGGTCCGCCGGGCTGCTCGGGTGTGGAGTTGTTGACCCGTTCCTGGTCGTGCTGGGTGAAGACGAAGCGTTCGAGAGGTCCGCAGATGGAAGCGAAGTCAGCCGGCTCCGGACCGTTGGGGACGTGGAGGAAGCAGTAGTCGTGGAAGTTGAGCACGAGGCGCGGGTAGTCCATGGCCCCGATGTGGTTGACCACCCCCGAATCGGTGCTGTAGTTGCCCTCGTAGGCCACCAGATGGGTGGGGTCGGCGGCCTCGATGCGAGGGATGAGGCCCTGCGCAGGATCGTCGGCCGGGCAGGTGACCCGCCTGCCGTCCTGGTCCAACCCCGGATGGGCCCGGCCGGTGTAGAAGCACTCGAGGAGAGCATCGAACGCCGGGTTGTCGGGTCGGGTGCCGAGGCCGGGCCCGTACGGCTCGTTGAACGGGTCGTAGCCGATCACCCACGGGTTCCCCCGGAATCGGGCGGCGATCTTCGTCCATACGGTGTCGAACTCGCCCTGGAGGTTCCCGACCACGTCGTTGTCCCAGAAGTGACCGTAGGCCTGGGCCACCCCCGGCCCGGTGTAGTTGACACTCCAGTTGGCGACGTGCAGTCGGGGTTGGGGAGTGATGCCGTCGGTGCACACCGCCCAGTTCGGCGCCCCCTCACCGCCGAAGGCCTCGTTGTAGACGTCCTGGTGCATGTCGATGAGGGAGAAGATCCCGTATCTGGCCAGGAGCGAGACCGTGGCCTCCAAGCGGGCCAGGTAGGCATCGAAGATCCCGGCATCGAACTGACCGGACCCGGATCCTCGAGGGGCACCCGGCGTACAGACGGTGGGATCGTCGATCGGGTCGGTACCGGGTTCGAGGCCCTTCCAGATGATCCCCAGTCGCACGACGGTGAACCCGAGCTGGGCCATGCGCTGCGCCTCGGCCGGCGTGAGAACGTCACGCCCGGTGCCGCTCACCTCGACCTCGTAGGGCGGGATCTTGTAGACCAGATCGACCCCATGGAGCAGGACGGTCCGTCCATCCCGGTCCACCAGCCACGGGCCTCCCGGAGCCCGCAGCGGACCGACCGGCCCGTCCGCGGGGTCGGCCGATGCGGGGGATGTGACCACAGGCGATCCGCCGCATGAGCTCAGGGCGATCCCGGCAACGGCGACGAGGGCCAGGCAGAACCACCGGACGGGAGCTCGGCGTCGCCCGATCACGCCCCACCCGCCCGGGCATCGAGTCCCTGCTCGGCGACGATGGGCAGGATGCGTGGCTGGAGCCATTCTCCGCCCTCCTCGGTGATGTGGATCCCGTCGGACCACCGCACTTGGATGCCATCGAGGTCAGGCTCATAGACACCGTGTGGATCGAGCATCTTGTTGAGATCGACGACGGTCACGGGTCGGGACTGTCTGTCGGCCACGCTCCGGAGGAGCTTGTTGAATGCCGCCACCCGGGTGGGAGAGTTCTCCGGGAACGGCGTCCCGTTGGCGGCCTCGGTCGGCGGATCGACGTAGGGCATCGTGAACACGATGATCCTCGCACCACCGGCCGAGAGCAGAGCGAAGGCCTGGTCGAGCTCGGAGGCGAGGTGGTCGTCCCACGCCGACTGGCCGATGTGAACCCAGTTCCCGTGGTACAGCTGATCGCTGACCTCCCACCGTCCGATCAACAACCCGACGACATCGGGCCGGTCCTGGTCCACATACTGCTTCCACACCGTCCGCCAGTGGGTGCATCCCGGTGTCGCAGGCCCGACGACTCCCGAGAGGTTCACCTCGAACGTGTCGAGCTCACAGCCGAGCGTGCCCCGATCGTTGACCTGGACTCCGTAACGGGGCTGGGATCGGACCCCCAGTCCCACCCCGAGGGTCAGGGCAATCGAGTCACCCAGCAGCAGGAAGCGGATCGGTCGGGTCGTGAACGCATGGGCGGCGGTGAGGGCCTGCCGTTGCGCGACCGACGCCCCGCCGGTGGTGGGAACGGCACCGATGGGGGTGGCGGGGGCCGCGGTGGCCAGGAAGAGGGCCAGCGCGGCGACCACGGCGGCCGTCCCCATTCCCACCAGTCCCATCCGCCCGGTCAAGATCCTTCTCGTCCGAATCGGCTCTTCGATGGCGAAGAAGGAGACGGTGGCGACCGCGAATGTCGTGAGCAGCCTGGCCCCGAGCAGCCAGATCCCCGACAGGCCGGTATGGGCGTGATCGATCAGGAGGTAGAGGGGCCAGTGATAGAGGTAGAGCCCATAGGAGATGCGTCCGATGAACACCAGCGCGCCGAGCGAGCAGAAACGGGCCAGCGCGGAGCCCGGGAAGGTCACACAGGCGATGATGACGCACGCGGCGGCCACGGCCACACAGAAGAAGCCACCCACGTACAGCCGGCCGTCCTGCCCTACGAGGTCATGCCACGCCCAGGCGAGGAACAGGGCTCCGAGCACCCCCGACAACGTCCACAGCCGGCGCAGCCAGCGCGTCGCGGTCCAACTCCCGGGCAGGATGTCGAAGCTGCTTCCGACGTGGGAGCCGACGGCACCCACGAACGAGCCGATGAGCAGCGATTGGGCACGGGTGTCGGTGCCGTAGTAGAGGCGCTCGATGGAGAACCCGGCGACGTACATCGAACCCATCAGGACGGCGGAGGCAGCCGCGCCGATCGCAGCCACAAGAGCCACCTTCCGGGTTCCCCACCGTCGGGCCACGAACAGTGCGACGAGTGGCCATACCAGGTAGTACTGCTCCTCGATGGCCAGCGACCAGGTGTGCAGGAAGGGGGAGGGTGCCGCCGCCAGGGCGAAATACCCCTGGTCCGAGAGAATGAAGCGCCAGTTGGAGACGTAGGTGAGCGTGGCGAAGGCGTCCCCACGAACGGACGCCAGGTCGATCGAGCCGGCGAAGACGTGGACGTAGAGGGCAACGCCTATCAGGAGTACGAACAGCGCGGGCAGGAGCCGGCGGGCCCGCTGGGCCCAGAAACGTCCCAGCCGGATCGTCCTGGTCTGCTGGAGCTCCCGGCAGATCAACGAGGTGATCAGAAACCCTGACAGGACGAAGAAGACGTCCACGCCGAGCAATCCCCCACTCGTCCCCGGAACCCCGAAGTGGTACGCCATGACGGCCAGGACGGCGAAGGCCCTGATGCCGTCCAGTGCCGACGTGCGCCGGTGATGCCCGGGCTCGGTATCCGTGGGATCGGTGTCGAGCGGAGATGACCGCTCTGTGGAGTCGAATTCGTGGACAGCGCCCTCTAGCACCGCATTGCCATCCGATTGAGCCCGGCTTTCAGTCGCCGATCGAGCAGAAGCGTTGGCGATCGTACTGCAACTCCGAACAGCGTCCGGGGCAGCCATTCCGAGCTCGTCGGCACCGTCGGATCCGGCTCACTGCGGGGCGAAGAATTCCGGCAGGGCACCCACGTCGACGCTGGCCCCACCCGTCTGTACCTCCTGGAGGTGGCCGAGCGCCACCCAGTAGGGGAGGATGGAGGGGGCCAGGTAGTCGCCACCGACACCGGGCTCCTGGTACTGGAAATGGATTCCGTCCGACTCGCGCACCGGCACACCGTTCAGATCCTCGGCGTACCTGCCGCCGGGGCAGACGTAGGAGTTGAGATCCTGGATGTAGACCCGGCTCGGGTGCTCGGCGGCCACCTGACGGAGCAGTGAGTTGTAGACGTCCTGGCGGGAGGAACTGTCCTCCGGCCACGGTTCCCCGTCGGGCTGTTCGCCGGTGCTCTGGCACGGCTTGGTCATGAGCACCATGCGGGCGCCCCCGGCGGTGGCGATCCGAACGGCTTTCTCCAACTGGCTCTTCACGTAGGCGGCGAAGGCCGGATCGAGGATGTTGGTCATGTGGCCCTCGAACTCGCGGTCGAGCACCTCGCCGCCCCCGGCCAGCAGCACCACGACGTTGGGCTTCAGCTGACGGACCCAGTCGGCCCAGGCTGCCGTCCACTCCTGGCACGGGACGTTCTGCTGGGGACCGAAGACGCCTCCCGGGGGGCAATTGCCCCGCTGCGGGTACGGCGTGCACGGCTTCCCGACGACGAACGTCGTATCGCCCTGGATACCCGTCGTCCCCTGGGCCACGCCACACCCGAGGATCCCCTCGTTGAGAAGGTACAGGTGGTCGTACTTCCCTGGATCGGCCCGCACCGCGGCCCCGAGACCGATCCCGAGCGTCAGCGCTTCGGAGTCCCCGACGAGGAGAACCCGGACCGGGCTGGCCTGATAGGGGGCAGGAACGGAGCCTTGGATCGGGGTGGCGGGGACGGCCCCCAAGGCGACCGACCCCCCGGCGAAGGTCTCGGCTTCCGGCATGGTGGCCAGGACGATGGCCACCACCACGACGGCGGCCGCCGGGGCGGTCAGGATCCGTACCCGGAACGAGGTGAAGAAGGTTCCCTGCCGGATGGGCCGTTCGACGAAGAAGAACGACGCCGACGCCACGGCCAGCGTGGGGGCGACCCGCACGGCGAACAGGGGCCACCCGGTGAGTCCCGTCCGGGCATGGTTGATGAAGATGAACAGCGGGAAGTGCCAGAGGTAGGTGGAATAGGAGATCCGCCCGACATAGGTGAAGACGGTGAACGACAACAGCTTGGCCACGGGCGAGGACTGCGCACACGACACACTGAGGAGCACGGCGGAGGCGGCGATGGCGGCGAGCAGGAACCCGCCGCGATAGGCGAAGGCCTGGTCGGAGTGGACGGTGATGCAGAGGACGGCGGTGCCGGCCATGCCGGCGACACCGATGGCCGTCAGCAGGAAACGGGCCTTGGGCGTGCGAGCCTGCCAATCCTGCTCGGCACCCTTGCGCCGGCGATCGGCCCACATGGCCAGGCCCACCGCCAATGACGCTCCCACGAGCACGGATTGGGCATGGGTGTCGGTACCGAAGTAGACGCGGGTCACGTCCGCCGGGTTGAAGACGAATGCCATCTCGAGCGCGGAGAGGAACACCCCCACGATGCAGACGACCAACAGGACCCGCAACGACCGCCAGATCTTGAAGATGCCCAGGACCACCAGCGGCCACACGACGTAGAACTGCTCCTCGAGGGACAGTGACCACATGTGGATCAGGGGCGAGGTGAGGGCGGTCTGGTCGAAATAGTTGTCGCCGGCCGCGATGAAGTGCCAGTTGGCGAAGTAGAAGAGAGCCGAGAGAGCATCACCCCGGAGCGTCGGAAAGGTACCCGCGGGCACGAACAGGCCGTAGATGATGGCCACGCCGATGAGCATGACGAACAGGGCGGGGAGCAGGCGCCGAGCCCGACGGGCCCAGAAGACCTTCAGTTTGATGGTGCCGCTCTTCCGCCACTCGACGATCAGCAACGAGGTGATCAGGAACCCTGACAGGGCAAAGAAGCTGTCGAGAAGGTAGAAGCCTCCGGCGGTCAGGTAGATCCCCGCGTGGACGCCCAGGATCCCGATCATGGCCACGCCCCTGATGCCGTCGAGAGCGGGAAGGTAGGAGAGCGTCGTCCCCTGCTTGGGTGCGTCCGGAGAGACTTGTCCGCTCATCGGCTGGCGGCCCGCATCCGCCGTCCCACCCGGCCTCTTCGGGCGTGATTCGGCACGATCAGGAACCTCCGCTGTCTCCGCAAGAGCGGTCCGTGGACCACCCCTGGGCGTGGTTCAGTGGCCATGGCCGACACAACGTATCGTACGGCCGTCCCCGAGGCCTGACGGGCCGCCCGGTGTCCTGACGGGTCGGCCGGGGACCGACCGGCGGCGGGTTCAGCCGGGAATCGGATCCGCCGCTACCGGGGCCGCACCGCCCACGGGCGGCCGCCCGGTCACCGGCCGGCGACGGTCGGGCCGGAGACCACCGAGGGGAATGCCGGTGACCGTTTGGCCAGAAACGAGGCAATGCCTTCGCGCCCGTCCGGTCCAGCGGCGGCGGCCCGCATGGCCAGCGTCTCCCGCCGCATGGCCGTCTCGGGTGCCGGTAGCACCTGCTCGCGGAGCAGGTGCTTGGCCGCCGCCGACGCCGTCCGGCTCCCCCGGGACAGGCGCCGCACGACGCCCTCGACCGCCTGTCCGAGGGCGTCGTCGGGGTGGACCTCCATCACCAGGCCCATGGCCTGCGCCTCGGCCGCGGTGAGCACCGGATTGAGCAGGGCCAGGTACAGCGCCCGGTGCAGCCCGATGGAGGCGGCCAACAAGCTGCTGCCTCCGTCGGGAGTCAAACCGACCTTCGTGTAGGCCAGGGTGAACCGCGCCGACTCGGCGGCCAGCACGATGTCCGCAGCCGCGGCCAGCGGGACGGCGGCGCCCGCGGCCATGCCCTGGACGACGGCGACGACGATGGCGTCGAGCCGGGTCAGCTCACTGACGACGCGGTGGAGGGCCTCGGCCAGGTCATCGACGTAGGCCCCGGGGTCCGGTGCGCGTTCGAACGCACCCAGATCACCACCCACGCTGAACGCCGGTCCGCGGGCCGACAGCACCACGACCCCGACCTCGGCGGCCCGTGCCGCGTTGACGGCCCGGGCCAAGGCGCCCACGCTCTCGGCCGAAAAGGAGTTGCCGTTGTCAGGATCGTCCAGGGTGATCCAGGCCACACCGTCGCGCACCTCCAGGTCAACGGGTGACCGGCCTTCTGATTGGGACACGTCGCTCTCTCCTCTTCGTCTCGACTTACCGCCCGCCGGGCGAGCATCCCATGCCCCGGTCGATGCTGTACAGCGCACCCGACCTCGGTCCGCCGGCAGGGTCAGGTCGGCGGCTCCGCACCGGCGGCGGGATCGCTCATGTCGATGCCGCCCGGGCCGGCAGGCGGTCGAAGTACCGCCCGAGCACGTAGCTGGGCACGGCGGCGATGGCGATGATCACCAGCGCGAAGGGTGCCGCCTGGCCGTAGGAGAGGTTCTGCTGGTAGGCCCAGAACTGGGTGGAGAGGGTCTGCACGCCGGTGGGGACGAGAATGAGGGTGGCGGTCAGCTCGGTGACGGCGGCCAGGAGAACCAGCGAGAAGGCGGCGGCCAGGCCCGGGCCGATGAGAGGGAGGGTGACCCGACGCAGGACGGCGAGGCGGGTCAGGCCGAGCGATCGTGCCACCTCTTCGAGGCCCACCGGCGCGTGGGCCACCGATGCCTTCACCCCGACGAGGGCCAGGGGGAAGAACAAGATGGCGTAGGCCAGGATCAGCAGTGGAGCGCTCTGGTAGAGGAATGAGACGGCGTACCGTTCCGTGAAGTAGCTCAGGGCGAAGGCGATCACGATGCCGGGCATGGCCAGGACGAGGTAGGTGCTGCGTTCGAGCATGTGCACCGGGCGCCCCGGATTGCGGACGGCCAACAGGGCCACCGGCAGGGCCATCAGCGTGGCCAGCGCGGCTGCGCTTCCGCTGTAGAGGGCGGTGTGCCAGGTGGCGCTGGCGATACTGACCCCGGTCAGCGCATGGGCTCCTCCCTCGAATGTCCAGTAGATGCACGACCCGACCGGCACGCCGAGGGCAAGCCCGACCAGCGCGAAGAATGCGAACAGGACCGGGACGGTGGCCTTGCCCAGCCGGTGACGGTGGGTCACCCGCTGGACCTGGGGGCCGAGGCGCGAGACCCGCCCTTTGTCCCGGGTCATGGCCTCGGCTCCGAGCACGACCAGACCCAACAGCACCAGGACGAACACCAGGGCGCAGCTGGCCGGCACGTTGAACAACTCCTGGAACTCGGTGAAGATCTCGGTGGTGAAGGTCTGATAGCCGAGGATCTCGAAGGCCCCGTACTCGGCCAACATGACCAGGGCCACGAGGAGGCAGCCGCCGAGGATGGCGCCCCGGGCCTGGCGGAGGGTGATCCGGAAGAAGGTGTTGATCCGGCTGCTCCCGAGGCTGCGGGCCACGTCCTCCTGGTCCGGATCTGCCCCCCGCAGGCTGGCGGCCACGGGCAGGTACACCAGTGGATAGACGGCCAACGTCATGACCAGCACCGCGCCCCGGAAGCCGTGGACCCAGGTCGACAGCGATGCCCATCCGAAGCTGACCACGAAGTCCGGGATGGCGAAGGGGACCACCACCAACACCGCCCAGATCCGCCGCCCGGGCAGATCGGTCCGCTCGACGCACCACGCGGCCAGGGTGCCGATGAGGGCGCAGAGCACGGTGACGACCACGGTGAGCCGAATGGTGTTCCACAGCAGCGTGGCGGTGAGCGGCCGGAAGATCAGGTGGATGACGGTGGACAGACCCGCCCCGCTGGCTTCGATGACGAGGAAGACCAGTGGGACCAGCAGGACAACGGCGACGGCCGTGCTGGCTGCGAGGAGGATCCGCGGCCGTCGGGCGCCGCGGGTGGGGACCGGGGTACCGGTCGTCGGTGGAGGTTCGGGGCCGGCCACAGTCGTCGGGTCCGCCGTCACCGGATGCCCACGCTCATCCGGGGTGGAGCCCGGCCGGCATGGGCATCAGAGCAGCCCGGCCTGCTTCAGGAGGGCTATCGCCGTCGAGCCGTCACCCAGTTCGGCGATGGTGATGGCATTCGGCTGCAGCTGGTGGAACGGGGTCTCGGGCTGGGACGTGGTCACCCCCGAGGCGATCGGGTATTCGAAGCTGATCGAATGGGCGATGATCTCCTGGCCCTGCGTCGAGGTGAGGTAGGCCAGGAATTTCTGTGCCGCAGCCTGATGGGTGCTCGACTTGAGCACCGCAGCCGGCGAGATGTCGAGCACGTACCCCGGGTCGCGGGGGGCGAAGTAGGTGATGTCGGAGCGCATGTTCGACGCGCCGATCTCGGCTCGCAGGCGGTACCAGTAGTACTGGTTGATCACACCGAACGCCACCGCTCCCCGATTGACCTCCTCGGTGATGGTCTCGTTGTCCGGATAGGTGTTGCCCCCGGCGTTGGCCTTGATCGCCTCGAGCCACCTCAGTGTCGCGGCTTCGCCGTAGGTGCGATCGACCGAGGTCACGATGGGCTGGAAGTCGGTCTCGCCGGGTGCGAGGGCCAGCTTTCCCCGGTAGCGCGGGTCGGCCAACTGGAGCACCGATGCGGGGAGCTGACCCCGGGCGATGAGGGCGGGATTGTAGATGAGCACGCTGACCCGGGCCGACACCCCCACCCAGTCGCCGTCGGGCGAGTTGTACCGGCTCGGGGTGTTGGCCAATGTCGAGGCGTCCACCTTGGCCAGCGATCCCTTGCCCGCCAGATACTGGATGGCCGGGGTGTTCTCGGTGTAGATGACATCGGCGGGTGACCGGGCCCCTTCGGTCTCGATCTCGTTGGCCAGGGTGTCCTCGTCACCACTGCGGATGTCGACCGTGATACCTGTGGCTTTCTCGAATCCGGCCACCAGTGATTCGGTGGTCTGCACGTGCTGGCCGTTGTAGAGGGTGATCGACTGGGCCGACCCGGATGATGAGCCTCCGCATGCCGCCAACAGGCCACCGGTCAGGCACAGGGCGACCAGGCCCGGAAGCAGGCGTCGCCCCCGAGGCGGCCGAATCCCCGCCCCGCCGTCAGTCGATGTGGCCACGCACTATTATTAGGTGTACCTAACTTAGATTGTCAAGCAGGCCTTAGACCCCGGCGGGGTGCGCAGCGTCCCCGGTCTGGGGGCGGGAAGCTTCGCCTGCCGGCCACACCACCGCGGAGCCGCGGGTGGTGAGCTCGACCTCTGTGTTCTCGACCACCACCAGCTCTCCCTCGGCCCGGACGCTGATCGGATCGGAGCCGGGCAGGGAGAGCGGGCTGAAGGTGATCACGGTGTCGTGCCCGTGGAATTGGGTCCGCAGGGCCACGGCCCGGAGCCCGGAGCCGGTCACGGTGGTCGAGATGGCCAGCTGCTCGGGCCGGACCAGGGCCACCACCGGCCCCGAGATCCGGCCCCTTCCCGAGTCCGGTCGCAGGGTCATGGGTCCGAACGGGGTGTCGACCCGGTCGCCCTCCACGGTGGCAGGCACGAGATTGGCGTTGCCGAGGAACCGCGCCATGGCCGGGTCGACCGGATGGTCGTAGAGCTGCTGGGGTGTCCCGTGCTGCCTGATCACACCGTCCCGGATCACAGCCACCCGGTCGGCTATCGACAGGGCCTCATCCTGATCGTGGGTCACCAGCACCGCGGTGATCCCTCCCGCCCGCAACACGTCCTGGACATCGGACCGCACGCTGGAGCGGAGGCTGGCATCCAGGGACGAGAAGGGCTCGTCCAGCAGGACCAGGGCCGGTCGGATGGCCAGGGCCCGGGCCAGCGCCACCCGCTGCTGTTGGCCACCGGAGAGCTGGTGAGGATAGCGATCACCCAGCCCCGCCAGGCCGACCATGTCCAGCAGTTCGGAGATGGTGCTCCCCGATTTCCGCCTGGCCGCACGCGGCACGCCGAAGGCGACGTTGGCGGCCACCGTGAGATGGGGGAAGAGCGATCCTTCCTGGGGGACGTACCCGATTCCCCGCTGCTCGGGGGGCAGGACGACGTGGGCGTCCTCCACGAGCCGACCGCCCAGGACCACGGTGCCCCGATCGGACCGTTCGAATCCGGCCGTCACCCGCAACAGAGTGGTCTTGCCGCTCCCGGACGGTCCGAGGATGGCGGTCAGGGATCCTTCGGGCACCTCGAGGTCGATTCCGGTCAGAACCTCCTGGGATCCGAACGACTTGCAGACGCCCATGATCTCCAGGCCGGATGCGGCCGTGGATCCCTCCGCAGTGGGGGCCGGTCGAACCATGGTCCGAGGATAGGGCGATTTCCGTGGGTGTCCGGCGAACAGGCTGGACACCCGCCCTGTTGGATCGGCGACACCCGCCCGGCCGGATCCCCGAGGCCCAGGCACGGGCGGAGCCGAAAAACACCAATTTTGAGGATGGTGCCGGGCTCCGCAAGAGGCGCATGCTGGAGCCAGCGGATGGGCAGGACACCAGGGGGGAGTTTGGCGGTCTGTCCAACCACTCGACGACCCCCGGTTAGGCCTCTTCCCGGGGGTCGTTGCGTTTTGCGGGTCCGGGCGCCCGACCGGGATGCCGCCCGCGGAACCGGCCCTGACCGAGGGATGAGCCGGCGTGCGCCGGCTAGCGGGAGTCGTCCTCGCCCAGATGGGCCGCCATCACAGCCTTGAGCTGCTCGGCGATGGCGGGATGGTCCTGGAGGAGCGTGGAGAACTCCTGACGACCGATCACATCCACGACGACATCGGTCTTTGCCACCACCGTGGCCGTCCGCCGTCGATCGCTGAGCAGCGCGATCTCGCCGAAGCACGACCCGGCGTTACAGGTGTTGACCAGCTCGCCGTCGATCATCACATCGACGGTGCCCTCCAGAACGACGATGAACTCGCGGCCGATGTCGCCCTGGCGGGTCAGCTCACGGCCCTGGCGTAGTTCCAGCCGTGTGGCCAACCCCGAGACGCGCTTCAGGTCCTTCCGCGAGAGCCCGGCGAACAAGGGAACCTCGGCCAGCAGCTCGTCCGTCGTCTTCGAGACCATCCGGCCATCCTCCGTCCATGGGTGGGCGGGACCAGTCTGCCCCATCTTCGCCTGAGGTGCCGAGCCGTGAACTGCGGCGTCGGGAGTAGAACGTCCTTCACAGCATCCGACGACGGGACGCCCGCCACACCCATCTTCCCGCAACGAGCAGCGCGGCCAGGAAGAGCAGTACGAAGAGCGTGGTACCGGCGATCCGTATCAGCCACTCGACCCCCGAGACGAAGCCACCGATCCCGTCGTGCCACGCGTTCTCGAGTCCGGTCCTCGGCGGCTGGGGTGGGGCCGGCCGGTGACCGGCTTCGGCCAGCGACACCGTGAGGGTCCCGTAGGTGGTCTCGTTGTCGAGCACCGCCAGCTGGCCCTGGAGCTGTTCGAGCTGACTCTGAAGGTCGTCGAGCTGACTCTGGACGGCCAGGATGTCACCGATCGAGGTGGCCTGGCCCATGATCGTGAGGTACTGCTGCCGGCTGGCCTGCAGCGCGGCGATACGGGCCTGAAGATCCACGTACCGCCCGGTGACGTCGGTGGACGTCGTGGTGAGCGATGTGGCACGACCGATCCGCTGCACCTCCGACACCACTGCACCGAAGGACGCCTGGGGGACCCGCAGGACGATGGTGCCCGACGATGGCGTCCCTGACCCTCCCCCGCCCACCTGGACCTGGCTGCTGGCCACGAATCCCCCCTTGCCCGCGGCCAGGTCGGACAGCGTGGCCAGCACCGACTGCAGCTTCCCGTTCCCGATCGTCAGACTGATGGAACCGCTGGCCTCGACCCGGGCCGACTGGCCCACAGATCCGGGCGGGAGCGCGGGCACGGAGCTCGCCGGCGCACCACCGGCGGAAGCGGGTGGGGCAGACGGAGCTGCGGTCGGGTGGGCCGGCGCGACCAAGCCCGACGATGTGGTTCCTCGTTCGACTCCCGCCGAGCTCGCATCACCGCCTCCGTTCGAAGCGGGCCTGGATGCCACCAGCGAGAGCGAGACCCCGCCCGCCACCATGATCACCACGGCGGCCACCAGAATCCTCCGACCGCGACTGCCGCTGGCGAAGGTGGGCCGCGGGCGCCGTGTCCGGGTCCTCGGTTCGGCGGGCCGGGATGCCAGGAGGATCGCCTCGGTCGCACCTTCGGGGACCTCGATCATCGCCGCCGCCTCACCGATGATGCGGCTGAGGACTTCCTCGTCGACCATGGTCACCCGGGCACCTCCGATGCGGCGCGGTCGCCGGGAACCTGCGACTGCAACGCCGGATGCTCGGCCAGGAGCCGGCGGGCCTCGTGCAGGCGCGACTTCACCGTCCCCTGCCGCCGGCCGATGGCGGTGGCGATCTCACGCTCGCTGAGGTCCGCGTAGTAGCGCAATACGACGACGACCCGCAGATGCACCGGCAGATCGTGCAGGGCGCGGACGACGTCCTGAGAGAGGGCGACACGGGTGGGGTCATCCTCGATCGACGACGTGGCGGCGAGCCCGTCGTCGTTCGACCGCCGGTCCCGATGGGGGATCTCCTGGCGAAGCTTCGAATTACACGCATTCACGACGACGCGGTACAGCCACGGCTTGAAGTCGGCCCCGCTGGTGAGGGAGTCCCGGAACCGCCATGCCCGCAAGAACGCCTCCTGGACGGCTTCCTCGGCGTCGCTCCGGTTGCCGAGGATCAGGCAGGCCGTCCGGAACGAGCGTGGATAACCCTCCTCGAGCCATGTCTCGAGGTCGTTCACGTCCCGATGACCCTTCGCCTTCCCGAAGTCGCCTTCGTGAAGGTCGCGGAATCCGTGCGCATGTATATAGTGACTCTCCGCGGACCAGAAAGGTTCGCCCTCCACCGCCAGCGGATTGGCCATCAGAGGAAGAGCAGCGTCAAGGGGCAGGTCAGACGGCTCCCCTGTGAGCGGATCAGCCACCCGGCGCTCGTCCCGGGACATGACCGCGGATTCAAGAACTCCGCAGAATCCGACGATGCTGTCAATCAGTGGCTCGTGGGGGAGCCCTGTGCAGGAGAGGAAGGGCGCGGTCCATGAGCACCGCCAACGGCAAGTCGATGCTGACCATCACCGAGGCTGCCGAGGCCACCGGTGTCGATCGCAGCGCCATCCAACGTCGGCTCGCCGCCGGGGAGTTCCCCAACGCCCGCAAGGAGGGGAAGGGCAGGGGACGCTGGCTCATCCCGTCCTCGGAACTGGATGCCGCCCGGCCGACCGGTCCCACGCCGACCGGTCCCACCACCTCGATCGAGTCCCACACCCCGATCGGGTCCCACACCCCGATCGGGTCCCACACCCCGATCGAGTCCCACACCCCGATCGAGTCCCACACCCCGATCGGGTCCCACACCCCGATCGGGTCCCACACCCCGATCGAGTCCCACACCCCGATCGGGTCCCACACCCCGGTCGAGCGCATCGAACCAATGCTCGTGCCCGTCCTCTCCGAGGTCGAAGTCCTCCGAGCCCAGATCGCCGCGCTCCAGATCCGGGCCGAAGTGGCCGAGGCCGAGGCCCGCGAGCGGGAGCGGGTGATCGCGGCCAAGGACGACGATCTCAGCTCGCTCCGCGCCATCCTCATGGGCGGCACCACGGCCAGGCTGGCCGAACCGACATCCGAGGCCCCGGCGGTGACGGCCGGAGCTCCCGAGGCCCCGGCGGTGACGGCCGGAGCTCCCGAGGCCCCGGCGGTGGCAGCCGCAGATCCCGGGGCCCCGCCACGCACCGCCTTGAACAGCCTGTGGTCGCGGGAGGGCCTCGTCCAGCCTGAACCCGAACCGCCCCGACGCCACTGGTGGCAGTCGGCGCCGCCGCCGACCACGCTGGACAGCTTCTGGTTGACGGACGAACCGGTCGAGTTCGAAGCGCCACCGCGACCATGGTGGCGCAGGTGGCCCGGAACCCGGAATCGATCCGGCCAGGGGACGTAGGAACCAAGAGCCGGTTCGACCTTCCGGGCCGCACCGGCGGCGGGCGTCGGGCAGAGTGGTGATCATGGCCGGGCAACATGAGATCGTCGATCGGCTGGGCGAAATCGTCGGTGAGCAGGTGATCGTCGATCCCGATGTCATGGCCTCGTACACGACGGACTGGACGGGGCGGTTCGGGGGACGCTCGGCCGCCGTGGTCAGGCCGGGCTCCACCGAAGAGGTTGCCGGGGTGGTCCTCGCCTGCCGGGAGCTCGGCGTCCCCCTGGTGCCCCAGGGCGGGAACACCGGACTGGTGGGCGGCGGCGTTCCTCTGCATGACGAGGTCGTGCTCAGCCTCCGGCGCCTGCAGGCACTCGAACCGGTCGACACCCTGTCCGGTCAGGTCACCGCGGGTGCCGGCGTCGTGCTCTCCACGCTGCACCGGACCGCCGGGTCCGCCGGCTGGGCGTACGGGATCGATCTGGCCAGCCGCGAATCGGCGACCGTCGGTGGGATGGTCGCCACCAACGCCGGTGGGACACACGTCCTGCGCTACGGGGACACCCGGGCACAGGTGCTCGGGGTGGAAGCCGTGCTCGGAACGGGGGCGGTCGTGTCCCACCTCGGCGGGCTGATCAAGGACAACACGGGCTACCACCTGCCCGGCCTGGTGTGCGGGAGCGAGGGCACGCTCGCAGTGGTGACCGCGGCCCGGCTGCGCCTCGTCCCTTCCCTGCCGTGCCGGACGGTCGCCGTGCTGGCCTTTGCCACCGTGGCCACCGCGCTCGATGCATCGGTGTCCCTCCGCCGGGCGCTTCCCTCGCTGGAGGCGGCCGAGCTGTTTCTGGCGCCCGGTCTCGAGCTGGTGTGCGCGGTCACCGGAATGGGGATGCCGTTCCCCGCACCCCACCCCGTCTACCTGCTCGTCGAGGCGGCCGACCACGCCGACCCGACGGAGGCCCTGGCCGAGGCGACGGCCTCGATCGACTTCGTGTCCGACGCCGTGGTGGCCACCGATTCCGGCCGGCGGGCCGAGCTGTGGCGCTACCGCGAGGCCCACACCGAGGCCGTCAACACCCTCGGGCCGCCACACAAGCTGGACGTGACCGTGTCCCTCGGGATGCTGGCCGACTTCATCGACCGGATCCCCGGGGTGGTCCGTGCCGTGGCACCGGCCGCCCGCACCTGGCTGTTCGGGCACGTCGGGGATGGGAACATCCACGTGAACGTCAGCGGCCTTCCCCCCGACGACGACCGGGTGGACGAGGCGGTGCTTCGAATGGTCGGGGACTTCGGCGGAAGCATCAGCGCCGAACACGGCATCGGGACGGCCAAGAGACGGTGGCTGCACCTGTCGCGGACGGCCGAGGAGATCTCCGCCTTCCGGTCCATCAAGCAGGCGCTCGACCCCGACGGGGTCCTCAATCCGAACGCGCTGTTTCCGCCCGTCGGGGATGATCCCGGCCGATAGGCCCCTGTGTGATCTCGCCTGTGCTCAGGTCGGCACGTAGTCGAACGTGTCCGGATCCGGCCCCGTACGCTCGTCCCGGTTGAGCGCGGTGATCCTGTCCATGTCCCCGGGCGCCAGCTCGAAGTCGAAGATCTCGAAATTCTCCTGCATGCGTGACGTGGTCACCGACTTCGGGAACACGATATCGCCGCGCTGGATGTGCCAGCGGAGCACTACCTGGGCGGGGGTCTTCCCGACACCGGCGGCGATGGCCCTGATGGTCGGATCACCAAGCACCTTGCCCTGCGCGATCGGAGACCAGGCCTCGGTGGCGATCCCGTGGTCGGCGTCGTAGGCCCGCAGGTCGTTCTGCGTGAGATACGGGTGCACCTCGATCTGATTCACCGCGGGCACGACATCGCTGTTGGTGCGGAGGCGGTCGAGATGATGGGGCTGGAAGTTCGAAACCCCGATCGACCGGGCACGCCCGTCGGCCTGGAATTCCACCAGGACCTCCCAAGTCGACTCGAAGTCACCGTCGTAGAGCGTCGGCAGGGGCCAATGGATCAAGAAGAGATCGATGAACTCGAACCCGAGCTCGCCCAACGTCTTGTCGAAGGCCCGACGGGCGTCATCGGGCCGGTGGAACCCGTTGTTGAGCTTGCTGGTGACGAACACCTCGGACCGGTCGAGATCCGATCGGGCGACGGCCAGTCCGACCCCTTTCTCGTTCTGGTACATCTCGGCGGTGTCGATGTGCCGGTAGCCGATGCCGAGGGCCGTGGTGGTGGCGGCCTCGGTATCGGGCGGCGGGATCTGGAACACCCCGAACCCGAGTTGTGGGATGGGGTGGCCGTCGTTCAGGACGAGGGCGGGAACGGTGTCCGCCGTGGATTGGTCGGGGCTCATCGCACAGGTCAGCTGTAGTCGACCTTGCCCGAGCCCGGGGTCCCGATGGCGAAGGCAAGGCCGCGGAGCGGGGCGTTCTTGCTCGCCGGCCAGATGCTGTGGGTGGTGTCCGGTGGTGTGTACACGAGGTCACCGGTGTGGACCTCTTGTTCCTCGTCGGCGATCTTCATGATCCCGTGGCCGGCCAGGATGTAATAGAACTCGTGGGTCGGGTGGGAGTGCGCCTCGACGGCTCCGCCGCCGGCGATCTCCCACTCGCTGACCAGCTCGAGGAATCCACCTTCGGTGGCGTCCCGCATCTCCTGTGGCGGAACCAGCCACCAGACCGGAGTGGTGCCGTTGTGCTCGATGACCGGGGCCACGCCCTCATTCGACCGGATGTCCATGGCCGGGATCTCCTTTGACGGTGGATCCTGCAGACTGTAGTGGCGTGACCGGAACCCGGACCACCGGGGGGAGGGCCAGCGGCACTCAGCCGTGCTGCCAGAAACGGCCCTGGAGGCTCTGGATGCCGCGAAGGGCAACGCGGTCGAGCCGGGCGAGATCGTCCCCGTCGATGCTCCAGCCCAGGGCGCCGGCGTTCTCGACCGCCTGGTGACGGTTCTTGGCGCCCGGAATCGGTACCGCACCTTTGGCCATCACCCAGTTGAGGGCCACCTGGCTGGGCACCTTTCCGCCGTACTTGTCGCCGATGCGACGCAGCTCGGCGACGATCCCGTCGACCACCTCCATCGGATGGTTGGAGAAGTTGCGCTTGCCGGGAGGAGGGTTCGAAGCCGAGTACTTGCCGGTCAGCCTCCCCTGGCCGATGGGTGAGTACGCGAAGGGGAGGACGCCCAGCTCCGCGCAGGCCGCGATCAACCCGCTCGTCTCCGGCGACTGCCGGAGCAGGGAGAATTCGATCTGGTTGGAAGCCAGCTGCATGCCATGGCGCTGCAGCGCCGCAGCCATCGACCGGGTCTCCTTCACCGAGTAGTTCGAGACCCCCACCGCTTTGACCAGGCCGGCCTGGTGGGCGGCGGCCAGGGCGTCGGCCAGCACCGCATGGGAGCGGAGGCTGATGGGACCATGGATCTGGTACAGGTCGACCGCGGGCAGGCCCAGGCGGCTCAACGAGGCCCGCAGGGACTTCATGAGTGCGCCGCGGACCTCCACCTTCCAGGGCGAGGGCATGAACTTGGTGGCCACGACGACCGAAGCGGCCCGCACGGGGTCCTCGGCCAGCAGGCCCCCGAGGATCCGTTCGCTCTCCCCCCGGCCGTACACCTCGGCGGTGTCGAACAAGGTCACACCGGCGTCGATGGAGCTGTCCCACGCCTCTTTGATCGAGTCCCTGGTGAAGCCGGTGTCGTACCCTCCCATCCCCCAGGTGGAGCGGTCACCCCAGGCCCAGGTGCCCACCCCGAGCGGTGGAATCGACACTTCGGAGCCGGCGAGCGTGTAGTGGTCGGGAATCATCGCTGTACGGTAGCCCGCGCCGCGGTCGGGCCGACGAGGAGGTGGGGTGGGGGCCGATGGACCGGCCGTCCGGCTCGGGCCCGGTCCCCCCGCACGACCGGCCAGGGTGTGGTGGACTCGGTCCCATGGTTCGCAGCGAGTACCCGGTGAGGTGCGCGGTCATCGGCGCCGGTATGGCGGGAATTCTCAGTGCCGTCCGACTGGCCGAGGCGGGCCTCACCGATTTCACGGTCTACGAGAAGGCCGAGGGCGTGGGTGGGACCTGGCGGGAGAACACCTATCCGGGACTGTCGTGCGATGTCCCTTCGCACCTGTACTCCTACTCCTTCGCCCCCACCCCGGAATGGAGCCACCGCTTCTCCCCCGGTTCCGAGATCCGCGCCTACCTCCAGCAGGTCGCCGAGGATCGGGGCGTCATGCCCCGGATCCGCTTCGGCGATCCGGTCGTCCGCTGCGCCTTCTCGGAGGGACGGTGGACCGTGACGACGGCCTCCGGGCACCACGACGTGGTCGACGTGGTCATCGCCGCCACCGGGGTGCTCCACCATCCCCGGTACCCCGACATCGACGGGATGGATACCTTCGCCGGGGCGAAGTTCCACAGCGCACGCTGGGACCACGGCGCGCAGCTGGAGGGGGCACGGGTGGGCGTCGTCGGCACCGGGTCGACAGCGGTCCAGATCGTCTCCGCCATCGTCGACCGCGTCGCCCACCTGTCCCTGTTCCAGCGCACCGCGCAGTGGGTGATGCCCAATGAGAACCCGTCCTACTCCGACGAGGAGCGCCAGACCTGGCGGGACGATCCCGGCGGGCTGGCCCGGACCCGCCAGGAGCTGTCGGACATGTTCGATCTCTTCTCCAATGCGGTGGTCGACGCCGAGTCGGCCGAGATCAAGTGGATCGAACAAGCGTGCCTGGCCAACCTGGAGGACAGCGTGCGGGACCCGGTCCTTCGCCAGCGGCTGCGGCCCGATTACCGGGCCGCCTGCAAGCGGCTGATCATCTCCCCCGACTTCTACGCCGCCATCCAGCGGCCCAACGCCGAACTGGTCACCGATGCCATCCGGGGCATCGAACCCGGTGGGATCCGCACCACGGACGGCCGGCTCCATGAGCTCGACCTCCTGGTGCTGGCCACCGGGTTCCACGCCGACGCCTTCATGAGGCCCATGGAGGTCATCGGCCGCCACGGCACCACACTCGATCAGGCCTGGGATCCGCGTCCAGAGGCGTACCTGTCGATCTCGGTACCTGGATTCCCCAATTTCTTCATGCTGAACGGCCCGAACGGGCCGGTCGGGAACTTCTCGCTCATCGAGGTGGCCGAGCTCCAGTTCCGCTACATCATGCAGCTCGTCGAGCACCTGCGCTCGGGCGACTGCCGTGAGGTCTGCGCCACCACCGATGCCCTGGCCCGGTTCGAGCAGGAGCGCGAGCAGGCGTCACGGCAGACCGTATGGGTCACGGGCTGTCGAAGCTGGTACCTCGACGACCGTGGTCTCCCCACAGGTTGGCCGTGGTCGTTCATACGGTTCCGCCACGAGATGGAAGAGCCCGACCCGGCGGCCTACGAATTCGCCTGACGGTTGGCGAGGTACTCGACCACCGTCTCCTCGATGCAGCGGGCCGTGTCGGCGATGGCCCGCTCGGCGCCGAACCGCTCACTCAACGACACGACAGTGGCGCCGAGCCGCTCCACCTCCTCGACGGTGTCCGGCGAGGCCCTGCCCGCGATGACCAGGACCGGGACGGCATCCTGGGAGGCGTCGGTCAGGACGGAGCCGACGACCTTGCCGAGGAGCGAGGTGGCATCGAGCGCTCCCTCGCCGGTCACCACCAGCTGGCTGCGATGCAGAAGGTCACGGAACCCGAGTAATTCGGTCACCACCTCGTACCCGGATCGGAGCCGTCCACCGAGGGCCACGATGGCGCCGCCGAAGCCGCCGGCCGCACCCGTCCCCGGGATCGACCGGACGTCGACCCCGTACGCGTCCGCGTACCGCCCGGCCACCACTTCCAGCCTGGCCGCCAGCTCGACGACCTGGTCGGGCGTGGCCCCCTTCTGGGGGCCGAACCGGTCCGCCGCCTCGACGAACCCGACATCGACGTCACACGCCCCCACCAGTTCCACACCGCCGAGCCCGCCCGCCTCCTCGATGACCTCGAGGGCTCCCCGGCCTCCGTCGGTGGTGGCCGATCCGCCGAGACCCACCACGACGGTGGTGACCCGGTCGCCGGCTGCCGCACCGTGCTGACGCGGCGCCGTGCCCAGACCCGCCAGGGCGCGGGCGGCGGTCACGATGAGCTGCCCGGTCCCGCGGGTCGTCGCCCGGACAGCGTCGTTCCCTTCGGCCCCGCCGACCAGGGCCAGCCCGGAAGCCTGTGCCATCTCGACCACGGCAAGCCCGCCGATCCGGAGCCAGGCCGCGTCGACGACCCCACCCAGCGGGCCTTCGACCTGCACCGACTCGAGCGTTCCCCCGAGCCCGGACAGCGCATCGAGCAGTCCTTCTCCCCCGTCGGACAGGGGGACCTCGCGCACCGACCACCCGAGGGGTGCGGCGCCCCGGGAGATCGAGGCCGACACCTGGCGGGCGGTGACGGTCCCTCTGAACTTGTCCGGGGCAGCCAGGAGCATGGGCATCTCAGCGCCCACCGGCGGCGGGATCGAGTGGGACCACCGGCGACCCGCGGTGGCCCTGACGCTCCCGTTGCACGCCCAACGTCTTAGTCCAGCGGAAGGCCCGCGGTCCGGGAACCGGTTCGCGTGTCCCTGCGGGGTCCGGCCGGCCGTGGCCCTCGGAGGCCCTCCAGGAGCCGTCGCCACCCTCCCGGCGCCGGACGTCGCGGACGAGGGTGGGGTAATCTGCCGTCAGTGCCACGCAGGGAAGCCGGGCTGGACGTCGGAAGGAAGGCGCCCGGCAATGGGGGCGACACGAACGTGAACCGATGACCGGCGGTACTGCGGGTGCACGCCCGGACGGGTCGGCCGTGGCCCCGGCGAACGGGTCGGTGCCGCCTCCGGTCGGCGGGGAGGACTCCAACGGGTCCGAGACCCTGTCGGAGGCAGATCGCGCCGCGGCCTTCGCCACCGGCCGGGTCCCGGTCGATCGGGCCGCCGCCCTGCGAGCCGGATCCGTTCCCGTTCCCCGCAAGTTCGTCCGATGGGTCATCGTCGCCTTCGCGGTGCTCGGGCTGGGAGCGATC
>JBEKOI010000006.1:0-32900 GCA_049521915.1 Acidimicrobiales bacterium | reverse complement strand
CAGTGCGGCGGGGAACATGATGGCCCCGCCGGCCCCCTGGACCACCCGGAAGGTCACGATCCACGCCTCGGCCAGGCTCCCCTTGGGTGTGAGACCGCACATCGTCGAGGCCAGGGCGAAGACGATGACGCCGGTGACCACCATCTTCTTGTGGCCCACCGTGTCGGCCAGGCGGCCCCCGAAGGCGAAGAGGGCGGCCAGCGAGAGCAGGTAGGCGTTGACCGCCCACTGCACGCCCGTGCTGCTCAGGCCGAGCTCCTTTTGGATCTCCGGAACGGCGATGGACACGATGGTCTGATCGATGAAGGTCATCGAGACGGCGAAGATCATGGCCGCCAAGACGAGGTTCTTCGACCCTCCCCCGGTCGAGCTGGTGCCGGCCATCGCCACCTCCTGGTGCAACTGGTCGTCGCCGGTGGGTATCCGGCGGTTCAGGTTAACGTCAGCGGTCGCTGCTGGGCCGGTTCTACGACGGCCTACAGTCTGTCGATGGTTCCAGAACGATTTGGTGGGCGCACGGCCCTCGTCACCGGCGGGGCATCCGGCATCGGACGGGCCACGGCCATCCGCCTGGCCGCCGAGGGCGCGACCGTCGTGGCCGTCGACGTCAACGCCGATCTGCTCTCCAAGCTCCCGGCCGAGACCGATGACCTGACCGGATCGGTGTCCACCCTGGTCGGTGACGTCGGCTCCGAGGCCGGTGTCGAGCAACTGGTCGTCGAATCGGTTACCCTCCTGGGCCGGCTCGATGTCGTGGTCAACGTGGCCGGGGTCCTCTCGTTCTCCCACACCCACGAGCAGTCGCTGGACGAGTGGAACAGGCTGCTCGCCATCAATCTGACCGGCACCTTCCTCGTCTGCCGCCAGGCGCTCCCCCACCTGCTCTCCAGCCGCGGGAACATCGTCAACCTGGCGTCGACCGCCGCCCACAAGGGGCAGCCGTGGGCCGCGGCCTACGCGGCGTCAAAAGGCGGGGTGCTCGCCTTCACCCGGGCGCTCGCCGTCGAGTACGCGTCGGCCGGCCTGCGTGTGAACACCATCAGCCCCGGCGCCATCGACACGCCCATCACCTCCGCCTTCCACCTGCCGGAGGGCGCGGACATCAAGCTGATCAACCGGGTGACCCCGATCGGCTCCTTCGGCACCCCGGAGGGGATCGCCGCGGCCATCGCCTACGTCGCCTCCGACGAGGCCTCCCACATGAACGGGGCCGACATCCTCATCGATGGTGCCACGCTGGCCTGACCTCAGCCGAGCGTCGAGCGACCGTCGGTGGCCCACCAGTCGGCGGTCAGCTTGATGCCCTTGATCGACGACCTGGGCACCAACTCCTCATAGGTCCGCCGGTAGCCGGTGTGGGCGATGAGCCAACGGTCGTCATCTTTGACGTACCGGTCGGTGTAGAAGGCCGCACCCTGCACGTTGACGCCCACATCGGTCAGGACCACGACGTCCTCCAGGGCCCACACCCCGGTGGCCTCCCCCGGGCCGGTCAGGTCGATCTCCGGATGGTGGCAGCGATGGCTGCTCAGCATGGTTGTGGCCCCCATCGAGGTCCGCAGGAACTCCATGATGGCATCGCGGCCGTCGAATTCGTAGAGCCCCCCGCCGTACCTGGCGGTGGCGTCGGGCGTGAAGCAGGTTTCGATCTCGTCCCACAGCTTCTGGTCGAGGCACCGCAGGTAGCGGTATTTGAGCCGCTTGATCAACTCGATCTCCACCAGGTCGTCCGGCGTCATGTTGCTCCCCCTTCAGGTGATGTCCTCACGCGCTGTCCGGCGATCCGCAGACCCGGATCCGATGCCAGGATCTCACAGGGTCCGATCGCCGGACCCGGTCACCGGATCGTACCCACACCGGGGATGAGCGGCAGGTCGAGGGCCGTGACCCACCCGGGCGGCAGTGCGTTGACGGCGGGCACCGCGTTGAGAGCCCGGAGGCCGGTGGCGAGGCAGCCGGCGGCGGCCGCGTCCCGTCCACTGCCGTCGGTGAACCGGAAGGCCGTCTCCTGGACGATCGACGGCGTTCCTTCGATCTCCACCCGGTAGACGTCGTCCTGGTTGCCCCGGGGCCAATCGGGCGCCGCGTCACTGCCGACCCGGTTGACATGCTCGAGGCAGATGCGGGGTTCGCCGCGGTAGATCCCGTTGATGGTGAACCGGATGGCTGCCACTTCGCCCGGTTTGATGATGCCCTTGGCCGTCACGACGGGCTCGTCGGTGGCCCACTTCTCCCAGGTGCTGGTGATCTCGTCGAGCTCGATCCCCACTGCATGAGCCATCATCGGCACCGTTGCGCCCCACGACATGACCAGGATGTCGGTGTGCTCGAGCAGGGGGACGAATTCCGGTGGGCGCCCGATGCCCATCTCGTCCTCGTAGTCGCCCTCATAGTTGATGTAGTCGAGGATCTCGAGCGCCCTCACCTGGCGCACCTCGCTGCACAGCCCCATGAGGGTCATCGGAAGCAGGTCGTTGGCGAACCCCGGGTCGATTCCGGTCGTGAAGCAGGACGCACCACCGGCCTGGCATGCCTCGGCGATCGGGTCGGTCCAGCTCGGGGGGTTGAGGGCCATGGTCGGCCACACCCACGGCGTCATGGCCGTCGAGCACACATCGATGCCGGCCCGGAGGAAGGCACCGATGTCGCGGATGTTGTCGTCGGCGTGGGCCGCGGTGGGCCCGAAGTGGACCACAGCGTCCGGCCCGAGCGCCACCAGGGCGTCGATGTCGTTGGTGGCCGCCATACCCAAGGGGACCGACCCGCAGATCTCACCGACATCGGCGCCGATCTTGTCCGGGTTGTTGACCCCCACCCCGACCAGCTCGAAGGCGGGGTGCCGCAGGATCTCGGGGATCACCATCCTCCCGACGAACCCGGTACCCCAGACGACGACCCGTTTGACCTCGTCGCTCATCGGAGCATCTCCCCCGAGTTGACCAGCAGGTACTGCCCGGTCACCGACTTGGCCCGGTCCGAGGCGAAGAACGCGGCCACGTCGGCCACGTCGCCGTCCTCGGTCATGCGACGGAGCGGGAACCGGCCGACGATGTCGTTCAGGACGTCTTCCTGCGACCTCCCGGTGCTCTTGGCCGTGCCCGTGACGTACATCTCGACATTCGGACCCCACATCCACGACGGGACGACCATGTTGAGGCGGATGTTGTCAGGGCCGAGCTCCTCGACCAGGTAGTACATGGCGGTCAGCAGTGCGCTCTTGGATGCCGCGTAACCGCTCTGCGGCAGTGCGGGTTGGAACATCGACTGGGAGCCGATGAGGACGACCGACCCGCCCCCACCCGCCTTCATGGCCTCGGCCACGGGCCTGATCACCGTGAGGGCCCCGAGCACGTTGGTCTCGAAGGCTTTCCGCCAGGCCTCGAACTTGAGGTCGTACAGCCCGCCCCAGACGTTCTCGTAGGCCGCCACCTGGATCAACGCGTCCACCGACCCGAAGCGGCTCTTCGCCGCATCGACCAACGAGGCGCACGACTCGGCATCGGTGATGTCGGTCGCGTGGGTGACGACCCGGTCGCCGCTCGGATCGAGCTCACCGGCGATGGCGGTCAGCTTGTCGGGCGTACGGGCGGCCATGACTACGTTCGCGCCGTCACGCAAGGCGCTGGCTGCGCATTCGCGGCCGAGGCCGTTTCCCACACCGGTGACGATGACGGTCTTGCCTTCGAGGATCATGCCCCCCTTCTACCGGGGATCGAACACCTCGTCCACTTGGCTCCGGGCGGTTGGCGGAGGCGCGGCCCGGCCCCGGAGCCGTCCCGCCGCTACAGGCTGGCCCGGCCGCGGACCGACTTCCGGGCTACGGCCTCCACCCCGGCGCCGGCCGGATACATGCGGGAGAGGTGGTTCCACGAGCACTCCGTGCACACCTCGATGACGTAGCAGACCACCGGCTCCTTCCGCCGCCAGTAGCGGGCCAGTTCGGTCTGCGTGGCGACGCAACGGCCACCGGGGGGCAGCCGTGAGCCGAAGACGAAGGTGACCTCGACAAGGTCGGATTCCTCGCAGATGGGGCACGGGTGACCTGTCGGGTGGCCCAGATTCCGGGCCACCCGGAGCAGCTCGGGATGGGCGTCGCAGACATCGAGACGGGAGAGCCGGCCCTTGCGGTACTCGCGGATCACCGCGTTGCGAGCGAGCAGATACTCGACCTGCCCCCCGGTGGGAGATGTCTGCACACCCTCGAGTGCCCCGGATCGGAAGCTCACGCAAACCAGGGTAATCCCTCGTGGGCCACAGGGCACTGTTGTTGACCGGGCTCGCCGGGATTCGACCGGCGACGGACTGACCGGGCTCGCCGGGTTCGCCGGCGACGGACTGACCAGGCCCCCGGGCGCGGCCCGCGATTGACGGGACGGCCGGATATATTGATTTGATATATCGAAATGATATATCGTTGCAGATATGCGACGGGAAGACATCGGGCCGCGGACCCCTCCGGCACCTGCCGGGCCCGGTCGCGCCCGTCCTCTCTCCGGTCGGTATTCCTGATGCTCGACCTGGCCATCCTGGGTCTCTTGCACGAGCAGGAGCTCCATGGCTACGAGATTCGGCGGCGGCTCCGCGACGAGCTGGGCCTGTTCGCCAACATCTCCTTCGGGTCGCTCTACCCTGCGCTCTCCCGCCTCGAGTCGAGTGGAGCCGTGACGGTCACCGAGTCGCCCGGCACCCCTGCCGTGTCCCCCATCCCGCCCACCGGCTCGCTGAGCGGCGACCGGGCGGGGCTCCGTGCCCGGCGGGCCGGCGCCGTGCGCGGCAGCAAGCGGTCTCGCAAGGTGTACCGGATCACCGCCCAGGGTCGCAAGCACTTCGAGGAGCTCCTCGACGCCGACGAGCCGGCCGGAGCCGACGACGCCCGGAGCTTCGGCCTGCGCCTCGCCTTTGCCCGCCATCTGGCCCCCCAGGCCCGGCTCGCCCTCCTCGAGCGCCGGCGGGCCCAGTTGGTCCGACGCCTGGCCAACGATCACATCCGTGCCGCAGGGGAGACCCTCGATGTGTACACCCGATCACTGGTCGAGCACGGAACCGAGGCCACCGAGCACGACATCGCCTGGCTCGACCGCCTCATCGAGCTCGAGCGACAGAAGCAGTCAGCATCCAGATCCGAGAATCGCGAACCCCGTCGTGGGAGCGCAGTGACAGCAACGAAGGGAACAGATACATGAGCACGATCCGTGTAGCCATCGCCGGCGTGGGCAATTGCGCCAGCTCGCTCGTTCAGGGAGTCGAGTACTACCGGGACGCCGATCCGACCGAAACGGTTCCCGGGCTGATGCACGTCGTTCTCGGTGGCTACCACGTTCGGGACCTGGAGTTCGTCGCCGCCTTCGACGCGGATGCGGCCAAAGTCGGCACGGATCTCGGGAAGGCCATCTTCGCCGGACAGAACAACACCATCCGCTTCGCCGGGGTGGGCGAGCTCGGGGTCATGGTGCAGCGGGGTCCGACCCTCGACGGGTTCGGGAAGTACTACCGCGAGACCGTCGAGGAGTCACCGGCGGAGCCCATCGATGTCGTCGCCGCGCTCAAGGAGTCCCGGGCCGACGTGCTGGTCAGCTACCTCCCCGTGGGCTCCGAACAGGCGCAACGCTTCTACGCCGAGGCGTGTCTGGAGGCCGGGGTGGGTTTTGTAAACGCCATCCCGGTGTTCATCGCCTCCGACCCCGAGTGGGCCCGCCGGTTCCAGGCCGCCGGCCTCCCCATCGTGGGCGACGACATCAAGAGCCAGGTGGGCTCGACGATCGTCCACCGGATCCTGACCCGGCTGTTCGAGGACCGGGGGTTGGCCCTCGATCACACCTACCAGCTCAACGTGGGCGGGAACATGGACTTCAAGAACATGCTGGAGCGGGACCGCCTCGAGTCGAAGAAGGTCTCGAAGACCCAGGCGGTGACCAGCCAGATCGAGCACGGCGCCCTTCCGGCCGACGACGTCCACATCGGGCCCTCGGATCATGTGCCCTGGCTCCACGACCGCAAGTGGGCCTACATCCGGATGGAGGGGCGTAACTTCGGGGACGTCCCGCTCAACCTCGAGCTCAAACTCGAGGTGTGGGACTCCCCCAACTCGGCCGGCGTCATCATCGACGCAGTCCGGTGCACAAAGCTCGCCCTCGACCGCGGCATCGGCGGTCCCCTGCTCGGACCCTCGGCCTATTTCATGAAGTCACCACCCGTCCAGTACCACGACGACGTGGCCCACGACCTGGTCGAGTCGTTCGCCGACGGAGAGCCGGGCCCGGTCTGGCCGGAGGACTGACGGCCCGGTCGACGCCGTCGGTCGGCGGTTCGGACGCGGAGCCGCTCAGGCCTGCTCCGACCACCAGACGCTCAGCCGCTTGCGGGCTTCCTCGTCACCCAACGGCCCCTCCTCGAGGCGTAGCTCGAGGAGGAAGGCGAGGGCCCGACCCACGTCGCGCCCGGGTTCGAGGCCCAGCTCGTCCATGACCTGTGACCCGTCGAGGTCGGGACGGATGGCGTCCAGTTCCTCTTGTTGCCGGAGCTCCACGATGCGCGCCTCGAGCTCGTCCATGCGGCGACCGAGGGCCCTGGCCTTGTTGGCATTGCGGGTGGTGCAGTCACAGCGGGTCAGCTCATTGAGACGGTCGAGCAACGGGCCTGCGTCCCGGACATAGCGACGCACGGCCCGGTCCGTCCACCCCAACCGGTAGGTGTGGAAGCGCAGGTGCAGGTTGACCAGCTCGGTCACGATGTCCACCTCGTCGTTGGGATACCGCAGGGCCTGCATGCGTTTCCGGGTCATACGGGCCCCGACCACCTCGTGGTGGTGGAAGGTCACCCCGCCGTCGACGAAGGCCCGGGTCCTCGGCTTGCCCACGTCGTGGAAGAGCGCAGCCAGACGGAGGATGCGATCGGCGCTCGTCTTGTCCACAACCGCCAGCGTGTGGGCCAACACGTCCTTGTGGCGGTGGATGGGGTCCTGTTCGAGGGCCAGGCCCGGCAGCTCGGGTAGGAATTCGTCGGCCAGGCCCGTGCGCACGACGAACCACAGTGCCACCGACGGCACCGGCACCATGACGATCCTGTCCAATTCGTCCCTGATCCGCTCGGCCGAGACGATGGAGAGACGGTGATGGCCGGCGCGGACGGCGGCCACCAGCTCCGGGGCCGGTTCCAGATCCAGCTTGGCGATGAACCGTGCGGCCCGGAGCATTCGGAGGGGATCATCGGCGAAGGACACCTCGGGGTCGAGCGGCGTGCGGAGCCGGTGAGCGGCCAGGTCCACCAGGCCGTCGAACGGATCCATCAGCTCGAGCTCGGGCAGGCGGAGGGCCATGGCGTTGATGGTGAAGTCCCTGCGGGCCAGGTCGTCCTCCACCCTGGTCCCGAAGGCCACGTCGGGCTTGCGCGAATCGGGGTGGTAGGCCTCGGCCCGATGGGTGGTGATCTCGTACTTCTGGTTGCCGCGCAGGCACCCGATGGTGCCGAAGCGCTTTCCCTGCGTCCACACCGCATCGGCCCAACCCGTGACCACCGCTTCGATGGCGTCGGGCCGGGCATCGGTGGTGAAGTCGAGGTCCCCCGTCCCGTCGAGGGCGACGGAATCGGCCTCGCCGGAGATGGCGTCACGGACCGAACCCCCGACCAGGTAGAGGGTGTGCCCCGCCGACCGGAACCGATCGGAGAGCTCGGCGGTCGCCTCCACCAAAGGTTGCAGTCGCTCAGGGAACACGCCGCCGAGGGTAGTGCGACTGGCGTAGGCTGCCGTCCGAAGTGGATCGGGAACGAGGCAGCCCATGCCCCAGCGGCAGCCGACGGAGGTCCTCGGGTCGGCCGGGCTGTTCGGCGTCCGTGGGACCGGGTCGAGGCGTCGCCCTCCTGGTCCTGTTGCTCACACCCGCCCTGTTCCTCGCCCCGGGTAACGCCGCGGCCCACACCCGCTCGATCATCGCCTCGGCCGCCGTGACCCGGCCGCCGTCCGCCCCCCTGACCCTGCTGGCCCAGACTCCGTGGGTAGCAAAGGGCCGACACTTCGCCCTCCGGCTCGAGGCGGGGAGCGGGACCCCGCCGACCGACCGGCTCGGGGTGTCGATTGAGGTCTACCCCTGCCTGTCCAGCGTCTCGGGATTCGACCAGTCAGTGGCGGCACCTCCGTCGGGCACGCCCATCTCCTCGACCAGAGCGCCGCTGCCGGTCAGCGGGCTGCCGGTGGTGGCCGGCGGAGGCTTCGACCTCTCGCTCCCGGTGAAGGTGGATGACGCCCAGGCCTCGGCCCCGGGCGGGTTCACCATCGACCTGGCATCGGTGGCCGACCAGTGCGGACTCTATCCGGCCGGGGTGTACCCGGTGCGGGTCGACCTGGTCGACACGGCCAGCGGCCAAGTCGTCGGGGGCATCACCACCCACCTCATCTACACCGATGCCGCGTCCGGCACACAGAAGCTGCGGTTCGCTCTGGTGCTTCCCATCCGTACCGCCATCACGGCCGCTCCGGCACCGAAGGCGAACCAGCTGCTGGTCCGGCCAGCGGCCGCCCTGGCCGACCCGTCGGCGGCCGCCATGGGCGCGCTCGTCGGTACGGTCGGCGCAGTGGCCCGGAACCCGACCGTGCCCCTCACCCTGGCGGCCAGCGCCCAAGCCGTCGGCGCCCTCCAGTCGGCCGGCCACCAGGCCACCGTGAACGAGCTTTCGGCCCTGGCGGCGACTCCCACCCTTCATCAATTCGCGTCCACGACGTTCGTCCCCGTCAACGCCTCCGGCCTGGTGGCGGCCGGCCTGAGCAGCGAATTGGCCATGCAGATCACCCGGGGCACCGACGCCATCTCCGCCCGGGTGACCCATCTCGCCATGACACCGGGCCACCTGGGGGCGTGGATCTCCGACAAGGCGCTGAACACCGCGGCGCTCGGCCAACTGCAGACCGATGGCTACAGCCGGGTGGTCCTGCCTTCCGGAAGTGTGTCGTCCCCCCCCACGAACGGCTCGACGGCCAAGCCCTTCCTCCTGGCCACGGGCAGCGGGACGCCGATCACCGCCTTCGCCTCCAACCTGTCGGCCCGATTCACCGCACTGCCCGCCAACCCCGTCCTCGCCGCCCACCAGCTGGTGGCCGAGCTGGCCCAGATCTACTACGAACAGCCCAACGACGACACCGCCCGGGCCGTCGTCGGGGTTCCGCCGTCCTCCTGGTCGGACAACCCCGCCTTCGTCAACGCCCTGCTCGGTGCGCTGGCCGGAAACCCGATCATCCAATCCGTCACCACAGCCGAGCTCTTCGACAGCTTCCCCACCGCCACCACCTGCCGGAACGCGTGCCGGCTGCTCTCCGGCAACGGAAGCGCGGGGCTGCCGGCGGGTGCCATCCGCACCCAGCGGCAGCGGATCGACAGCTTCTCGGTCGCGGCACCCACGGCCCGCTCGCTGAGCACCACGCTCGGGGATCTGGTGCTTACTGGTGAGTCCGACCTGCTGCGGCCGGCCCAGCAGGCCGCGGTGCTGCACAACACCCGATCGGCTCTCAATGCCCAACTGGCCCAGCTCGAGGTGGCGAGCGGGCAGTCCCTCACCCTGACCTCGCAACAGGGCAGACTGCCGATCGACATCGTGTCATCGGCTCCCTATCCGGTCAGGGCGACGCTGACGGTCACGAGCGACAAATTGCTCTTTGCCAACGGGACCACCGGTTGGACGCAACCCACCAGCGTGATGCCCGGCCACAGCCATACCAACGTCGTCTACGTCAACGTCAGGGCCCGCACCTCGGGGGTCTTCACGGTCGCAATCACACTGGACTCACCGTCGGGTGGTCTCCAGCTCTCGAGTGGCCAGATCGTGGTCCGGTCAACGGCCACCTCCATCGTGGGGATCGTCCTGTCGGTCGGCGCCGTGGTGGTCCTGGCCGTCTGGTGGGTCAGGACCTCCCGCAAGCGACGTTCGCTGCGGCTGGCGGAGGACGAACCGCCCGGGCACGACCCGCCGCGGGATGTCCGGTGACCGACATCGAGATCGACGGCCTCCCGGCCGCCCCCGGTGGGGGGAGGAGGCGCCTCGCCGGCGCCACCGCGGGAATGGCCGTCGGGACCACGCTCTCGAGGCTCACGGGTCTGGCCAGCGTGGTCGCCCTCACCGTGGTCCTCGGAGGCGGCGGTTTCGCCGACGGCTACAACCTGGCCAACACGACCCCGAACATCGTCACCGACATCGTCATAGGAGGGGTGCTGTCGGCCACCTTCGTGCCCGTGTTCGTCGACCACCTCACCACTCGCCGGCCCGACGAGGCCTGGGAGGCGATCTCGGCGGTGGTCACAGTGGCCATCACCGTCCTCCTTGTGGCCACGGTGGCGTTCTTCTTGCTCACACCCGACATCATCCACCTCTACACGGTGACCAACCACAACCGGGACGTGGTGCACCAACGCCAAGAAGCAATCTTCTTCCTGCGCTGGTTCGTGCCCCAACTCACCTGCTACGGGCTCATCGCCCTGTTCACGGCCTTGTTGAACACTCGCGGCAAGTTCGCCGCGCCGATGTTCGTCCCCATCGCCAACAACCTGGTGGTGATCGTGGTCCTGGTGTGGTTCCACACCCTCGTCCCCCATCCCAGCCTGGCCTCGTTCGACGCCCACCACGCCGCCCTGGTCCTGCTGGCCGCGGGGACCACGCTCGGCGTGGTGGTCCAGGCCGGACTCCTGGTCCCTTCCCTGCTCCGCGCCCGACTGCACATCCACTTCCTGTGGAAACCGGCCCACGAGGCCATGCGCACGATCACCCGCCTGGCCGGGTGGACGTTCGGCTGGGTGGTGGCCAACCAGGTGGCACTGGTCGTCATCCTGGCGCTGGCCGACGGGGTCAAGGTGCCGGGGGCCGTGTCCGCCTATACGTATGCCTACCGGTTCTTCCAGCTTCCGTACGGGATCGTGGCCGTCTCGGTCATGAGCGCGGTGACCCCGTCGCTGGCGGCCCGCTGGGCCCGAGGCGACATGGTTGCCTTCCGGCACCGGATGGCCTTCGGATTGAGGGGGATCCTGGCCATCATCATCCCATCGGCAGTGGGCATGGTGCTCCTGGCCCACCCTCTGATCGACCTGGTCCTCGGCCACGGGGCCGAAACGGCCGCCGAAGCGAACTCGGCAGCCACGGCGTTGGCCATGTTCGCGTTGGGCCTTCCCGGCTTCTGTGTCTTCCTCTACATGGTGCGCATCCTCCAGGCGATGCAGGACACCCGCACCGCGTTCCGCCTGTACCTGGTCGAGAACGGCCTCAACATCGTCTTCGGGGTGGTGCTGGTGGGACCACTCGGGGTCCGGGGCCTGGCCTTGTCACTCTCCATCGCCTACTCGGCCGCAGCCCTGTTGGCCATGAGCGTCATCCGTCAGCGGGTGGGTGGGCTCGGAGGCGACGAGCTGACCATCCCGGTCAGGCGGGTGCTGGCCGCCTCGGGCGTGATGGCGGTGACCACCGTGCTCGCCGTCAACGTGTCCGGCGCAACGTCCGGTGTGGGGCTGTTGGCCCGGGTGGTGCTGGCCGTGGTCGTCGGACTGGTCACCTACCTGGTCACGGCAGCGGTGCTGGCCGAGCGCGCCTCGCGCCGGGCCGGCGGGGACCGGCCCGGGCCCGCTTCCGACGACTCCCGCCGTGCAGGTCCGGCAGAGGCCGCCGGACCACCCGAACCGGCCGAACCGGCCGAACCGGCCGAACCGCCGGACGGCCCGACTGACGGGCAGTTCCATGGCAGACTCGACGACCAGTCCGCTGGTGTTCCCTATGGCCGCTTGCGGCCGGTGAGCGACGAGCCCGAGGTCGAAGAGGCGCCGGGGGACGAGGAGGAGCCGATGGCCCGGATACGGGTGGTAACAGATAGCGCGTGTGATCTTTCGGCCGAGCTGGCTGCCGAGCGGAACGTGACAATCGTTCCGCTGTCCATCCGGTTCGGTGCCGAGGAATTCGTCGACGGCGCCACATTGACGACCGACGAGTTCTGGGCCCGCTGCGCAGCCAGTGACGTCCTGCCCGAGACGTCGGCCCCGTCGCCCGGCGCCTTCCAGGAGGCCTTTCTGGCCGCCGCCGCCAGCGGATACGACGGCGTGCTCTGCATCAGCCTGTCCAGTGAGGTGTCGGCCACATTTCAGGCCGCGGTCACTGCCGCCAAGGGAGTGGCCGATCAGATCCCCGTCCGCACCATCGACTCGCGTTCGTTGACCATGGGCCTCGGGCTGATGGTCCTCGACGCCGCCGACATGGCCTCCAACGGCGCCACCCTCGAGGAGTTGGCCACACGGGTCGACCAGCTCATCTCCCGCACCAAGGTGTTCGGAATCCTCGATACCCTCGAGCATCTCGAAAAAGGTGGCCGAATCGGAGGCGCCCGGGCCCTCCTCGGCTCGCTCCTGTCCATCAAGCCCGTGGTTTCGCTGGTCGACGGTGTGGTCGAAGAGGAGTCGAAGCAGCGCACCCGCGGGCGTTCTTTGCGCTACCTGGCCGAAAAGGCCATCGACTCACAGCCACTCAGGCGGTTGGCCGTGTGCAATGGTGCAGCCGCAGACATCGACGAGTTCATCGGCATGCTCGACGGTGTGCAATCCGAGTACCCCTTGGTGGTGGTGAACCTCGGATCGGTGGTGGGTACACATACAGGACCGGGCACCGTCGGCCTGTGCATGATCACCTCCGCCTGACCCGGCCCTGACGGCATACTGGCAGGCCACGCGGGGAGTCCGACTATCCTCGCACCATGGATCCCCAGCCAGAATCACCCGCCAACCGACTGCCCGGTTCGGGTGCGATCAGTGATCTGCCCACTCGCGGTACCGACCTCGTCGAATCGCTGGTCACACTCCTCCGGGACAAGACCGTCCGACCCCTCACGCTGGCCACCCGCGCCGTGGTGTTCGGGATCATCATCTTCGCCGCCTCGGTGGTCACCATCGTCCTGGTCTCCGTCTCCCTGATCCGTCTGCTCACCGTCTACGCCTTCGACGGTCGGGTCTGGCTGTCCGACCTGGTGGTCGGGGCCCTCTTCGTCACGGTCGGCCTGGTCGCCTGGAGCCGACGCACCGTCTCGGCCGGCTCCTCGACGGACGCGGCGGCATGACCGAGTCCCGCCAACTGGTGATCGTCGGATCGGGGCCGGCGGGCCTGACCGCGGCCATCTACGCCTCGAGGGCCCAGCTGTCCCCCCTGGTCATCGAAGGAGAGCCCTCCTCGACCAGCGACCAACCGGGCGGCCAGCTGATGCTCACGACCGAAGTGGAGAATTATCCCGGATTCGTCGACGGCATCCTCGGGCCCGAGCTCATGCAGGCGTTCCGCGAGCAGGCGGCACGGTTCGGCGCCGACTACCTGACGGCCAAGGTCTCACGGGTGGACCTGTCGAGCCGGCCGTTCGGTCTGTGGGTCGGTGACCCGGATGCCGAACAGCCGAGCTACGCGGCCGACTCGTTGATCATCGCCACCGGGGCCCAGTCGTTGATGCTCAATGTCCCCAACGAGGAGCGGCTCCTCGGCTACGGCGTCTCGACCTGTGCCACCTGCGACGGATTCTTCTTCCGGGAGAAGGAGATCGCCGTGGTCGGTGGGGGCGACTCCGCCCTCGAAGAAGCCATCTTCCTGACCCGGTTCGCCGACATGGTGACCGTCATCCATCGGCGCGGCGAGTTGCGGGCGTCCAAAGTCATGCAACAGCGGGCCTTCGCCAATCCGAAGATCGCCTTCCGCTGGAATTCCTCGGTCGTCGACATCCTGGGGGACACCAAGGTGACCGGGGTGCGGGTGCGCGACAACCTCAGCGAAGAGGAGTCGGTGATCAATCTCTCCGGGGTCTTCGTGGCCATCGGCCACCAGCCCAACACCTCGCTGTTCAAAGGTCAGATCGAATTGGAGGAGAACGGCTACGTGCGCACGTTCGGCGGGACCCGCACCAATGTCGACGGGGTCTTCGCGTGTGGCGACGTGCAGGACCACCACTACCGACAGGCCATCACCGCCGCCGGTTCGGGTTGCATGGCCTCCATCGACGTCGAACGGTGGCTCGAGGACCAGCAGGCGGCGCACTGAGGCCTCGGACCATGAGGCCGCGGGAATGCCCGCACCCCGACGGCGGTTGACATAACGTGTGCCAGTCGGGAACACGAGGCAGGGCCCGCAGGACCGGGCAGGAGGAAAGATCGATATGAGTGAGAAGATCACGACCCTGAGCGACGCTAGTTTTGACGAGCATGTCAAGTCGTCGGATGTTCCGGTCCTGGTGGACTTCTGGGCTGAATGGTGTGGCCCGTGCAAGATGATCGCCCCGGTGCTGGAAGAGATCGCATCGGAGCAGTCCGGGAAGCTCGAAGTGGCGAAGTTGAACATCGACGACAATCTCGACATCACCAGGCGGTTCGATGTGATGAGCATTCCCACGCTCATTCTCTTCAAGGACGGGGAGCCCGCCGTGCGCATCGTCGGCGCCAAGGGCAAGGGCCAACTCCTTCAGGAGCTTTCCGCTCACCTCTAGAAGCAGGTCTTCTCCCTGGTCATTGGCCCCTCCGGAGGCGCGAGAGGGTCGCCGGGGTCGGATGGTGAGTCAGGACAACGAAATCCGGCTGGTGGTCGGCGATTCGGGTCCTGCGGTGGTCGATGTCCAACAGCGGCTCGAACGTCAGGGATTTTCGATCGCGGTCGACGTGGCCGGGCACTACGGGGCCGGGACCCGGGCCGCCGTCGAGGCCTTCCAGTACCGCCGGGGTCTCCGGGTCGATGGGGTCTGCGGGCCACAGACATGGTCGGCCCTGGTGGAGGCCTGTCGTACCATCGGCGACCGCTTTCTCTACCGCCGTACGCCGATGTTGCGGGGTGACGATGTCGCTGAGCTGCAACAACGGCTCAGCGCCCTCGGATTCGACTCCGGCCGGGTGGATGGCATTTTCGGCGACCTGACGTCGGCTGCCCTCGGGGAGTTCCAGCGCAACGTGGGACTTCCCGTCGATGGCATCGCCGGGGCCTCGACCGTGGCCGAACTCCTCAGGTTCGGAACCCGGCACAACGACACCGAACTGGTGGCTTCAGTAAGGGACCGTCAGCAGCTCCGGGCGGCGCCGCGCACATTGGCCGACCGGCGGGTTGCCATCGGTGAAGAAGGTGGACTCGACTCCACGGTGGCAGCACTCCGGAGGCTGCTGGTCAACCAGGGAGCGGTGGTCACCACCCATCACCATCCCGACGGGTCGATCCAAGCCTCAGAGGTCAATGCAGGCGGCGCTGAGGTCTACATCGGCTTGCGACTGGACTCGGACCGCCACCACTGCACCACCGCCTATTACGCCGGCTACCGGTACTCCTCTCCGGGCGGGAGGCGGCTGGCCGAGCTCCTTCAGACAGCGCTGGTGAAGTCGCTCGACCTCCCCGACGGGGGGGCCCAAGGGATGTCGCTCCCTCTCCTGCGCGAGACGCGTATGCCCGCCGTGATCGTTGAGATAGGGCCGGCCAGCGTGCTGGTCGAACAGGCCGCCACCTTGGTCCAGGCCATCGGTGTCGCGTTGGCAGAATGGGTGGACAGCGCCTGGGACTAGGTCGGCCCCAACCGTCGACCTTCCCCTTACGTGGCACCCCGAACGGTGTAATCCACAACCTCATGCACAGGTTGTGGATTAGTCTCTACCACCGCATGAGGGCAAACTACCACTTTCAGTGGTATATTTGCGAGAATTGCGTCGTTATGTCAAGTCTCGAACGCTCTGAGTGGTGGAGATCAGACAGTCGACTCCGTCCGTCCAACCATCAACTTGTAGATGCGCTCGAGATCTTCGAGTGTGGCGAACTCGACGACCACTTTTCCGCGCTTCGATGTCAGGTCGACCTTTACCCTGGTATTGAGATGACTGGAAAGCAACTCCTCGAGTTCGAGGATTCCCGGCGGAGGTAGCCGGCGCGGACTGGTGGATCCCGTCCCGGAAGCACGGGGTGACTCCTCGCTCGGCTCTTGCGAGGATCGTCCTGCTTGACCGGCAGCGGCCTCATCGCGCTCCGCTCCATGATCACGGACCATCTCCTCGATGGCGCGGACCGTCAGACCATCGCTGACGACCATCTTGGCCAATACCTCCTGATAACCACGATCCGGGGTTCCCAACATCGCTCGGGCGTGCCCGGAGGTGATCTGGCCCTCGGCCAGCAACCGTTGCACCCCGGCGGGAAGCTGGAGCAGCCGCAGGGTGTTGGTGACGGCGGTGCGGCTCTTCCCTACACGGGTCGCCACCTGATCGTGGGTATAGCCGAACTCCTCGATGAGCTGTTGGTAGGCGGCAGCCTCTTCGAGGACGTTGAGGTCTTGACGGTGCAGGTTCTCGACCAGGGCCTGCTCGAGACTCCGGGTCTCGTCCGAGGTCTGGACCAGGACCGGGATAGTGTGGAGTCCCGCCCGACGGGCGGCCCGCCACCTCCGCTCGCCGGCGATGAGCTCGAAGTCGTCCGCCGCATCCCCGCCCACCTGCCGGACCAGCACGGGCTGCAGAACACCCAATTCCTTGATCGAGGCGGCCAACGACGACATGGTGTCCTCGTCGAAGTTGACTCGTGGCTGTCTGGGATTGGGCTTGATGCTGCCGATCGGGACCTCCCGCAGAGCTGTCGATCGGTCGCCCGCCACCTCCGTGGGAATGAGAGCGCTCAATCCCTTTCCCAGTCCGCTACGACGCGCCACCGCTGACCTCCTTGGCTAGTTCTCGATAGGCGATGGCACCACGCGACGTGGGATCGAAGGCTGTGATCGGCTGCCCGAAGGACGGCGCCTCGGACAGCCTCACGGTCCTCGGGATGACGCTTCGACACACCTTCGACCCGAAGTGCTGCCGAACCTCGTTGGCCACCTGGTCGGCCAACTTGGTGCGGGCGTCGTACATGGTCAACACGATGGTCGAAATGTCGAGCTGAGGGTTGAGGTTCGATGCCACCAGATGGACGTTCCGCATCAACTGGCTGAGGCCTTCCAGCGCGTAGTACTCGCACTGAATAGGAACCAAAACCTCGTCCGCCGCCGCCAGTGCGTTGACCGTAATGAGGCCGAGAGAAGGGGGGCAGTCGATGAGCACGTAATCGAAATCGTCGAGCACCGACTCGATCGACCGCTTCAGTTTCAACTCTCGGCTGAACGCGGGTACGAGCTCGATCTCTGCACCGGCCAGAGCGATGGTGGCGGGAGCCACGAAGAGATTCTTCATGCTGGTGGGCTCCACGCAGTCCTCGAGTGAGGCATCCCGCATCATCACGTCGTACATCGACAACTCGAAATTTCGGGCATCTATGCCCAGGCCGGTCGTGGCGTTTCCCTGAGGGTCGAGATCGATGACCAGAACCCTGAACCCGAGCTCGGCCAGAGCCGCGCCGAGGTTGACCGATGTGGTGGTCTTGCCCACACCGCCCTTCTGGTTGGCGACCGCCATCACCCGGGGGAGCGGGTTGCCCGACGCCGCCTGGACCTCTTCGGCGGCCCCGGCCGTGGCCACCTGCTCGACCTCGACCTCGACCTCGGGGTTCGGAGAGGAAGGCTGGTTGTCTGCTTCTACCGGCTCATCGGAAACGGACACCTCGAGATCCACTTCCTCGATTGTCGCCGGCGAAGCCACAGCCTGCTCTGGCGACCCCCCCTGGCCGACGCCCGGCGCGACCGAACTGACACCCGCATCCGTCCTCTCGACAATTCGGTCCGCGCCACTCGGGGGCAGGACGCTGTCGAGTTCCGCATGGGCTGTTGCGACATCGGAACTGGTCTTCTTGATCGGAGTAGGAGTCCGCGGCGTTGGCGCACCTGCAGCTGAGGGTTGGCCTTGGGACACCTCCACCGGAGGCGATCCAGGTTCGGAGGAATCCTCTACCAGCTTGATGGATCCCGTCTCGACCTCCGGCTCGCTACCGGGATAGAAGTCATCCTGGGGGGCGGGTCTGTTGCGACCCCGACGACGGCCGAGCACTATCGTCTCTTCGATTGGGCAGGGTTCAAGGAGTTCATCCTCCCCCGCGTCGAAGTCGTGGTCAAGCCTTTCGGTGAAAATGTTTCACGTGGAACGTCTCGATCGAGGCTTGACGACCCCGACTGACCCTCAAGCCTGGGACCCGGCGAGAGCGGGCGCCAGACCCGACGTCTGGTCCCTCCTGAGGCCTCTTAGGCCAATTTGATCCGAGTCAATCATGTCTCACGTGGAACCTTCGGGTCGAGACGTGGGCGTCCCCGCTTCACCTGGAGGCCGATGTCGCCACACCCGACGTCGCGCCGGTCGCCTGGTCCCTCCCGAGGCCTCCAGGCGCAACCGATCCGAGCAGTTCCATGTTTGTTTCACGTGAAACCTCCGGATTGAGACCTGATTCCCCCGTTTTGCTCTCGAGGCGGGGGTCACGAGATAGCAGGCCCGGTGTACCTCCGGCCGTCCATCTCCCGGATTGAGGTGTAAAGAACAGGATCCGACCGGGCCCATCCTGCGGGGACACACCCGGTTCTTCATGGGGACTTTGAGTCCCCTTCTCACTTCCCGACGCGTCCTCCTTCAGGGTCAAACCTCCAGAGTCGGATCCGAACAGATGCTGTTCCACGTGGAACGTTCGGCGCCAAAGCTCGGTGCCTCCGATTGATCCCTCGAGGTTGAGGTCACGGCAGAACCGGACCCGATCTCACCTCCGGGATCCTCTGGGCTGAACGGACAGGCCCCGATCCGGGAACAAGTCGACGGGTCCGGATCCGAACAGATGCTGTTCCACGTGGAACGTTCAGATGGGAACTCCGTGCCCGGCACGCCCATGAGGTTGAGGTCAGCAGACCGGATCCGATCTCACACCCGGACGGGGTGGAGTCCAGGCCCGAGCCCGTCATGTTTCACGTGGAACAAAGCCGGGGCTCCGTCACCGCCATGTGAGCGCGAGGCCTCCGGCGTCAGAAGAGGGGGCGCTTCGCCGGAACGCCGACGCGCCTCGGGAACCTATCGGGGGTCTCTTGAAACTTGGTCAGGACCTGATATCCGAAGGAGTCGTTGAACCGAAGCCGGGTCGAGGGTTCGATTCCGAGAGGGGTCAACGCATCTGACGGCCATCGACCTCCGTCGCTGTCCGGCGGCTCCGAGACGACCATCAGTCCACCCACGGCCAGGAACGGAGCGCCGCACTCAGCGG
Organism: Acidimicrobiales bacterium; assembly: GCA_049521915.1. Lineage (GTDB taxonomy): Bacteria > Actinomycetota > Acidimicrobiia > Acidimicrobiales > RAAP-2 > Bog-756. The sequence goes on along the minus strand of JBEKOI010000006.1, from coordinate 13,787 downwards.
CAACCGCAGGGGCGCCGAACGAGCGGGATGTGACCAGGTCGAACTTCTCTCGGAACGATGCCGCGTGGGCAGCATCCTCGGCACGAGAGTGCAAGACCTCCACTTTTCCCGTCCCGGCCCGGCCCGAGCACTCGTCCAGAAGGAACTCGGCCCGGCGCTCATTGCTCTCGATGAGAAGGATCCGGCTTCCGGACCAACAGGAAACCAGCACGAGGCCCGGGACTCCGCCTCCCGATCCCAAATCGACGACGGCCGCGGGGGGTTCCTCCATGCGGGACTCGGCAGCGTGCACGAAACCGAGAGCGTGGTCGATCTGGTCGCCGACGGACATCCCGCCCAGAAATCCAAGTTGCGCTGACCGCCCCAGTGCCTCTGCGACCCAGGGCTTGACCCGACTCCGGAGCGCTCCGACGGACCCGCTCGTTCCCTGTGGCTGGGTCACGCTCCGCCCCCAACGAGGATCAGCTCGACGGAGCGATCACCACATATCTCGTCGGTTCCGTGCCGTCGGAACGCGTCCCGACACCTTCAATCTCGTTGACTGTGTCATGGACGACCTTACGGTCGGCCGGCGACATCGGCTCTAGTGCCCGCTCGTCGCCCGACTCGATGACCTCGTGCACGATCCCCTCGGTGAATCGCCGGAGAGCGGCCACCCGCTTCTCCCGGTAACCACCGACATCGACCAGAATTCGGTCGGTGCGATTCTCGGACTGACGCTGCACGAATGTCCGGGTGAGATCCTGAACCGCCGAAAGCGTCGCTCCCCTGGGTCCGACCAGCAGACCGAGGTCGTCGCCGACGGCGGCGACCTGTACGGTGTCCTCGTCGATCTCCGAATAGCCAACCTCGGCATCGAGTCCGAATTCCCGGACCAGCCCGGCGACGAAATCTGCCGCCGCCTGGCCCTGCTGCTCGAGTGTCAGTGACTCTTCCATCTTGCTCTCGCTCTCCCCGGGTTTGGGTCCGGTACTTTCTTTCCCCTGCTCTTTTGGCTGACCACCGTTCTGGCCACCACTACCGCTCCGGGCCCCGCGTCGCCGTCGGTTCGATCTCCCCGACGCGGCTGGCTTGGATCCGTTGGACTCCTGTCCCGCCCTATCGGACCCATCGATGTCTGCTGGGTCGACCGCCGCCCCATTGTTACCTCCGCCACTGGCCGGCCGCCTGCCGTTTCCGGCTTCAGAGGTCCGCGAAGAGCTGCTCTTCTGCTGGTCCCCGCGGCCCGAAGCCACCGCCCCGCTCTTGCGGCTCCCTCCACCGTTCCGAGAGCGATCGCCTCCCTCGCGCCGACGATCCGACTTCGGTCGCCGACCACGCTTCGGCGGGGGAACCACCGGCCTCACCCGGGCTTGCACCCGGGCCTCCCCTCGCATTCGACCGAACAGGCCGGCTTTGGGCTCGCTCAGCACCACGAATTCGGCGTCGTCCTCAGCCACTCCGAGAAGGTCGAGGACTATTTCCTTGGCCTCCGGCAGCGTCTTCCCACTGGCTTCCACCCACTCCACCTGTTACCGGGCCTTTCTCTCGCGCTTCGCCTTGGAGCGGGGGTGCTCCTTTGGTTGGGTCGCGCCTTCCTCATCGGATCCTGCCGCCTCGGATCCGTTCGTACCGTTCGTCGAATTCTTTGTGCTCTTCTGCGCCGGCCCGGGACGGGGGCGGTTGCCGGGGGCGGTTGCCTTCTTCCCATTGACTCCATTGGCCGATCCGGTCTGCTTGGACTGGCCCGAACTGGCCGGGGGCGCCTTGGCCCCGTCCGGCCGTCCCTTTCCGTTGGTCCCGTTCGCGCCCGCTGCACCTTTCGCCTGTCCGGTGCCTGCGGTCTTCGCCTTGGGCAGTGCCCGCTCGGTCCGGTCTACGACCGGGCCCTTCTTGGCCCCAGCCGCCGGGGGGGCCACGGGCGGACCGGCCACGATGCCCTTCCGGAAGAGGATTTCCTGCGTGAGGATGCGTATTGCACTCGAAAATATAAAATAAACGTTCAGGATAGCTGCCACATTAAGGTAAATAAACCCGAATATGAGTGGCATGTATTTCTGGATCATTGCCGCCTGGGGGTTTGCCTGGGTGGCCTGAGGATTGCGGGCGTTGAGCCTGGCCATCTGCAGGTACTGCAATCCGACAGCAGCAGCCACCAGCAACAGGTAGGGGATGGCCACGATCAAGCTCGAGTGATGGGACAGCAGCTTCTGGGCAAAGTCCATTCCGAACGAGTTCAGTTGCCCATGAGCAGCCACGATGTCTGTCCGCATCTTCGACGGATCGGGAATGTAGCGGGGGATCGCCTTGATTTGTGCAGGCACGACCGTCTTGACCCCATCGACGGTGACCGTGTGCTTGGGGATGGTGACCGTGTTGGTGATCCCTCGGATCACGCTGTAGAGAACGAAGAATGCCGGCATCTGCAATAGCATGGGTAAACACCCCGAGGCGGGGTTCACATTGTGCTCTTTATAGAGCTTCATCATTTCTTCGTTCATCTGGGCCCGGTTTTCGGCGCCCTTGTACTTCTGCTGCAACTTCTTCATCTCGGGCCCAAGGGCCTGCATGGCCGCCATGTTCTTGGTGCTCTTGACGGTCAGCGGGGTGAGCGCGGCCATGATCACGATGGTGAGCAGGGCCACATCGATCGGATAGTTGGGGATGATCGAGAAGAAGAAGGCCAGGACGGATCCCACGAAGTCCAGCAAGGGCTGGAAGATCTTGCCGATCGGTGTGGTCAGTGATCCGAACATGGGGTCCTCCGATCGGGGACGGGATCGACGCCATGTCCACCCCAGGGAGTGCATCGCAGAAGTCGTCGGAGCGTGAGCGACGCACCGCGGGTGGCACCGTGCACCTCGATGGCCTGGACCGCGTAGTCAGAGCAGGTCGGGAGGAACCGACATCCCGTCGGCCGCCCCGAGCGCATCAACTGGTAGCCGCGGATCCCGGCGATCATCCAACCGGTGGACAGGCGGCGGGCCTGGGCGTTTCCCCGTTCGGGCGCGGGGTCGGGGACGGGCGAGAGCTCCGCACCGGGCCCCAGTACGTCCTGAGAGGTGATCACCGGACCCCTCCGCGGTCGGGTGTGCCGATGACCGCGGAATGGCGAGGCCGACCACTCGTGGCCCTCTCAAACGCTTGGTTCATAGCCACCCTCAGTTCGTCGAATCCCAACAATGACCCACCGGGTCCTGCTCGTACCACGTAAGTGCCTGCCGGAAGGGACGACACCCGCTCGGACACGATGGCCCGCAATCTCCGCTTCAGCCGGTTCCTCACCACTGCACTTCCCACCCGCCGGTTGACGGCATACGCCACTTGCACCCCTGACCAGGAGGGTTGCTTCAAGAAACTGATGACCAGAGGTCCCGAGCGCCCGCGGGTGCCGCTCCGTCGGAGCTCCTCGAACACCCGGCGCGACCTGACTGCCCCGACACCGGTCGTCGCTGTCCGGTCGGCCGGAGCGGCGGTGGCGCTCACACCGACAGCCGATGGCGTCCCTTCGCCCGGCGCGACCGGATGACGGCGCGCCCGGCCTTGCTCGACATCCGCTTGCGGAATCCGTGGGTCTTGGCCCGTTTGCGTACGTTTGGCTGATAGGTCCGCTTCATTTCTCCAACTTCCTTCCTCCGCCCTGAACCGTGGACTTTGGTGTCACAGACGGCAGGGGACCCCGATCACAGGGGTCTGGGCATTCCCCTACATGCTAGGCGCAAACCGCCACCCGCTCTAGTCGCTCACCGGGAGGCACGTCGGGTGGGCACGGTGTACCGTTCCGAACACAGCAAGTGGCTTCTGGACATACAGGATCCGACCGGCCCGCCACTTGGCTCAAACGAACGAAGCAGGTATCCGATCACAGCAGCACCCGGGTCGCGGCCCTCCGGTGCCGTGCACACGAACGGATGCTGTCCACAGCTGTGGAAAGTGCTGTGGATCAAATCGACAGTCCAAGGGCGGAGGCCCACGTGAACGACACAGAAAGCTTGTGGATTTTGTGTTCAGAAGCACTACGCGAGCAGGTGTCCGATGCCATCTGGCAGGCCTACCTGTCAGGGATCACCCCGCTCTCCATCAAGGAGAGCGAAATCGTGTTGGGTGTGCCGAACACGCTCATCAGAGACCGGGTCGAGTCCCGATTCCTCGGCCTCATCCAGGACACCGTCACCGGCACTGTGGGGCGCGACCTCGAAGTGCAGCTCGAAGTGGTGGCGCCGGTGTACGAACCGGCCGAAGAAAGCCCCCCCATCGTCGACCCCCAATTGACGGGGGCCGGCGCTCGGTCCGGAGCCGGTTTCTCCGCCGGATCGTCGTTGTGGCATGAGAATCAGAAAAGGCCAGGTGGGGAGAGGTCTGGTGATCGCATCGACTTCCCCGTGCTCGATCCCCGCTACACCTTCGACACATTTGTGATCGCCTCATCCAACCGATTCGCCCACGCCGCGGCCCAGTCCGTGGCCGAATCCCCGGCACGGTCCTACAACCCCCTGTTCATCTACGGCGACGCCGGCCTGGGCAAGACCCATCTCCTGCACGCCATCGGGAACTACGTCCTCGAGAACTTCTCCGGGCGCCACGTGCGGTACGTGACCACCGAGACCTACATGAACGAGTTCGTGGACGCCATCCGCACCAACACCACCACCGCGTTCAAGCGACGGTACCGGGAGTGCGACGTCCTCCTCATCGACGACGTCCAATTCATGGAACGCAAGGAGTCCCTCCAGGAGGAGTTCTTCCACACGTTCAACTCCCTCTACGGGGCCTCGAAACAGATCGTGCTCACCTCTGACCGCCCCCCCAAGTCGATCGCCACACTGGAGGACAGGCTCCGGAGCCGGTTCCTGTCCGGCCTCATCACCGAGGTTCAGCCGCCCGAGCTCGAGACCCGCTTGGCCATCCTTCAGACCAAGGCCGAGCATGAGCAGGTGGACGTGCCCGACGACGTGCTCGAATTCATCGCCACCCACGTCAAGGACAACATCCGTGAGCTGGAGGGCGCTCTCATCCGGGTGACCGCCTTCGCCAGCCTCAACCGCCAGCCCATGAGCAGGGAGCTGGCCGAGGTGGTCCTGTCCGACATCGTCTCGGCCGACCAACCCAGGCGGATCACGCCTGATGTCATCCTCAATGCCACAGCCGATACCTTCGGATTCTCGGTCGAGGAGATCTGCGGTCCCAACCGCCGGCGGCCTCTCGTCACCGCCCGCCAGGTCAGCATGTACGTGTTCAGGGAATTGACCGATTTCAGCTATCCGGCCATCGGACGGGAGTTCGGGGGGCGCGATCACTCGACCGTCATGCACGCCGTCGACAAGGTCGCCACGCTCATGAAAGAACGTCACCAGACCTACAACCAGGTGACCGACCTCATCGTCCGGATCAAGAGTGGCCCATGACCATCCGGACCCCCGGTCGGCGCTCGGGATCCACGCTCAACGGTGCCCTTCCTGGTCCTCCGGCCTGCCTGTATCCAGAGGTTGTGCACTATCTGTGGATATCTCGGCACCAATCTGGGGCAATTCTGTGAACTCAGATGAACTTGTCCATAACCAGTCACCCAAAGAACACCTGATGGCATCAGCCGCTGGTGTTCGGGGGATGACCGCCTGATCGAAAAACCGGTCTTGTGCTGGGCGGTAAAGCGCTTATCCACAATCCACAGGCCTTACTACCATCACTATCAAATTTAAATACCTGCTAAAGAAAAGAAAGGACCTCCTGGTGAAGTTCCGATGTGAGCGCGACTCCCTGGTGGAGGTCCTGACGACCGCGGGTCGTGCCGTGAGCTCCCGTACCTCGACCTCGATGGCCCTCGGGGGGGTCCGGATCGAATCGCAGGCCAACCACCTCGGGGTGGTGGGCACCGACCTCGATCTCACCGTCCACGCCTCGACCGAGGTCATCGGCATCTCCGATGGCGTGTGCGTGGCCCCGGCCAAGTTGCTGGCCGATATCGTCCGGTCGCTCGAACCGGGGGCAGTGACCATCGAATCGGAAGGGGAGAAGATCGAGATCGGTGCCGCCCGGTCCCGTTTCAGCCTCCGGACATTTCCGGTGGACGACTTCCCGTCGTTGCCGGAACCCCCCCAACCAGCTACGTTCCTGCCCGCGTCGAGCCTGGCCGGTGCACTCCGCCAGGTGGTGCGGGCCGCTTCCAGCGACGACGCCCGGCCACTCCTGACCGGCGTGCTCATTGCCGCCGAGGGTGGCGGCATCCGCTTGGTGGCCACCGACTCCTACCGGCTGGCCATGCGTGACATCGACGGCAGCGATGCGTTGACCGACAGCTCGCAGATCCTGGTACCGGCCCGAGCGCTGGCGGAACTGCAAAAGCTCCCGGTCCTGGGTGCCGGGACCAAGGACGACCCCTCTGACCGGACGGACGGGGAAGGCGAAGGGGCCGGGTCGGCACCTGCGATCGGCCTGTCCATCGGGGACCATGACGTGACGTTCACCTCCGGTGACGTCAAGATCAGCACGCGGCTCCTCGACGGGAGTTATCCCGACTATCGGCAGTTGATCCCGTCCGAGTACCCCAACCGCCTCCATGTGGGCAAAGACTCCTTGCTGGACGCACTCCGGCGGGTGCGGCTGCTGGTCCGCGACAACACCACACCGGTCCGTCTTTCCATGCGCAGCGGCGGGGTGGACCTGACCGTGGTGTCACAGGAGGTGGGCGATGCCAGCGAGACCGTCGACGCCGATTTCGAGGGGTCAGAGCTCACCATCGCGTTCAACCCCACCTACCTGATCGACGGGGTCGAGGCTGTGTCGGGGGACGAAGTCCTCCTCGAGACGGTCGACGCCACCAAGCCGGCCACCGTGCGGGCGGCCGAGGAGACCAATTTCCACTACCTCCTGATGCCCGTACGGGTTTCGTAGTTACACCGAACGTCGCAGCCCGCTCTTCGTGCACCTCGTCTCACTGGAACTCACCGACTTCCGGAACATCGCCCAGCTGAGCATCGAGCCCGATCCTCTCGGGACGACGGTCATCACCGGTCGCAACGGTGCAGGCAAGACAAGTGTTCTGGAGGCGATCACCTACCTGTCGACCCTTCAGTCGTTCCGCCGCTCGCCACGGGAGTCCCTCGTCCGGAGAGGTGCGGAACAAGCGATCCTCAGAGCTGTCACCATGGTGGACGGGCGGTTGGTCAGCATCGAAGCCGAGGTTTCGAACACCGGGCGATGGCGCACGATGGTCAACCGCCAGGTCGTCCGGCGCCGGAGCGACCTCCACGACGCGTTGAGGACGACGGTGTTCTCCCCCGAGGACATCGGGGTCGTCCGCTCGGGACCGTCCGAACGGCGCAGGTTCCTCGACGAGACCATGGCCGTGGTCGACCCGAAGGCCGCCCGGGCCGCGGAGGACGTGGAAAAGATCCTCCGACAGCGGTCGGCGCTGTTGCGGACGTCGGGCCGGAAACCGAGTGCCGACGTGGCCAGCACACTCGACGTGTGGGATACACGTCTCGACGCCGCAGGGACCGCTCTGGTGGAGGCTCGTGAGTCGCTGGTCGGCCAGCTGGCGCCGATAACCGAAGCCCACTACTCACGCCTGGCCGGCGAGGCCACCACCGTCACCCTCGACTACCAGCGGTCGTGGTCGGGCCGCCTTCTCGATGCATTGGCCGAGTCCAGGGCGAAGGACATGGAACGCGGCCTCTCGTTGACCGGACCTCACCGCGACGAGCTCGAACTTTCCCTCGGGGGCCTCCCCAGCCGTACCCACGCCTCCCAAGGGGAGCAGCGGTCGCTGGCCCTGGCCCTGCAGCTCGCCGCCCATCAGCTGGCCACAGAGCGACTGGGCACCCCGCCGGTGCTGCTCCTCGACGACGTGTTCTCGGAGCTCGACCCGTTCCGGGCCAAGGCGTTGCTGGCGGGCCTCCCCCCCGGCCAGGCGCTCTTGACCACGGCCCTTCCTGCTCCCGCCGAGGTGGCGGCGGCAAAGATCTATCCGGTGGATGCCGGCGACCGCATGGCCGGAGGCGAAGAGACGGGCGCGGGCTAGTGGGTTCCGGACCAAACGAGCGCGAGAAAGGCCCCCGGCGCCTCGAAACCTCGCTCGACGCGGTCACGAGACAGTTGGGCCTGGAGGACTCGAAAGGGATCGGACTCCTCTTCGCCCGGTGGCCCGACATCGTCGGTCCGGCCATGGCCGGCCACGTGCAGCCCGTCCGGCTCGACAACGAATCCCTGGTGGTGGCGGCCGATCACCCGGCGTGGGCCACCCAGGTCCGCAGCCTGGGGGACGAGCTCTTGGACCGGGTGGTGGAGGAAACCGGAGCGCCGAGGCCGGGCCGCCTCGAGGTCCGGGTCCGCCGCTAGCCGGCCCCGTTCCCACCGCCATCATCGGTCAGGGTCGACACCTCCGACGGCTACACTGGAGCTTTGGAATCGGGTACTCGCAGTGGCCGACAAAGGCGTGGAGGCTCTCTCGTTGCGCTGATTCCCGCTCAGTCAATCGATGTTGGAAAGGGCGCGCCTGTGGCGCTGAAAAAAGAAGAGGGCGGCGGGCAGGAAGAACCCACCTACACCGCTGAGGACATCACTGTTCTGGAGGGTCTCGAGCCGGTACGGAAGCGACCGGGGATGTATATCGGGTCGACCGGCCCGACGGGACTTCATCACCTCGTCTGGGAGGTTGTCGACAACGCGGTGGACGAGGCCATGGCCGGTTACTGCACCCAGATCGACGTCACGCTGCTGGCCGACGGAGGGGTACGGGTAGCCGACAACGGGCGCGGCATCCCGACCGGACCGATGAAGGAACATCAGGGAAAGTCGGCCGCGGAGGTGGTGCTGACCGTGCTCCACGCCGGCGGCAAGTTCGGCGAAGGCGGCGGCTACAAGGTCTCCGGCGGGCTGCACGGTGTGGGGGTCTCGGTGGTGAACGCACTGTCCACCCGCCTGTTGCTGGAGATCGACCTCGACGGCGACCACCACGTCCTGGAGTTCGTCGACGGGGGCAATCCCACCGGCAAGCTCGAGATCACCGGTCGCGCCCCTCGGGGCCGGACCGGGACGACCGTGACGTTCTGGCCGGACCCGAGCATCTTCGAGGAGGTCGAGTTCCGGGCCCAGACGGTGATGGAGCGCCTCCAGGTGATGGCGTTCCTCAACAAGGGACTCGAGATCCGGTTCGTGGATGAGCGGCCCGACGGCAAAGAGTCGCAGGTCTTCAAGTACAAGGACGGCATCGTCGACTACGTGCGGCACCTCAACGCGTCCAAAGAAGCGCTCTTCCGCAAGGTCGCCTCGCTCGACCAGCGCGAAGAGACCATGGAGGTGGAGATCGCCCTGCAGTGGAACACCGGTTTCTACGAGAGCATCCACTCGTTCGCCAACGGAATCTCCACCATCGACGGCGGTATGCACGAGGAGGGGTTCAAGAAGTCGCTCACCAATGTGGCTAACAAGTACGCGCGTGCCAAAGGCACCCTCAAGGAGAAGGATGACAACCTCCTCGGCGAGGACATCCGCGAGGGCCTGACCGCCATCATCTCGGTCCGCCTCCAGGATCCCCAATTCGAGGGTCAGACCAAGGCCAAGCTCGGCAACGTCCCGGTGCGTTCCCTCGTCGAGCGGGCCACCAACGAGAAGTTGAGCGACTGGTTCGAGGAGAACCCCCGTGAGGCCGGTCAGATCATCCAGAAGGGAATGTTGGCGGCCCGCGCCCGTGTGGCCGCTCGATCGGCCCGCGACCTCACCCGGCGTAAGTCGGCCCTCGACGGCGCCGGCCTGCCCGGAAAGCTCGTCGACTGCTCGTCACGGGACCCGCGGGCCAGTGAACTGTTCATCGTGGAGGGGAACTCGGCCGGGGGCTCGGCCAAGGACGCCCGCAACCCCCAGACCCAGGCCATCCTCCCCATCCGGGGGAAGATCCTCAACGTCGAGCGCGCCCGTATCGACAAGATGTTGAAGAACACCGAAATCCAGGCGCTCATCTCGGCCATCGGCGCCGGTCTGGCGGAGGACTTCGACGTCACGAAGATCCGCTACCACAAGATCATCATCCTGGCCGACGCCGACGTCGACGGCTCGCACATCCGGACGTTGCTGCTCACGTTCTTCTTCCGCCAGATGAAGCCGCTGGTCGAAGGTGGCTTCGTCTACGTCGCCCAACCACCGCTGTACTCGACCGAGGTGGGCAAGGAGAAGGCATACCTCAAGGATGATGCCGCCCGAGCGGCGTTCCTCCTCGAGAACCCCAATCACACCAAGGAGTTCCAGCGCCTGAAGGGACTCGGCGAGATGGACTACGCCGAGCTGCGGGAGACGACCATGGACCCGGGCAAGCGCTCCCTCCTCCAGATCGCCGTCGAGCAGGCAGCCATCGCCGACGAGGTCTGCTCCGTATTGATGGGCGAGGACGTCGACCTCCGTCGCCAGTTCATCCAGACCAACGCCAAAGACGTACGTTTCCTCGACATCTAGTCGGTGCCCGGGTGGAGCCGCCCCAATCCGCCTGATCTCGAATTCAGTGACAGTCAGTGATGCAGATAGGACCTAGGAATGCCAGGACGTGAGAACGACGGGACCGGGGGATCGGGCACCGGGGGATCGGGCACCGACGAAGAGATCTCGGGGTTCATCGAGCCCATCGAGATCCAAGAGGAGATGGAGCGCTCCTTTCTCGAGTACTCGATGTCGGTCATCGTCTCGCGAGCGCTCCCGGACGTACGTGACGGCCTGAAGCCGGTCCATCGCCGCATCCTGTACTCGATGTACGACCAGCGCCTGCTGCCCGACCGACCCCGCAACAAGTGTGCCAAGGTCGTCGGGGACGTGATGGGCTCGTACCATCCCCACGGCGACTCGGCCATCTACGAGGCCCTGGCCCGGATGGTCCAGGAATTCTCCATGCGCCATCCGCTGATCGATGGCCATGGGAACTTTGGTGGGACCGGACCCGATGAGGGGCCGGCAGCCATGCGGTACACAGAGTGCCGGCTCGGCTCGCTGGCCCTCGAGCTCATGCACGGGATCGACCAGGAGACCGTGGACTTCGTCGCCAACTACGACGCCACGTCCGAAGAACCGACGGTCCTACCCGCACGCTTCCCCAACATGCTGGTCAACGGTTCGCAGGGCATCGCAGTGGGGATGGCCACCAACATCCCGCCCCACAACCTGGGTGAGGCCATCGACGCCACGGTTCACCTGCTCGAGCATCCCGATGCCAGCCCTGACGATCTCATGGAATTCGTCAAGGGTCCCGACTTCCCCACCGGCGGGCTGATCCTGGGCCGGCAGGGCATTCTGGACGCCCTTCGCACGGGCAGGGGCTCGATCAAGATGCGAGCGGTGGCGGAAATCGAAGAGGGGCGGGCCGGCGAGACGCGGATCGTGGTCACCGAGATGCCCTACCAGGCGTCGATCGCCTCGGTGTCGAAGAAGATCGAGGACCTGGTCCGGGCCGGCGATCTCGACGGCATCGCCGAAGCCCAGGACGATTCCTCCGGCGGTAAGACCAGGCTGGTGATCCGACTGAAGCGGGACGCCAACGCCAACGTGGTGCTCAACAACCTCTTCAAGCAGACACCGATGCAGACCACCTTCAGCGTCAACGCGGTGGCGCTGGTCGACGGGGTGCCGCGGACGCTCAACCTGGCCCAGATGCTGACCCACTACGTGGCCCATCAGGTCGACGTGGTGACACGGCGTTCGCAGTTCCTCCTGGACAAGGCCCGGGCCCGGGCCCACGTCGTCGAGGGACTGCTCAAGGCCATCGACATGCTGGACGAGGTCATCGCGGCCATCCGGGGCTCGGACGACCGACCCGCGGCGCTGGCCACACTCCAGGCCACGCCGTTCGAGTTCTCGGAGGAACAGGCCAACCACATCCTGGACATGACACTGGCCCGGCTCACCCGACTGGGTCGGAGCAATCTCGAAGAGGAGCTGGCCAAGCTCCTGGAGGAGATCGCCGAACTGGAGTCGATCTTGAGGGACCCGGCGAAGCTGCGGGGGGTCATCGCTTCCGAGCTGGGTGAGATCCGCGAGAAGTTCGCCAACGAACGCCGCACGGTGATCACCCACGATCCGGGCGACATGAACGTCGAGGACCTGGTCGACGACGAGGAACTGGTCGTCACCATGAGCCGCGCCGGCTACATCAAGGCGGTGTCGGCCGATGCGTTCCGCACCCAGGGCCGTGGAGGCCGCGGCGTGCAGGGAGCAAAGCTCAAGGAAGAGGACCTCATCGACGACGTGGTGCACACGTCGTCGCACGCCCACCTGTTGCTGTTCTCCAACCGGGGCCGGGTGTTCCGGTTGCGGGCGTTGGAGATCCCGATGAAGGAGCGGACGGCCCGAGGCACGGCCGTCGTCAACCTCCTCCCCCTGGCTCCGAACGAGAGCATCCAGGCGATCATCGGCACCCGCGACTTCCCGGCCGAGAGCTTCCTCGTGTTCAGCACGAAAATGGGACAGGTGAAGAAGACCTCCTTCAGCGAGTACGACAAGTCGCGGCGCGAAGGGTTCATCGCCATCAACCTGCGGGATGGCGACGAGCTGGTCCGGGTGGTCGAGACCCGCGGAGAGGACGATGTGTTCCTGGTCACCCAGTCGGGGATGACCATCCGCTTCTCCGAGCAGGATGTGCGGCCCATGGGTCGTGACGCAGCGGGTGTGCGGGGTGTGCGCTTGAAGGCCGGCGACGAGGTGGTGTCGTGCGACGTGGCCCGGGACGAGGCCGACATCCTGTTGGTGACCGACGCCGGCTACGGCAAGCGGACGAAGCTCGAGCGCTTCAACCGGCAGGGTCGGGGGGGCCAAGGGGTGCGGGGGATCCGCCTGACGGCCAAGCGGGGCCGTGTGGTGGCTGCCTTCATGGCCGGGCTGGAGGACGAGATCCTGCTGATTTCGACCTCGGGGATCGTCATTCGTACAGCCGTGCGCGAAATCGCCTCGCAGGGTCGCGATGCCACCGGTGTCCGGGTCATGAACCTCGACGGCGGTGACGCCGTGGCCGCGGTGGCTGCGGTGGCCGGTGAGGTGGCCGGCGACACGTAAGCGTGGTGTAGCGTCGTTCACCGGTTTGCGGGGCTATAGCTCAGTCGGTTAGAGCGCAGCACTGATAATGCTGAGGTCGCAAGTTCGATTCTTGCTAGCCCCACTAGCCCCACCAGTCCCACCAGTCGTTTGTCCTGGCTTGACCGTCGTCTTGGTCGCCCAAGAAGTGCCGGCCGAGGTCGTCGGCAGCCCTGCGGTCTGCGGCAGTGGTCGCCTGGGCGTAGATGTCGAGGAGGGTTGAGGCGCGCCTGTGCCCCACTCGGACCTGCGCCGTCTTGATGTCGACGCTGAGGGCAACCATCGCCGTTGGCATGGCGGAGTGCGTGAAAGGTGAGCCCCTCGAGTCCCACCGAGGTCATGGCCGGAACCCAGACGCGCTGGCGCCAGTTCGAATAGTGCAGTTCCCGGCCATCTGGAGCGACAAACACATAACCATCGGTGTCTCCGGCTGACAATCCTCGAATACGCAGGTGATCGGACAGCATGTCCATCTGCGCTTTCGGAGCGGCGATGGTTCGGTGACTCTGCCACTTGGGTGCGCCATCGACGATCGCCCCTCTGTGGCCACGGGTCAACTGCGAGACGATGGCTACCGTGTTCGAGGCGAAGTCGATGGCTCCGACCTTCAGGCCCGCGCACTCTCCCCACCTCTTTCCGATGACGGCGGCTAGATAGACCATTGCCCCGGAGCTCCCACCCACCGCGCCGGCGGGACTGCCTGCGGCGCCCGCCGGCGAATCGCTCCTACGTTGGGGTGGACACGTGGCTTCTCAGCCAAGCGA
>JBEKOI010000005.1:0-34446 GCA_049521915.1 Acidimicrobiales bacterium | reverse complement strand
GAAACCTGAGACCAAGGGAGCCGCGAAACCTACCGGCTGTGGCTCGTCCAGATTTCGGAATTGGCGTAATTATCGTCTGTAGCCGTTAGAAGTAGTCAATCCCTATCGCCTACAGCCGATAATTGGGCCAATTCGAGCAAACGAAGTTACTGGCTCGGGAGCGGCCAACGAGGAGTAGCGGGAGGTGGCCACGGATGGGTCGACCGCCGAATTCGGTGATGATGTTGTGGTGACCGAATTCGTCATCCCGCGCATACCCGCCTCGGCCGGCGCGTTGATCGCTGATGGAGAGGGCCGGATCCTCATCCTCAAACCCACGTACAAATCGGGGTGGACCATACCCGGAGGCCAGATCGAAGAGAACGGGGAATCCCCGTGGGAGGGCTGCCGACGCGAGGTGCTCGAGGAGACGGGGCTCACCGTCACGTCCGGCCGGTTGGCCTGCGTAGATTTTCTTCGCCCGAGGGCCAGGCGTCCCGGTGGGCTTCGGTTCCTCTTTGACTGCGGCTCCGTCGGCGGTGATCAGAAGGACCGGATCGTCCTGCAGGCAGAGGAGATCCAAGGCCACCGGTGGGTCGATGCAGACGAGGCGGCCCGACGGTTGAGCGGACCGGTCGGGCGGAGAGTCGGGCGCGTACTGGCTGCCACCGGCCCCCTCTATCTCGAAGAGGGCATTCCCGTAGCCGGCGTGGGCGGATGAGGCGTGTCCGGATGCCTCAGCCGGGCCGGTCAGCCGACGCCGGATGGCGACAGCCGGCCGATGAGCTGGTTCAGGTGCTCCCGACCGACGTCGGCCACTCGGGTGCAGGCGAACCAAGGCTCAACGGGGATGGCCTCTGCTACCGGATGCACTTCCACCACTGATCCAAGGGCCAGTGCGTCGGCGCAGGCGAAGGTGGGCAGCAGACTGATGCCGAGTCCGTGGGCCACCGCCGCGGCCACCACACGGAGATCGGGTGCCACCAGCCGTAGATCGGCTTGGAAGGACCGGCCGAGTGCGGAGAGCCAGAACCGACGGGTCAGCGGGAGCTCGGCGCTGAAAGCCACCCAGGGCTTCCCGACCAGCCACGATCCGAGGTTCGTGAGCGATTCAAAGGGCTCATCCGGGGCCAGTGCCGGCGAGCCGACCAGCACGAACCGCTTGGCCCCGATCGGGGTCGAGGTCAGGGACCGCCTTCCCGGGGTGACACTGGTGACGGCGATGTCGAGTTCCCCGTGCTCCAGTAGATCGAGGATGACGTGGTCCGGACCGAAGCGGGCTGAGAGTGCCGGGGACTCCGGTCCCAGCCGGGGGACGACGGCATACGAAAAGAACTCCGCCGAGGAGCCCAGGCGGGTACTGGCTGCTTCGGGGCTGACGGTTCCACCGTCGATCCCGACGAGGACGGGCTCCAAACGGTCGAGAGCTTCGGCCACCTGGGCGTGCAGTTCGCGCCCCCGGCGGGTGGGCTCGACTCCGTGTGGCGTACGGATGAACAGAGGCAGGCCAATCCGGCGCTCGAGTGAGGCCAACTGCTGGCTGGCCGCCGGCTGCGACAGGTTCCGCTGTTCCGCGCCGCCACTGACGGAACCCGACCGGTAGATGGCCACGAAGGTGCGCAGCCACTCCGAGACAGCCATTCAGCAATCTTATATGAGGGTTGAGGAAATCTTGTTTGCCAATGGCTGGGGCACGGCTCATGCTGGGGAGATGACCGATGTTCCGTACACCCACGGCCACCACGACAGCGTGTTGCGCTCCCATCGGTGGCGAACGGCGGAGAACTCGGCCGGCTACCTGTTGAGTCGGCTCTCCCCGGGGATGACCCTGCTGGATGTGGGCTGTGGACCCGGGACCATCACCTGCGATCTGGCCCGTCACCTGGTCCCGGGGCAGGTGATCGGAGTCGATGCTTCCGCGGAGGTCGTCGAGGAAGCCGCCGCCGCCGGTGCCGACATCCCGTCAGTCAGTTTCGAACAGGGTGATCTGTTCGACCTCAGGTTCGAAGACGGGGCCTTCGATGTGGTCCACGCACATCAGGTGCTCCAACATGTGGGAGACCCGGTGGCGGCGCTCACCGAGATGCGACGGGTATGCCGCCGCGGAGGGATCGTCGCGGCTCGGGACGGGGACTACCCGGCCATGACGTACTTTCCCGAAGACCCGCACATGGAGCGCGCCTTCGAGGCGTACGGGAGTCTCACCCGGCTCAACGGGGCGAACTGGGATGCCGGGCGGAGGCTCCTCGACTGGGCCCTGGGCGTCGGCTTCTCCTCGGTGATCCCGTCCGCGTCGGTCTGGTGCTTTGCAACGCCGGGAGACCGGGCCTGGTGGGGGGACCTGTGGGCTGATCGCTTCACCCAATCGGCGTTGGCCGATCAGCTGCTCGCCCACGGCATCGCCACCATGGACGACCTCCACCTGTTCGCCGACGCCTACCGACGGTGGGCGGCGGCGCCGGCCGGCTGGTTCGCCGTGCTCCACGGAGAGATCATCTGCACCACGTGACGGCGGGCGGTTCAGCCGATCGACGGGCCGGCCGCGAGGATGGCATCGAGGAAGCGGCCGGGCGCTTCGACCATGGGGTAGTGGCCAACCCCCTCCAACAGGTGGAGCTGGATGTCGGATCGCGCCGAAAGGAGACGATCGGTCATGGACGGCACGGCGATGGGGTCGTCCTGTCCCCAGACCACCACCAGGGGGGACGGGTGTCGCTCGATGGCTCCGGTGAAGCGGGCCTCGTCATGCTTCCGTTCCTCGACGTACCGGATGAGGCGGGGGAGCAGCAGTTGTCCGTCCAGGTGGGAGATCATCTCCCACTGACCGGCAATCTCGTCGTCGTCGACGACGCTGGCGTGGCTGAACGTTGCTGTCACGCCCGCCATCACCGTGGCCCGATCGAGCGGAGCATCCTCAGGCAGCCGTTGGTCGGGGAGCCCGAGGAGGAAGAGCTGCCCGGCGCTGAATTGGGTGAGGTCGAAATAGATGCTCCCGTTGCTGAGTATCCGCCCGGCAATCTCGACGTCCCAGTTGCCCTCGAGATTGCGGGCCAGGAGCTCCCCGCCCACCGTGTCGCCGATGTCGTGGGTCAGCAACGACAGGTGATTCACCCCGACGGCGCCGAGAAAGGCCACCGCGATGTCCGCTTGGATCGCGAAACTGTAGGCCCGGTCCGGCTTGTCGGACAGGCCGTAGCCGAGCATGTCGAAAAGCAGTACTCGGCGATCTTCGGCCAGCCGGTCGACGATGCCGTGGAAATCGAGCGACGACGTCGGGAACCCGTGGAGAATGAGCAACGGCGCATGCAACTCGGTTCCGACCGCGGGCACGTCGACCGTGAAGATCCGATGACCGCACAGGTTCAGGTAGCGCCCCCTGGCCCTCCACGACTCGGCCAGCCGGCTCACCCGATCAGCTGTGTCCGGAAAAACTCGAGGACCTGGTCGAGCGCAGCGCGGGTAGGGGTCCCGGGCCGGTCGTCGAGATCGTCGGTGAGCACCGAGTGGGCGGTCTTCTTGTGGCCGTGAGGATTGCCCGTCGAGGAGTCGAGCTCGACGGCCACGAAGGCATCGCCGAGGAGCTCGCGGAGGTGTTGGAACCGCTCGGGCGGGCTAAATTTGTCACCGGTGAACCGGAGCCCGAGCACGCACGTACCGGCCGCGGCCCGTGCCTGCACGCGGGCCGTGTCGGCCGGTGACAGCCCGATGTCACGGCGGAGGGACTTGGTCACGGGAAACGGAAGGGAGGGCTGGCTCAGGACCGGGGCCAGTACCACGTCGTCCACCATCATCCCCAGCGCGAATCCCCCGGTGAAGCACATGCCCACCGCGCCGACCCCGGGCCCACCACACGTTGCGTGCTCCGCGGCGGCCAGGGCGCGAAGCCAGCTGATGACCGGACTCGTCCTTCCCTGGGCCAGCACGGTGAACTCGCGGCTGATGCAGGCGCGGGTGAGGGAGGAGAGGACGTACCCGGGGGTGGCCGTCCGGCCGTCGTCGCCGAACAAGTGAGGCATCACCGCCGTGAATCCGGCGTCGACCACGGTGCGCCCGAAGGTGGCAACTGCGGGCGTGATGCCCGGCATCTCACTGATCACGATGACGGCCGGGCCCGACCCGGCCCGGTAGACCACCCGCTCCTTGCCGTCGGCGGAAAATAACCCCTGTTCGAATCCTGCCAGTGGATCGGCCACGGGTGGACGTTACCTCGCAACCGGCCGAGATTCTCGACCTCAGTCCACGGACAGGGTGACCACCACCGGCAGGTGGTCGGATCCGGCAAACGCTCCCGCCCGGGCATCGAGCACCGACACGGGTGGGGTGATCAGCACATGGTCGAGCTGGCTGTGAGGACGGAACGCCGGCCAGGTGCGGACGGTGACCGCCCGTCGCCAACCCCTGAGGTAGGAGTTGACCGGCGGGCCCCAGAGATTCATGTCTCCGGCCAGCACCGAGGCGCTCGCCGGTGGGGGAAGCAGGTCTCTCAGGAGCCGGTACTGGGCGTGCGAACCGTGGGTGATGTGGGACATGTGGGTCCCGAACACGGCCAGCGGCCCGCCCTCCAGTTCAATGTCGCACCCGATCACGACCCGCCGGGCGGCATCGCGACGAAGCTTCTTCAGCGGAATGACCGTGGATCGGTGAACGGGCAGTCGCGACAGCATGGCCAGCCCCCACGTACCGTCGACGTACCTGGAGCCGGCCCGGTCGGGACTCAGCCGCCAGTGCTCGTCATCGAGCCGGAACGACGTCCGCCAGGGTCCGATCGGTGGTCCCCAGCGGGCAGAGGCGGTCACATGGGGGTCGAAAAGACGGCCGTGGGCCAGGCCGACGTCAGCCACGACGGAGTAGCCCAGTTGACCGGCGACCACCGTGGCCGTGCTCGGGCTGCCGTCATCCGGTGCCCACGACTCCTGCATGATCAGCAGGTCGGCATCGAGGTTCCGGCACTCCCCGACAACGTCGAAGGGCCTCCCCCAGCCATCGACGCCGAGATGGATGTTGAAGGTGGCCAGCGTCAGGGACGCCGGGCAGCGTTGCCCGCTCATACGAGTGGAGGACCGGCCGGGTCGGTGGTCATCCCGCGGCCCGGATCGGGGCCTGACACGGTGGAATCCGGCGGGTCCGTTGCGATGGCGGTCCCGCCCGGCGCGCAGAGGACGGGGGCCATGGGTCCAGTGTGCCACCCGCGACCGACGGGGCGAGGGCACCCGGCCGCGCCCCGACATCCGGAGCAGCCGGGTCCTCCGGGTGGGAGCATGTTCCGATGACCGGGTACGCGGGATGGGACCAACGTCTGAAGTCGGCACTTACGGGCAGGTCGGAGAGCCGATGAAATTCGACACGATGCTGCTCGGCCTCGACGATGCCGGTGAGCACGCCCGCCGCCTCGAGGAGCTCGGGGTGGACGGGGCGTTCACCTTCGAGGGGCCCCACGACGTATTCACTCCCCTTGTCCTGGCCGCGGTATCGACCTCCACCCTCGAGCTGGCCACCAACGTGGCCATCGCCTTCCCCCGCAACCCCGTGCAACTCGCCCACCAGGCGTACGACCTCCAACTGCTGTCGAAGGGGCGGTTCACCCTCGGGCTCGGCTCGCAGATCCGAGCCCAGGTGGAAAAGCGTTACGGCGCCGCGTTCGATCGCCCCATCGCCCGCATGCGCGAACTGGTAGCTGCCCTCCGGGCCATCTTCGCCACCTGGCAGTCGGGCGATCAGCTCGACTTCCGTGGAGAGTTCACCTCCCACACGCTGATGCCTCCCACGTTCAACCCCGGCCCCCACCCCTTCGGGATGCCGCCGATCGCCATCGGCGGACTTGGGCCTCAGATGGTGCGTCTGGCGGCCGAAGTTGCCGACGGTCTTCTGGTCATGCCGTTCAACACCGCCGGTCATTTCCGCCAACGCACGCTCCCGGCCATCGAAGAGGGTCTGGCCCGCGCCGGCCGACCGAGAAGGGAGCTGACCGTCACCGGCGAGGTCATCGTGTGCTGTGGGCGCAACGACGTGGAGATCGAGGCCGCCCGGCTGGCCGGCCGGTGGCTCCTCGCGTTCTACGCATCCACGCCCGCCTACCGGCCGGTGCTCGAGGTGGAGGGGTGGGAGGACCTGCAGCTGGAACTCAATAAGCTCTCCAAGTCGGGTCGCTGGGAGGAGATGCCACACATGATCGACGACACCATGCTCACCGCACTGGCTGCCGTGGGGTCCCCGAAGGAGGTCGCCTCACTCATCGCCGACCGGTTCGATGGTCAGGTCGACCGGGTGGGCTTCTACACGCCCTCCGCCGTCTCCGAGGAGACGCTCGGCGAACTGCTTGACGTGCTGGCCGGGACGACGGACGGGACGAGGAACGAGGGGGCGCCGTGAGCGGACCGGCCGGTGGGCACTACGACGAGTTCTCGCTGTTCGAGGAGAATGCCAACGAGGCCGGTCTTCCTTGGTCGGGCCGGCCGACCGTGCGCCGTGAGTTCGTCGAGATGGACAGCGGCCGGAAGGTGAGCGCCCTGGTCTGGGGATCCGAGCCGGCCAGGATGGTGTTCCTGCACGGCGGGGGTCAGAACGCCCACACCTGGGACACGGTGGCGCTTGCCCTCGACGTGCCCCTGGTGGCCATCGACCTGCCCGGGCACGGACACTCCGACTGGCCCGGTGAGGGACGCGCCCTGGATACGGGGGCCATGGCCGAGGACGTGGCTACGACCATGGCCCGACTGGCCCCTGACGCGGACATGGTGGTGGGCATGTCGCTCGGAGGTATGACCGCCATCGCCCTGGCCGCCCGGCATCCCGGCTCGGTCAGGAGATTGGCACTGGTGGACATCACCCCCGGGGTCGATCACGACAAGAGCTCTGACATCGCCGCCTTTCTTGCCGGCCCGGAGTCGTTTGCCACGTTCGATGAGATCCTCGAACGGACCATCCAGTTCAATCCCACCCGATCTGAGTCGTCGCTACGGCGTGGGGTGTTCCACAACGCGGTGCAGCGCGAGGACGGGTCTTGGACCTGGCGCCACCAACTGGGTCGACCGTCGACCGGAACCGGGCTCCACGTGGACTCACTCGACTTCGGTTCCCTGTGGGACGATCTCGAGCACGTCGCCGTGCCGGTCCTGCTGGCCCGCGGCAAGCTCTCGCCCGTGGTCGACGACGCCGACGAAGCAGAGTTCCGTCGGCGTCGACCGACCGACCCGGTGGTCACGGTTGAGGGCGCGGGCCACAGCATCCAAGGAGACCAGCCGGTCGAACTGGCCCGCATCCTCAGCCGCTTCTTCGCCGGAGGCTGACCCTCAGGCGGCGACCTGGCCGGCGTCCGGCGTGGCGTCCGGAGTCGCCTCCGCCCCCCCGCACCCGTCCGACAGCGCGGCATCGAGCACCTCGCTGATGTCCGACGCCAGTTGGAAGGTCATCTCTTCGCGCACTGCTTCGGGAACATCCTCGAGATCGGGTCCGTTGCGGACCGGAAGCACGACGTGCGTCAACCCGGCCCGGTGGGCGGCGAGAACCTTCTGACGAACACCGCCG
This sequence comes from Acidimicrobiales bacterium, assembly GCA_049521915.1. Taxonomy (GTDB): domain Bacteria; phylum Actinomycetota; class Acidimicrobiia; order Acidimicrobiales; family RAAP-2; genus Bog-756. The sequence continues at coordinate 26,943 of JBEKOI010000005.1, read as the reverse complement.
ATGGGAAGAACCCTTCCCTGCAGGGTGACCTCGCCGGTCATACCCAGCACCGACCTGACCGGCACGCCGCGGAGCAGGCTCACCAGCGAGGTGGTCATGGTGACCCCGGCAGAGGGCCCGTCCTTGGGTATGGCCCCGGCGGGGACGTGGACGTGGAACCGCTTACCGGCGAACACCGCCGGGTCGATGCCCAATTCCGACGCGTGCGAGCGCACATAGGAGAGGGCGATCTCCGCCGATTCCTTCATGACGTCGCCCAGTTGCCCGGTCAGGGTCAGACCCTCCGGCCCGTCCATCATCGTCGCCTCCACATAGAGCACGTCGCCTCCGGTTCCGGTGACGGCCAGCCCGGTGGCCACGCCCGGGACCGCGGTCCGGTCCGCCGCCTCGAAGAAGAAGCGCGGGCGCCCGAGCCACTCACGGACATCGTCGGCGTCGACCGTCAGGTGTGACTCCGACCCGGTGCCGTCCGAGGCGATGCGAGCGGCGACCTTGCGCAGGAGTCGGCCGAGCTCGCGCTCGAGCGAGCGAACACCCGCTTCTCGGGTGTAATCGCCCACGATGACCCGAAGGGCGTCGTCGGTGATGACGACCTCGTCGCCGCCCAGGGCGGCGCGATCGAGTTGGCGACCGACCAGGTGGTGGCGCGCGATGGCCACCTTCTCGTCCTCGGTGTAGCCGTCGAGACGGATGATCTCCATCCGGTCGAGCAGCGCCCCGGGAATGGTGTCGACCATGTTGGCGGTGGCGATGAACAGGACCTTGGACAGATCCAGCTCGACCTCGAGGTAGTGGTCGCGGAAGGTGTGGTTCTGGGCCGGATCCAAGACCTCGAGCAGGGCCGAGGACGGGTCGCCCCGGTAGTCGGCTCCGAGCTTGTCCACCTCGTCGAGGACGATCACGGGGTTCATCGTCCCCGCCTCGCGCAGGGCGCGCACCAGCCTGCCGGGCTGGGCCCCCACGTAGGTCCGGCGATGGCCACGGATCTCAGCCTCGTCCCGGACACCGCCCAGTGCCACCCGGACGAAGGATCGTCCGAGGGCGCGGGCCACCGACTCGCCGAGCGACGTCTTGCCCACCCCGGGGGGGCCGACCAGGGCCAGGATGGCACCTGCGCCCCGTCCGCCGACCGGAGCCAGGCCGCGCTCCGCCTGGAGCTTGCGCACGGCCAGATGCTCGAGGATGCGGTCCTTCACATCGCGTAGACCGTCATGGTCCTCGTCGAGGATGCGCGACGCCTCCACGATGTCGAGCCGGTCCTCGGACTGCTCGCCCCAGGGAAGCTCAAGCACCGTATCCAGCCAGGTCCGGATCCACCCGTGCTCGGGGTTCTGCTCGCTCATCCGCTCGAGCTTGTCGACCTCGCGGTCGACCGCCTTGCGCACGGCTTCGGGCAGGTCCCTGCCCTCCACCCGGCCGCGGTAGTCGTCGGGTGCACTCTCGTCGCCCTCCCCGAGCTGTCCCAGCTCCTTGCGGATGGACTCGAGCTGGCGCCTCAGCAGGAATTCGCGCTGGGTCTTCTCCATGCCCTCTTCGACGTCGGTCTTGATCCGCTCGCGCAGGGTGAGATCGGCGAGGACCTCGCGGGCCCAGGCGATGACCAGTCGCAGCCGTTGCTCGACATCGACGGTCTCGAGGACCTCGACCTTCTGAGCCAGGGAGAGGTCGGGGGAGTAGCCGGACATGTCGGCCACGCGGCCCGGATCGGTCACGTCGGCCAGACGTTCGGCCAGTCGTCCCGCACCCCTGCTCAGGAGGATGTTCTCGACCACGGCCCGGTACTCGCGGGCCAGCTCGGTCGCCTCGTCGGTCACCGGCACCTCGGCCAGGTGCTCGACCTCGACCCAGAGGGCCTGTCCGGTGCCGGGCACCGCCGTGCCCAGCCGGGCCCGGTCGATACCCCGCACGGCCACGGCCGGCATCCCACCGGGGAGCTCGCCCGTCTCCATGACCTCGGACACCACCCCGATCGAAGCGTAACGCCCGTCGATGAAGGGGACGATCACGAAATGGCCCCCTGCGGCCTCGGCCGCCTCGGCGGCCGCCTTCGCCTCGTCCGACTCCAGGGCCATGGTGAAGACCATGCCCGGGAGCACCACACCCGAGGTCAGGGGCAGAAGTGGCAGGTTCTCAGTCAATTCGTCCATCGTTCCTCCGAAAGTCACCAGCAATGTGCTGTTGAGTGGTCAACAGATAAGTCGAACGTGTATTCCCCTTAACGCCTGAGTAGGTACGCAAGAGGCCCGCTGCTGGGGGCCGCCCCGAAACCCGGCACCTGCCGGAAACACTCCGGCAATGAGGAGGAAATGCAGGTGGGGCAGCATAACGGGATGGACCGAACCCTCGGACAGCATCGGGAAGGCCATGTGATCGTCTGCGGTCTCCAGGGCGTCGGTCTGCGGATGGTCGAACAGCTCAACCAGGCCGGGGTGGACGTGGTGGTGGTCGACGACGAGCCCGAGCAGCGTCTGGTCCGGGTGGTCGAGGCGTGGGGCATCCCCTACATCGTGGGGAGCCCCCGGATCGGCGGTGTCCTCGAGGAGGCGGGGTTGTCGACCGCCCGCGCCGTCGTCTGTGCCGAGCGCACCGAGGTCCAGACCCTCGAGACCGCCCTCCTCGTCAGCGAGCTGCGCCCCGAGATCCGGGTCGTCGTGCAGCTGGCCAACGCCGCCGTGGGAGCGGCAGTCTCCCAGGTCACCGGGCCCGGCACCGTCCTGGACGTGGCCGCCCTGGCCGCACCCTCCATCGTCGAAGCCTGCCTGGGCAGCGATTCCTTCCAGATCGAACTGGCCGGTACCCGGTTCATGACCGCCGAGGTCGAGGTGGAGCGGTACGCATCGTTGCGGGCGCTGTTCGGGTCCCTGGCCCCGGTGGCCGTGGTGCCGTCGGATGGATCCGACACCGTGGCCTGCCCGGGCCGCGATCACACGGTGTCGATCGGGGACCGGGTGACGGTGCTCGGCACCCCCGAGGAGCTGAGCGAAGCCGGTATCGCGACACGAAGCGATGACGGCGGCCAGGGGCCGCGCTCCAGGTCCTCGACCCGACCCGGGCTCGTGCGGCGGGTGGCCGGGGTGGTGGGCTCGGACGCCAACACCACCCTGCGTTTCGCCGTGGGGTCCGCCGCCGTGCTGGTGGCGATGTCGGTGGTGGTCCTCCGTCTCGCCTACCGCACCCCCCATGGTGGCCACCCGTCCGTGCTTGTCGCCCTCTACTTCACCGTGGAGACCATCTCCACGGTGGGCTTCGGGGACTTCTACTTCTCCGGCCAGTCCACCGGCATCCTCATCTTCGGGATCTTCCTCATGGTCATGGGGGCAACGCTGCTCACCACCGTCTTCGCCCTCATCACCAACCTGCTGGTCTCGTGGCGCATCGAGCAGTCCCTCGGCCGCCAGCACCTGGTGGGAATCGAGGGCCACGTGGTGGTGATCGGACTGGGCTCGGTCGGCATCCGGGTGCTCGAGGGACTGCAGGCCGAGGGGCGAGAGGTCGTCGTGGTGGAGCGGAACGAGAACAACCGGTTCTTGAACCAGGCCCGGGCCCGTGGGGTCCCGGTGCTCATCGCCGACTCCACCCAACGCCAGACCCTCGAGGATGCCAATGTCCACGCGGCTGCGGCTGTGGCCGTCCTGACCAGCGACGATCTCACCAACATCGAGACCGGGCTGGCGGTCCGCGACTTCCTGGGCGACCGATGGGTGAGTGTCCCGGTCGTGCTCAGGGTCTTCGACCGCGCCCTCGGCCACACCGTCGAGCACCACTTCGACTTCCGCCACGTGCGCTCGACGTCGGCGCTGGCCGCCCCTCGCTTCGTTGGCGCCGCCCTCGGCCTGGACATCCTCGGATCGTTCACCGTGGGCGGGCAACCCTTTCTGGTCGGACGACTGACCGTGGCCCCGGGGCGTGGGCTCGATGGCCTGGCCATGCAGGACCTGCCGGCCCAGACCCGGGTGATCGCTCTGAGCCGGGCGGCGGACGGTGGTCGTCTCGAGCACCCACCCCGCCGGGGCACCCGCTTTGCTCCCGGCGACGAGGCCTACCTGCTGGGTCCCTACGAGGAGCTGCTCCGGGTCCTGCGCCACCAGCACGAGGGCGACGTCGGCTCGGCGGTGTAACGCCGAGAGTTCATCCCAAGAGCACCTGATGTTCGTGCTCCGTTCACTGGGGGTTCGCCCGACGTTCATCTCCGATGGGTACGGTCGCAGCGGGGTGCTTCTTGCACCTCTTTTGTTTGCGGCGGGAACGACGGCCGCAGAATGCCGACACGGAGGTTCCAGCACCAGTGGATTCGATCATGACCCCCCTCGCATCGACGGGGCCGCGCCGCAGGGCGACCCAGCTCCTCGCAGCCAGCCTGGTTGCCGCGGGCACGTTGTTGGCCGCCTGCAGCTCGTCGTCCACGCCCACAGCCACGACGGCGCCCCCCGGGGGCAAATTGAGCGCCAGTAACGCCGCCTTCATCGCTGCCGATCTCAAGGCTCCCTCGGGCTCGCTGACCGCGGCCGGATCGACGTTCGTCCAGCCCTTCTTCACCAAGGCCTTCTACACCTACACCGGCCTCAACTCCGGTCTGCAGGTGAACTACTCCGGTGTGGGCAGCGGCACGGGCATCACCGACTTCGAGTCCGGGTCGGTCGACTTCGCCGCCTCTGACGTGCCCATGTCGAGCTCCGACCTGGCCAAGATGCCGGCGTCGGCCGGCAAGGTCATCCAGATCCCGGACATCCTCGGCGGTGTCAGCATCTCCTACAACCTGCCCGGCGTAACCAAGCGCCTGCGGTTGGACGCCCCCACGCTGGCCGGTATCTTCGACGGTTCCATCAAGACGTGGAACGCTCCGCAGATCAAAGCCCTCAATCCCGGGGTGACCCTGCCCTCGAACAGCATCGTGCCCGAGGTGCGGGCCGACAGCTCGGGTACCACCTACATCTTCACCGACTACCTGGCCGTGGCGGCCCCGACCGTGTGGAAGCTGGGTACCAGCAAGACCATCTCCTGGCCGTCCGTGGCCATCGCCACGCCGCATAACTCGGGGGTGGCATCGAGCATCAAGTCGACCCCGTACTCCATCGGCTACGTCGAGCTGGCCTACGCCCTGCAGAACAACTTCACCTTCGCGGCCATCAAGAATGCCGCCGGAATGTACGTCGTGCCCTCGCAGGCCAGCGTGGCCGCCGACGCCGACCAGAGGCTCGGTGTCACATCGACCGACTTCTCCATCGTCAACGAGCCGGGGGCGGCCAGCTACCCGATCGCCGGTTACAGCTGGGCCATCCTGCTGCAGCACCAGAAGAGCGCCACGACGGGCGCCCAGGTGGTCAAGGTCCTCGACTGGACCACCCATACCGGCGGCGGTCAGGACCAGGCGTCGGGGCTCGGCTACGTCGTGCTCCCGCCCGGGCTCCAGAACTCCAACCGGACTGCGTTGTTGACGGTGACCGGCCCCAACGGTCAGGCCCTGCTGACCAAGTGAATTTCCCGGGTCCACGACCCACGTCCGCGAGGGGCTGACCGAATACCGTGACAACGGTCGAGACAGCGGTACCACACGTCGGCATGCCCGGTCGGCGCCGAACGCTGCCCAACGGTGTCTACCGGTGGCTCCTCATCGCTTCGGCGGGAATCTTCGTCGCCCTGGTGGGGTGGTACCTGGTCTCGATCGTCGTCCAGTCGAGACCTGCCTTCTCCACGCTCGGCTTCTCGTGGATCTTCCAAAAGGTCTGGAACCCGAACCGGAACCAATTCGGACTGCTCCCGTTCATCCTCGGGACCATCGAGACCACCGCCATCGCCCTCGTACTGGCCGTACCCATCGGCCTGGGCACCGCCATCGCCCTCGCCCACCTGGTCCCCGACCGGCTGCGGCCTACGCTGTCCACCGCGGTGGAGCTGCTGGCCGCCGTGCCCAGCGTGGTCTACGGCCTGTGGGGGTTGATCGTGCTGGCCCCGGTGTTCCGGAGCACGGTCGAGCCCTTTCTGACCTCGGTGCTCGGGTGGACCGGGCTGTTCAACGGTCCTGACGACGGGGTCGGGGTCCTGCTGGCCGGGGTCATCCTGTTCGTGATGGTGCTGCCCACTATGGTGGCCATCTCCCGTGACGTGCTGGCCGTGGTGCCCAAAGAGCAGGTCGAGGGGGCGCTGGCCCTGGGCGCGACCCGCTGGCAGGTCCTGCGCAAGGTGGTGGTGCCGGGCGCCCGCACCGGCATCCTCGGCGGCTTCACCCTGGCCATGGGCCGGGCGCTGGGTGAGACGGTGGCCGTGGCCCTGGTCATCGGCAACTCGCCCTATCTCGCCCACTCGGTCAAGGCCCCGGCCGCCACCCTGGCCTCGCTCATCGTCAACAACTTCGGCGAGGCCACCGGAACCGAGCTGGCGGCCCTCTTCGGGGCGGCGTTGGTGCTCCTGGTCATCGGGATCTCGGTCAACGTCCTGGCCCGGTGGTTGGTGCGGTCGACCGCCCGGGGGAACGCGACATCGGTGGCGGTGGCCTGATGGCGTCCACCCTCACCTTCGACGCCCCTTTGGACCCGATGCTCCAGCGACGCCGCGAGATCCAGGACGTGGCCGCGGCAACGCTCCGCCGACGCAAGAATTACTCGCGGATCGGGGTGGGCGTGTGCTGGGTGTTCCTCGGGATCGCCATCGTCCCGCTGGTCGCCGTGGTCGCCTATGTGGTGATCAAGGGGCTTCCCGCATGGAACGCCGACTTCTTCACCCACCCCACGGCGCCTGAGGGGATACCGGGCGGCGGCGTGTCCAACGCCATTGTGGGTACCGCGGAGATCGGGCTCATCGCCACCGCGGTGACGGTGCCCCTCGGGCTCACGTGCGGGTTGTTTCTGGCCTCGTCGGAAGGGCGCGTCGCCTCAGCCGTCCGCTTCGTCGCCGACGTCATGACCGGGGTCCCCTCGATCACCATCGGCATCTTCGGGTACATCGCCATCGTCAAGAACTTCGGCTACAGCGGGCTGGCCGGTGCCTTCGCCATCGGGATCGTGATGCTCCCGGTGATCATCCGGGCCGGTGAGACCGCCTATCGCGGTGTGCCGTACAGCTTGAACGAGGCCGCCCTCGCCCTGGGCGCCCGCAACTCGACCATCGCCAGGCGCGTGGTGGTGCCGTCGGCCATGCCCGGGGTCATCACCGGCGTATTGCTGGCCGTGGCCCGCGGCCTGGGTGAGACCGCGCCCCTGTTGCTGACCATCTTCGGAAACCAGTACATGCAGTGGAACCCGACCAAGGCGATCGACGCCCTTCCCCTGGTCATCTTCAACAACAGCAGCCAGCCCTACGCTGATCTGGTGCAGATCGCGTGGGGAGCGGCATTGCTCCTGATGGTGGTGGTTCTGGTGCTCAGCATCGGCAGCCGGGTCGCCGCCGCCTTCCTGCAGAAGGAGAGACGATGATCGATCCGACCCCCGCGTCACCGACAATGGACGAGAGTGTGAGTGTGAGCACTGGCGAGGTTCTGATGGAGCGACCGGTGGGCGACCCGGTGATGCGGCTGCGGGACGTGGCCGTGGCCTTCTCGGGCCGGACCGCGGTCCGCGATGTCACCTTCGACGTCCATGCCGGGGAGATCACCGCCCTCATCGGGCCGTCGGGGTCCGGCAAGACCACGCTGCTCCGTGCCCTCAACCGGATGCAGGACACCGTACGGACCGCATCCGTCACGGGGAGCATCCATCTCGGCGACCTGGATGTCTATGCCGCGTCGACCGATGCCACGCTGCTCCGGACACGGGTGGGCATGGTCTTCCAACGCCCCAACCCGTTCCCCACCATGAGCATCTACGAAAACGCCGTGGCCGGGCTCAGGTTCAACGGGGTGCGCAAGAAGGCGCTTCTCGACGAGGCGGCCGAGTCGGCCCTGATCGCCGCGGCCCTGTGGGACAGCGTGCGCGACCGGTTGAAGACCCACGCCAGCACGCTGTCGGGTGGGGAGCAACAGCGCCTGTGCATCGCCCGGGCCCTGGCCGTCGAGCCCGAGGTGCTCTTGATGGACGAGCCCACCTCGGCGCTCGACCCGATCGCCACCAAGCGGATCGAAGAACTGGTCGGGGAGCTCAAGCACCGGGTGACCATCGTCATCGTCACCCACAACATGCAACAGGCCATGCGGGTCTCCGACCGGTGCGCCTTCCTGCTCATGGGTGAGGACAAGGCAGGCAAGCTCATCGAGTTCGGTCCCACCGCCAAGCTGTTCAGCGAGCCCACCGACCCCCGGACACTGGACTACGTCAACGGTCGGTTCGGCTGAGGGCCGGCCGGATTCCGAGCGCTCACCCAGGCCCTGACGGCCGAGGCCTGGCCGCTAAGCCGAAAGCGATCGGGCTCGGTCGGGTCGTCCCGACCGGTCCAGCTCGAAGACCTGAGGGGACGGTGGCACGGGCCGGGCGCCGTCGGGGTCGATCCGGAAACCGACGCCCCGGACCGTGACGATGAAGTGGGGTTGTGCAGGGTCCGGCTCGAGCTTGGCCCGGAGCCGGTGGATGTGGGTGTCGAGGGTGCGGCTGTCCGAGAGATAGCGATCGGGCCACAACAGGTCGATGAGCTCGGCTCGGGTGCGGACCCGGCGGGCCGGGGAGAGCAGCACGGCCAACAGATCGAATTCGCGCCGGGACAGGTGGGTCTGACGCCCGTCGACGGTGACCTCTCGGCGAACGAAGTCGACAGTGACGGTCCCGAACACGGCATTGGGGCGCTGGTCGGCCAGCGCTTGGTCGGCGCTCGGCCGGCCCGGGGTGGGGAGAGCGGGCTCCAGGAAGGGCGTGGCCTGCGGTGATACCCGACGAAGGATTGCCTGGATGCGCGCCACCAGCTCCCGCAGGTGAAATGGCTTGGTCACGTAATCCGACGCTCCGAGCTCGAGACCGAGGACCACGTCGAGCTCGGTGTCCACCGCGCTGACCATCACGATCGGCACCTGGGACATGGCCCGCATCCGCCGGCAGACCTCCATCCCGTGCATGCCGGGCAACAGCATGTCGAGGAGCACGATGTCCGGAGGGCGGTCTGCGAACAGTCGTAGGCCCTCGGAGCCGTCGGGGGCGACATCCACGTCGAAACCCTCCAGGCTGAGGCCCGAGGAGAGCGCCGCACGGTAGGACTCTTCATCCTCGACCACCAGAACTCTGATGTTGTCTGCGACGGCGTCCATGGGCAGGGGCGACCTCCAGAGCCGACCCTAGAGAAGTCAGGTGAACGGGAAACGGCCCGTTGGCTACCTGGGGGTGATCGTTCCGTGAACGTTGTGGGTCGGTCCGGCGTCCTCCCTGGCCCGCAGGACGGCCCGGACGGCCCGCACGGGCCGCACGGGCCGCACGGGAGTCCGGGTCATGCCGTGGGCTTCAACCAGTAGGGGTCCACCCGCACACCGATCGTCGACCAGTGGGGGAGGCAGTGGTGGGCGCGGCGCCGGGTAGACCCCTACTGTTTGAAGCGGTACCCGATCCCGCGCACGGTCAGTACGTGCTCGGGATCGGCCGGATTGAGCTCGATCTTCTTGCGCAGCCGCTTCACGTGGGTGTCGAGCGTGCGGCTGTCGCCCATCTTGCGGTCCTGCCAGATCCTTTCCATGCACTTCTGGCGGGTGACCACGTGCCCGGATTCGGAGACCAGCAGGGCCAGGAGATCGAACTCCTTGCGGGAGAGGTCGACGGCCTTTCCCCTGACCACCGCCTCCCGGAGCGCGAGATCGATGCAGACCGGGCCCAGGGTGTAGACACCGTCGGGGCGGGCCGGGACGACCTCGGGCACCGGCTGGCGCCCGATCCGCCGCAGGACCGCTCTGATCCGCGCCGTCAGTTCCCGGGGGCGTGGCGGTTTGGTGATGTGATCGGCGGCCCCGGCTTCGAGGGCCAGGACAGCATCGAGCTCATCGTCGCGTGAGGTGATCATGATGACCGGAACGGCAGACATGGTGGCGATGCGGCGGAAGACCGAGAGTCCCTGTGAGTCTGCCAATTGCATGTCCAACAGGACCAGGGATGGCGCCGCCGACGCCACCAGCCCGATCCCTTCGTCCCCGTTCGTGGCGGTGACCACGTCGAATCCCTCCACCGAGAGCGTGGCGGCCAACGAATCCCGCGACTGGGTGTCGTCATCGATGATCAGTACCGTCGGGTGCCCGAGGGGCGGGAGTGCCGGGTCCTCGACCTCGCGGAACGCCAAGGTCATCGTGGACCGGCGGTGTTCCGGGGCGGTGTGCAGACCCCGAGGCAGACACCCAGGCGGTCCTGGTGGGCGGACACCCGGCGATGAGCGTGCCTCACCGGAAATGGTAGAGCGGTCGCCGTGAGAGGCGGAGGGGGCCAAGCCCCCGGACGGAGTGACCCGGACGATGTGCCTGTCCGGACTGCCGGACGGGATGGGCGCTGGCATTCCGTGTCGTGGTTCGCTGCCATCCCTTCCCACCCTAAGAAGGCCAGGTGAACAGCGTGCAATCTCCGTGTCACTGAAAGATGAATGATGGGTAATCTTCTGCCACGAAGGAAATCGGCCGACGTGTGCCGCACACCGCGCCGGCAATGATCGACATCCGGGCCGGATAGGGCAGGCTCAAAAGGGGTCGAAGGGACGGCGAACCAATCCAAGTGAACGGGAAGACATGAGCGATACACGAAGAGACACGGTGGTCGACGTGTCGACCACCGAGGAGTGGCGGAGGCTCTCCGACCGCTACGACGCGCTCCGCCATCGTCACCTGCGGGAGCTGTTCGCCGACGATCCCGATCGCGGCACCCGGATGACGGTCACGGCCGGAGACCTCTATCTCGACTTCTCCAAACAGCGGGTGGACGACGAGACATTGACCGCGCTGATGGACGTGGCCCGTGCCGCCGGGGTCGAGGAGCGCCGGGACGCCATGTTCGCCGGCCGCCACATCAACACCACCGAGGACAGGGCGGTGCTCCATGTCGCCCTGCGGATGCCGAGGACCGAGCGCCTCGAAGTCGACGGGCACGACGTGGTGGCAGACGTGCACAAGGTGCTCGACCGGATGGGTGAGGTGGCCACCTCCATCCGGTCCGGCGACTGGAAGGGCTCGACCGGCAAGCGGATCGCCGCCGTGGTCAACATCGGCATCGGGGGCTCGGACCTGGGTCCGGCCATGGCCCACGAAGCGATGCTCGACTACGCCACGCCCGACATCGAATGCCGGTTCGTGTCCAACATCGACCCGGTCGACCTCTACCACAAGACACACGACCTGGATCCGGCCGAGACCCTGTTCGTCGTGTGCTCGAAGACGTTCACCACGCTGGAGACACTGACCAACGCCTCGGCTGCACGCCAGTGGCTGCTCGACGGGCTGGGAAGCGGGGACGAAGCCGTGGCCCGTCACTTCGTGGCCGTCTCCACCAACGCCGAGGCAGTGACCGCCTTCGGCATCGACGCCGCCAACATGTTCGGCTTCTGGGACTGGGTGGGCGGCCGGTACTCGTTCGACTCCGCCATCGGCTTCTCGCTCATGGTGGCCATCGGGCCCGAAGCCTTTGCCGACATGCTGGCCGGCTTCCATGCCATCGACGAGCATTTCGCCACTGCGCCGCTGGCCGCCAACATGCCGGTCGTCCAGGGCATGCTCAACGTCTGGTACAACAACTTCTTCGGCGCCGAGACCCATGCGGTGCTCCCGTACAGCCAGCGCCTGGCCCGCTTCCCCGCCTATCTCCAGCAACTCACCATGGAGTCGAACGGAAAATCGGTGCGCCTCGACGGGTCGCCCGTGTGGGGCCAGACCGGCGAGATCTTCTGGGGCGAGCCGGGGACCAACGGACAGCACGCCTTCTACCAGCTCATCCACCAGGGCACCAAGCTGATTCCGAGCGATTTCATCGCCTTCGGCCGGTCCACCCACGAGACAGGGGAGCAGCAGGACCTGTTGATGTCCAACTGCTTCGCCCAGGCCCAGGTGCTGGCGTTCGGTCGCACGGCTGAAGAGGTTGCCGCCGAGGGGACCCCGGCGTCCCTGGTCCCCCACAAGGTCATGCCCGGGAACCACCCGAGCTCGACCGTCATGGCGCCCAAGCTGACCCCCTCGGTGCTCGGCCAGCTCGTCGCCCTCTACGAGCACACCGTGTTCACCGAAGGTGCCGTCTGGGGCATCGACTCCTTCGACCAGTGGGGGGTCGAGCTAGGGAAGGTCATGGCCAAGCAGCTGGCGCCGGCTCTGACCGGTGCGGGCCCTCCCGACCTGAGCGGGCAGGACAGTTCGACCGCGGCGCTGGTCCGTCGCTACCGGGCCATCCGCGAACTGCCCGGCTGAGGGAGATCGGCGCCGACCCGACTGCGCTGATCAGGCCGAGGCCAGCTCCCTCCACAGCGTTCGGTAGTTGGAATAGGTCATGCCCTCGGTGATGTAGCCGGCCCGCTCCAGTTCGGCATGGAAGGCGGGGAGGTTGCGGAACGGGATCCCCATGTCCACGTGGTGGGCCAGATGCCAACCCGTGTTGTAGGGCACGAACCAGAACCGGGCCAGCCAACCCTGCTTCACGTTGTGGGTGGTGACCCGCCGGTCGGCCCCGGCCTCGAGGCCGCCGTGTTCGGCGATGGCCCGCAGGCGGTTGAGCACGCGCCACTGGGTCATCCACGGCAGCCACCACAGCAGCGGATAGATCCACCACCGACCGGTCGCCGCCCACATGACGAGCCAGAGAGCGGCCTGCACGCCGAGGATCGAAGCCGCCACCTTCCGGGTGCCGCGGCTCTTCAGGGCCTTGAACAACGGTTTGAAGTTCTTCCAACCGGAGATGCCCACCGCGTCGCGAAGCAGACGGCGGGCCAGGGCGCGCCGGTCGCAACGGTAGCCGCCGTAGAAGGCGATGTCCGGCTCGCGCGGTCCGAACTCCTCCTTGTGATGGGCGAAGTGGCCGCGCCGGTAGATCGAGATGGGTGTCCAGGTCGGGTAGGCGATGAGCCAGGTGCCGACCCAGTCGTTGGCCCGCTTGTTGGTGAACAGGAGCTTGTGGGCCGCCTCGTGCATGAGAATGGCGAAACGGGCGTACATGGGCCCCATGAGGACGAAAGCGGCCAGATAGCCGAGTGGATTGCCGAGCCACACCGCACCTCCGATGAGGACGGCAACCCAGAACCAGACCGAGGCCACGCTGAACGCATTGCGCAGGTTGGAGATCCGGCGGAGCCCCTGACGCAGCCCGGGACGGGCCATGCCGTTCTCCATCAGCCGCCCGGTGGGGAAGACCTCGGGTCGGACGGCGGCATCGGGCACCATGGTCATGGCCATGTCTCCTATATTACTAATTAGAATCAAGTGATGCAAGATAGTAATGAGCCCCTGACCGCCCGTTCGGTCCTGGCCAGCGCCCTGCTGGGCGAGGACCCTCCGGAGCTTCCGGTGGCCCACCTGGTCCACCTGGCCGGGCTGTTCGGGATCAGTGGCAACCGTGCCCGGGTGGCGCTCAGCCGGATGGTTGCCGCCGGGGAGGCGACCACCGACGGAAACGGGAGGTACCGGCTGGCCGGGCACCTGCTGGATCGGCTCGGGCGCCAGACCGGGAGCCGGCGCGGTGAGGCCGGGCCCTGGGGGGGAGCGTGGCGCCTGGTCGTCGTCACCACGGGGCCCTCGGGGCGGGCCCCTGGTCAACGCCTGGCCCGCCGCAAGCGGCTGGCTCTGGCCCGGTTGGCCGAGCAGCGGGAGGGGGTGTGGCTGCGCCCCGACAATATCGAGCTCGTCCCGGACCCGGGCGACGACCCCCAACTCACCGTGTTCACCGCCACCCCCGACGGGGACCCGGTGGCACTGGCCTCTGGGCTCTGGGACCTCGAGGGGTGGACCCGTCGGGCCGAGGACTTGGTCGGCCGGATGGACCGGCTCCCACCCACCGGTCCGGCCGATCTGGCCCCGGGCTTCGAACTGTCCGCCGCCGTGCTCCGCCATCTGCAGGCCGACCCGCTCCTCCCCGCCGAGGTGCTGCCCGACGGATGGCCGGGGGCGACGCTGCGTGGCGCCTACGAACGCTGGGATCGGCGGTATCGGGAGGTCCTGACCACCTGGGGACGCTCGGCCTGACCGGTGGGCCGGACCCGGTGGCCGCCCGTCCGCGGGATTTATGATCGATCGGCCGGGGCACCCGATCCCGGCGTGAGGGGCGTTCGGCCGGTCCGGTCGCACCCGTCGCCGAGAGCGGAGGAGATCCGATGACCCAACCACCGATGGCCCGACCCGACGATGCCCCGTTCGCGGGCCGGGTGGCGGTGATCACCGGAGCGGCACGAGGTCAGGGCCGGAGCCATGCGCTGGAGTTCGCCCGGCTGGGAGCCGATGTCGCCATCTGCGATCTGGCCCACGATCTGGGCAGCGTGGGCTATCCCCTCGGCACACCGGCCGACCTGGCGGAGACGGCGCGACAGGTCGAGGGCGAGGGACGTCGCTGCCTGTCGAAGGTGGCCGACGTCAGGGACCTCGACGCCATGATCGCCTTCGTCGACGAGGCGCACGACGTCCTGGGCTCGGTGGACGTGCTGGTGGCCAACGCCGGCGTCTCCGCCCTGGCCTCCATCTGCACCATGGACGCCACCCAGTGGAGCGAGACGGTCGACACCAATCTGACCGGGGTGTTCAACGCCATCCGCGCCGCCGCTCCCCACATGCGCCGGCAGCGATGGGGCCGCATCATCGCCATCTCGTCGATGATGGGCCGTTCGTCCAATCCGGGGATCCCGGCCTACGTGGCCTCCAAGTGGGGGGTGATCGGCCTGTGCAAATCGGTGGCCTTCGAGCTCGCCGCCTTCGGGGTCACCGTCAATGCCGTGGCCCCGGGAAACGTCTCGACCCCGATGATCCACAACGACACCCTGTACGGTCTGATGCGACCCGACCTCGACCATCCCACCCGCGAGGACGTGGCCCCGGGCATGGCCGCGTTGCACGTCCAGCCGGTGCCGTGGTTGGAGCCCGAGGAGATCACCGCCGCGGTGGTCTTCCTGGCCTCCGAGGGGGCCCGCCACATCACCGGTTCGGTCATCGACGTGGACGCCGGGGCGTCGGCCCGCTTCACGGCTTGAGCGGCCGCGGCCCCCTCGGCGACGCCCTCACTGCCTGGACATCGCCGCCCGCTGATCGGCTTCGGCCCGGGTGGCCTCTTCACCGGCGGCGCGGACCAGGTTGACGTCGAGCCGAACGAGTCGCCCCTCGAACGGGAAGTGGCCGGTGTAACGCTCGCTCACCGGCGAGCCGTGGTCGTAGCCGATGCTCGGGCCCACGCTCGAGATCATGGTCATGGCGAAGGGGACAGCCATGGTCCCACAGGCCAGATCGTCGATGAGGAGGGTCGCCTCACCGCTCTTCCCCGTCCGCCGGAACCGAACGCCGACGATCGACGTTCCCACCGGCACCGCTTCTTCGGACTCGACCAGGTGGTGGTCCCCGAAGCAGTTGTAGTCGAAGACCAGCCGGCCGTCCTGGATGAAGAGGCTGACCCCGGAGTTTTCGGTTCCCGAGGCATAGAGGACGCCGCCGGCGCCCTCCGGCCGGTCGATGACGGCGGCCATGTCCCAGCCCCGCCCCCCGAGCGAAGGGGCCACCTGCCCGGGCAATGGCGACATGGGCGGGAAGTAGGAGTAGCGCCGACTGGAAGGATGGGGCGAGCGGTCGCGGTAGCGGGTGAAGAACAGCTCGATGGTCCGGTCGTCGAGCGGCAGCACCCCGTACTGCTCCGCTTCCGCCCACCACAGCTCGACCATCTCGGCCACCTTCTCGGGCATCTCGGCCGCCCGGTTGTGGTATTCGGATCGGTCCTCGGTCAGGTGGTACAGCTCCCAGTCGTCTTCCTCGAACGGTACGCCGGGCCGGTGGCGGGTCACCGCCTTCCATCCGTCGGCGTAGAGGGCCCGGTGGCCCATCATCTCGTAGTACTGCACCTGTTTGGCCGTGGGCCGGTCGGGAGCGTCGAAGGAATAGTGCATGGAGACTCCCGAGATGGGGATCTGCTCCAGGCCGCGGTAGCTGGAAGGCGGCTCGACGCCCAGGGTCTCGTAGATGGTGGGGGCGATGTCGTTGACGTGGTGGAACTGGTCGCGGAGATCGCCCCGGGCGGCGATGCCGTCGGGCCAGTGCACGATGAGCGGGACGTGGACGCCGCCTTCGTGGGTGTTCTGCTTGTACCACTTGAACGGGGTGTTGCCGGCCTGGGCCCAGCCCCACGGGTAGTTCGAGTGGCTATGGGGTCCGCCGATGTCGTCGATCCGTTCCACGGCCTCGTCGGGCGTCTCGATCATGAAGTTGAAGTACTTCATCTCGTGCATGACGCCGAACGGCCCGCCCTCCTGGCTCGCTCCGTTGTCCGACAGCAGGATGAGGAGCGTGTTGTCGAGCTGACCGAGCTGGTCCAGTCCATCGACCAGGCGACCGATCTGGGCGTCGGTGTGCTCGAGGAATGCGGCGAAGGCCTCCTGCAGGCGGGCGGCCAGCAGTCGCTGGTTCTCGGGCAGTGTGTCCCACGGCTCCACGCCCGGATTGCGCGGGGCGAGTCGGGTGTCGGCCGGGAGCAGCCCCAACTCCAGCTGGCGGGCGAACCACCTGTCGCGTGCCTCGTCCCACCCGGCGTCGAATCGCCCCCGGTACTTCTCGAGGTAGTGGGCCGGGGCCTGATGGGGTGCGTGCATGGCCCCGAAGGCGACATAGGCGAAGAAGGGACGGTCCGGACGGATGGACGTGGTGTCGTGGATGAAACCGAGGGCGTGGTCGACCAGGTCCTCACTCAGGTGGTACCCCTCGTCCGGTGTGGCCGGCGCCTCGACGGAGTGATTGTCGTAGACCAGCTCGGGATAGAACTGGTCGGTCTCGCCCTCGAGGAACCCGTAGTAGCGGTCGAACCCGCGCTGGCAGGGCCACTGGTCGTAGGGACCGGCCGCCGACGCATTCTCCATGCTGCACAGGTGCCATTTCCCCACTGCGAAGGTGGCATAGCCCTCGTCCCTCAGGACCTCGGCCACGGTGGCCGCATGGTTGGTGATGTGGCCACGCATGTTGGGGTAGCCGCTGTCGAAATTGGACAGGGAGCGCATCCCGACCGTGTGGTGGTTCCTCCCGGTGAGCAAAGAGGCCCGGGTCGGGGAGCACAGCGGGGTGACGTGGAAGTTGGTGTAGCGCAGTCCGCCGGCGGCCAGGCGGTCGATGTTCGGGGTGATGAGATCGGAGCCGTAGCAGCCGAAGTGGGCGAACCCGGTGTCGTCGAGCAGGATGACCACCACGTTGGGGGCGTCTTCTCCAGGGTGCGCCGGGGTGGGCCACCACGGCGTCGACTCGGCCTGGGTCCTTCCGATGGTGCCGCCGAATCCGTCGTCCGGCCCCCCCTTCCGGCGTGATTCTGGCATCGCGGATGACCATACCGATGCTCAGCCGCTGTGTCCATCAGCCCGGCTGGCCCATCAGCCCGGCTGGCCCATCAGCCCGGCTGGCCCATCTGTGCCCGTGGCCCGGCCGCGGCGGTGGCCGGGGCGCGATGGCCGGGCGCACGGGATCGATCGGATGTCGCGCCGGCGACGGTAGATTTGATGGCTGTCCGGCGTGGCCGGTGACCCAGGACCTGGGGCCAGAGGGGGGTACCGTTGAAGATGGCAGCCGGCAGCGCACTTCCCCCGCCCTGCCCCGACCGGTCCCGCGTGGTGGTGCCTGCGCCCGGCGACGGCCCCGGCCACTGGGCCGGCGGGCCCAGCGCCGTCCTCGACGGGGACGGGACGTTCTGGCTCGCCTACCGCCTGCGCCGGCCCGTCGGCGCCGGTCGCGGCTACGCCAACGTCGTGGCCCGGTCAGTGGACGGCGTCGAGTTCGAGACGGTCACGGTTCTCGAGCGCGACGAGTTCGGTTCCGACTCGCTCGAGCGGCCGGCCCTGGTCAGGGCCGGGGACGGAACGTGGCGGCTGTACGTGAGCTGTGCCACCCCGGGTACGAGCCACTGGCGGGTCGACGCCATCATGGCCGACCACCCGTCGAAATTTGACCCGGGCGGGGCCGTCACCGTCCTGCCCGGCGACCGCGACGTCGGTGTGAAGGATCCGGTGATCAAGGTGGTCGACGGCCGGTGGCACATGTGGCTGTGCTGCCATCCGCTCGACCTCCCCGACGACACCGATCGGATGTCGACCCGGTACGCCACCAGCGACGACGGAGCCGACTGGGAGCTGCACGGGGTGGCCCTGGCCGGCACACCCGGGAGCTGGGACCAGCGCGCGGCCCGGGTGGCCGAGGTGGTGCGCCGGGACGGCCGGTGGCTGGCCTACTACGACGGGCGGGCCAGCAAGGAGGAGAACGCCGAGGAGCGGACGGGCCTCGCCGTGGGTGACACCCCCGGGTCACTGACCGCCGTCGGTGGGTGCTTCGGTGCGTGGCCCAGCGGACGCGGATCGCTCCGCTACCTCTCGATGGTGGCGTTGCCCGACGGCGGCACCCGCCTGTTCTACGAGACGAGCCGCCGGGACGGGGCCCACGATTTGCGCACCGAGTACGTCCCTCCCGCCCGGTAGGTGCGCCAGGTCTCGAGATCCCAGCCCGTCTCATCCTCCACGAGGGTGATGTCGTCGTCGAAATAGTCGATGAGCTGACCGCGCTCGGCCTCGGCCAGCTCGGGCCGGTGCTGGGGGGTCCGCTGCATGAGCCACTGGAGCGGGAGGCTTGCTTTCCGCCACACCTGGGGCGGGAAATGTCGACCGAGGTCGGCGCCATGGCGGAATGCCACCCGCAGCGCCTGGGTGTAGAGCGAAGGAGGCACGTACCCGCCGACGTTCCGGGCCGGGACGTCGGCCACCAGACCCTCGTCGACACCGAGGAAGCGGCAGACGGTGTCGAGGGTGGCGCCGGGCTGCTCGACCAGGGAGAGGTAACGGATGATGAGGACCTGGTCACGGGGGAACAGACCGTAGAGATGTCGCAGCTGACGACCGTAGAGACCGGTGGCCAGGTACTGCCAGAAGGGCGCCCAGCCGGCCTCGGTGCGTTCGGGCTCTTCTGCACAGGCGGTCAGGAAGTCACCGATGGGCTCGAGCCCGTCGGCCCACAGGTGGGCCCAATTCGAGTAGGCCCGGTCCACGGGATCGCGGAGGATCACCACCAGCCGGGCATCCGGCACCGCCCGGTGGATGCGCTCCTGGGCGGCGAAATCCGCCAGGTAGAACGGGGTGCTCTCGCCCCGCAGGGTCCCGGCCGGGGCACAGTCGAAGAGCCGCTCGTACTCCTCCGGCCGCCAGATCCACTCGCGGTAGCTGTGGGCGTCGCCCGGACCCCCGTGATCCGGGGGTGGCCCGTCACAGAGGAAGAACTTGGGTTCCTTGACCGGCGACATGAAAAGCCCGGGGTGCTGGGCGAGGGCGGCATGCAGCGCGGTGGTTCCCGCCTTGGGTGCTCCGATGACGAAGAAGTCGGGAAGTGACACCGCGGCCGGAGCTTATCGAGACCACTGGACGGCGCGCTCGTTCGAATCGCCCCTGGCCGGCGGGTGTCCACCCGACCTGGCGGCCCTCCGCTTTCGCTCGCCGGTGATGAGCATGGCGGCCAGCGCCGATGCCAGCGCCAGATCCGACACCCCGATGGCGTACCGGGCCGGTGTGCCCGTGCTGACCAGGAGCACGACGCTCGACGCAATCAGCGCCGCCGTGGCCAGGAGCACCAGCTTCTGGGAGAGCGCACGACGCCCGTCGGGGTCGGCCCCGGTGAGCGCCAGTACCGCCACCGTGGCCAGCGCGGCGAAGACGAGGGCGCCGCCCCGACCGAACAGCACGGCGGAGAGCCGCGAGTCGCTGGACGGGATGGCCCCGATCCACGTGTAGCCCTGGAGTATGGCGATGGTGGCCACCAGAGCCATGCCCGGTGAGGCCAGGACCTTGTCGCCACCGGAGGCCGGGCCGCGGAGCCGCTCGTCGGTGGGCCCACCACAACCCCCCGCCCGCCGACCGACGGCCCTCCTGTCATCCGGCACCGCCCAGTTGCGTCCACCCGGTCTCTCGAGGAGCAGGAACGAGGTTCGCTCGTCGGGTGCGGGCATGGTCATGGGCATGGGCATGGGTTGCTATGTCTTTAAATACGATCGGTTTCATCAGCATTATGGTCCCGGCCCCGGGTGGCGTCAACTACCCCTGACCAGGTTGGTTGGCGTTCCCCGATCGACCTCGCTACTGTCCCCGGCCGGCGGCCCCGTCGAGTTGGGTTCCGCCGCTCTGCTCCGGGGCCGCCACAGTTCGATCACGGTGAGCACTATCTTCTTGTCACGGTGGGCACGGGCAATGGGCTGATGAGCGGGCGGAGACCGGATGCATACCGGACGGGAGCGCATGAGCGATGAACCCGCCGCGTCGGCCGAAGCGGAGTCGCGACGACCTCCACGCGCTTCTCATCGGGACGGGCCGCGCCATCCTCCGGGAGGAGGGACTCGGGACCGGCGCCGAGGCACTCACCTTCAAGCGTGTGTTCGACCGGGTCGAACGCGATACCGGGCTTCGCCTGACCAATGCCTCGGTCATCCGCAGGGTCTGGGCCAACCAGGCCGATTATCAAGCCGAGGTGCTGATGGCCATCGCTCTCGATGCCGGAGGCTCCGAGGTCGACCGGACGCTCGACGCGGTGGCCCCGGTCTTCGAAGGCCTCGACCTGTCCACGGACGAAGCCCGTTGGGCGGCCATGCGCGAGCTGTGCCGGGTTGCCGGAGGAGCCAACATCGAGGCACTCCGCACGTCGCCCAACTGGCCCTCCTGGATCGGGGTGTGGGCCTTGGCCACGGCCGGCGATCAACCCAGGCGCCGGCGACGCATCGACGCGGCCCTCCTCCAGGGATACGAGTCGGCCACCGACCGCTTCGAGCAGACCTACCTGCTCGTCTCGTCGCACCTCGGGTTCCGGCTGCGCCAGAGCCTGACCATCCGTCAATTCGCCATCGCCGTCGGGGCACTGGCCGAAGGCTGCGCCCTCCGGAACCGGGTCGACGCATTGAACATGGAAGGGATCGTCCGTCCCACCGGGAGCGGTGGGCGCGAACAGGGCTGGACCCTCTTCGCCATCGGGCTCGAGGCGCTCGTGCACCAGTTCCTCGAGCTCGACCCCGACTGGAGCCCGGTGGAGGACGAAGGATGAGGACCGCCGGCCCGCCGGGGGCCGCAGCGACCGGGAGGGACCGATGACCGCTCGCCCGGTGGCCTTCGTCACCGGCGCCAGCCGCGGGATCGGCAAGGCCATCGCCGTGCACCTGGCCGCAGCCGGGTATGACGTGGCCATCGGCGCCCGGACAGTGCACGAGGGGGAGGAGCGCGAGCACTCCTCCACGGTGGCCGCGTCCAACACCAGGGCCCTTCCCGGCTCACTCGACTCGACCGCGGCACTCATCGAGGGGGCGGGTTCCCGCGCCCTCCCCGTCTACCTGGACCTGCTCGACCGTGAATCCCTCGCACCCGCCGTCCGTGCCGTCACCGGCGAGCTCGGACCGATCGACGTGCTGGTCAACAACGGCCGCTATGTCGGGCCCGGTCACATGGACCGGATTCTCGACACCCCGGTCCAGCTCTTGGACCGCCACCTCGAGGCCAACGTGATGGCACCGGTCATCCTGGTCAAGCTGATCCTGCCCCAGATGGTGGAACGGGGCGGGGGTGTCGTCATCAACCTGGCATCCAGTTCCGGAACCATGGACCCGCCGTCGCCCGCCGGGGCGGGGGGCTGGGGGCTCGGGTACGGCATGTCCAAGGGGGCCCTGCACCGGATGGCGGGCATCCTGGCCGTGGAGCTCGGCGACCGCGGGATCCGCGCCTACAACCTCAGCCCGGGCTTCATCGCCACCGAGCGCATCACCATCGACATGGCCGAGTTCGGGTTCGACGCCAGCGCCGGGGCTGCCCCCGATGTCGTGGGGGCCGTCGCCGCCTGGCTGGTCTCGGCTCCCGGGGCGCGGGAGCGGAACGGGGAGTGGGTCGAAGCCCAGGTGCTCTGCCGCCAGCTCGGGCTCCTGCCCGGTTGGCCGTGAGATCGGCATCGACCGCTACTGTCACGAGCGGGATGGGAGCGTCGTCGTCAACGAGGGAGATGCTGCTCGACGCGGCCTCGCTCCTGTTCGCCGAGCGGGGAATCGACAATGTCTCGATCGCCGAAATCGTCCGGACGGCCGGTCAGCGCAACTCGTCGGCCGTCCACTACCACTTCGGCAACCGTGACGAGGTACTGCGGGCGGTCCTGGCCCGCCACGTCCCGGCCATCGCCGACCGCCGCCGCCAACTGCTGGAGCGGGCCCGGTCCAGACCGCCCTCGGATGTGCGATCGGCGGCGGAGGCCATCGTCCGCCCCCTCACCGAGTTCGCCCAGCGGGGCTGGCGGGAGCGGGCCTATCTGCAGATCGGCTCCGAGCTGAGCGGGGCCATCGACCGGGCCTCGCCCGGAATCCGTGAGCTGATGACGGCGACGGTGGGCCAGGCGGCGTGGAAGGTACTGCGCCAGCGGTGCCCGGATGTCGCCGCCGACCTGTGGCGCCAACGGCGGGAGATCTGCATCGTGTTCATCGGACGAGCGGCCGCCGACCGGGCCCGGTCGCTGGACGGTGGCGGACAAGGTGGTGTCCTGTCGGACGACCGATTCGTCGACAATCTGGTCGACATGGTCATCGGTGCCATGACCGCGCCCCACCTCGGAGGCTGACAAGCTGGTGCCATGGGTAGCGAGTACGAGGTCCCGACCACCGAGGACCTCGACCGGATGTTCGACTCGCTCAAGAACTGGGGCCGTTGGGGGGTGGACGACCAGCGCGGTGCCCTCAACTACCTCACCGACGCCCGCCGTTTGACCGCGGTCGGTCTGGCGCGGACCGGCGAGTCGATCAGCCTGGCCCACGATCTCGCCACCGAGCCGCTTCCCGAGCATCCCCATCCCGTCCAACATCACATGCTCGCTTCCGGCGATGCCCGGGACTCCAGTGGCATCGCCGGCTACGAGGCCGCCCGCGACCACCTCGCCCTCGACGTGCACGGGCTCTGGACCACCCATGTCGACGCCCTCTCCCACATGTTCGTGCGCGGGGAGATGTTCGGCGGCCGGCCGGCCAGCGAGGTTCGCAGCGACGGGGCCCACTCCAATACGGTGCTGTCGATGGCCGACGGCGTCATCGGCCGCGGGGTCCTCCTGGACGTGCCCCGCGCGCTCGGATGCGACTACCTGACGGCCGGCCAGGTGGTCACGGTGGGCGACCTCGAGGCGGCCGAGGCCGCCCAGGGGGTGCGGGTGGGCACCGGTGACGTGCTCCTCGTCAAGTGGGGCCGCGAGGCCCGGCGGGCCGCCACCCGTGGATTCGACGGCTTCTCCGGCCTGCACTCGGAGTGCCTTCCCTGGTTGCAGGAGCGTGAGGTGGCCGTCCTCGGGAGCGACGGGATCTCCGATCCGATGCCCTTCGTGGGTACGCCGGACTGGCCCTTTCCGGTGCACCAGATCGGGATCACGGCCATGGGTGTGCATCTGATCGACAACGTGAAGCTGGCCCTGTTGAGCGACCGGTGCGCCGCCGCCGGGCGTTGGGAGTTCCTCTTCACCATGGCTCCGCTGCGCATCGTCCGGGGCACCGGATGCCCGGTCAATCCGGTGGCCGTGCTGTGACCTCCCACGACGACATCCGCCAGCTCATGCAGCGATACGCGCGGGCCGTGGACGATCGCGATATCGGGGGACTGGCCCCCCTCTTCCACCCCGACGCCCGGATCGCCGGCACCCGGGCGGAGCAATCGCTCGAGGAGTGGCTCGACACCATGCGGGCGCCCCGCTCCTTCCCCTCCAGCATGCATTTCCTCGGCGAGCCCCTCATCGCAGACGGCGGACCGGATCAGGCCGAGGTCGACACGTATGCGGTCGTCTACCAACTCGGCGACCCGGCCGCCGGTCAGGGCGACCTCACCCTGGGTATGCGCTACCGCGATCAGGTGGCGCTCGAGCAGGGCCGATGGGTGTTCAAGCGGCGGTCCTCGACCGTGGTGTGGATGCGCTGACGGGCCGGAGCCGTCAACCCCCCCGGGCCCGGATGAGCCGGCCCGGCGTGGCCCCGGTGGGTACACCGTCGCGGATGGTGACCTGGCCGTTGACCAGGGTGGCCAGGAAACCCTGGGATCGTTGCTCCAGACGGCGACCACCGGCAGGCAGGTCGTCCACCAGCTCGGGGACGGAGGGCCCGACGGTGTCCGGGTCGAAGACGTTGACGTCCGCCGCCATGCCGGCCCGCAGGAGCCCTCGGTCGGCGAACCCCCAGGCCATCGCCGGGGCGAGGGTGATCATGCGGACCGCCTCCTCCAACGTGAACTCCTGTCGGTCGCGTACCCAGTACCCGAGCAGGTGGGTGTGGATCGAGGAGTCGGCGATCTGGCTGAGATGGGCGCCTGAGTCGGAGAAGGTCATCACCGCCCGCGGGTGACGCAGGGCCCGGAGGAGCACGCCCTCGTCCTGCGGGTAGCGGCTCGGCTGGATGAAGAGCTGGTTCCCTCCGGACGCCACGCACAGGTCGATCATCGCCTCGGCCGGGTGCACGCCCCGGGCGCGGGCGACGTCGGCGACCGTCGGGTTGGGCGGGAGTCCGTGCTCGTAGACCCTGATGCCGTCGAAGTCCGGAGGCCGGGCCTGGGCCCCGACACCGGTCCACTGCCCGTAGTCGGCGTTGACGGCGGCGTCGACGTAGGGCCGGCGCCGCTCGTCGTCGGCGAGGATCCGCACCTGTTCGTCGACCGTCAGCGCCCGGAGGTCGTGCCATGCGGGGAGGAGGTCGAAGGGCAGCTTGGTCTTGAGCGACAGCAGGACGGAGATGCCGCGGCAGTGGGTCTGGGCGATCATCCTGGCCCCGGCGGTGGCGGCATCGTCGAGGAAGTCGAGGAGAAAGCCCGATGACCGGGTGGCCACCATCCCGAATGTCATGGGCACCCGGCTGTCGGATCCGAGTCGCTTCATCCGCTCGAGGGCCGCCCCGCGCACCTCGGGGTCGGGAGCGGACATGCCGGCGTCGGCGCCTTCGAAGATGCCGGTTCCGAGAGTGCCCATGACGCCGACCAGCCTGACCACCTCGTCCCACGAGGCGAGCCTGGAGGCGACGGGCCGGTTGTCGGAGGTCTCGTGGTGCTCGGTGCGCGAGGTGGTGAAGCCGATGGCGCCGGCCCGGAGCGAGTCGGCCAGCTGGCCCTCCATGGCCGCCAGGTCGGCGTCGGTGGCCTCCCCTTCGAAGGCCCGTTCGCCCATGGCCCATGTGCGCAGGGCCGAATGCCCGATGTTGGCCGCGAAGTTGATGCCCTTGCGCAGCCGGTCGACGGCATCGAGGTACTCGGGGAACGTCTCGAAGCTCCAGTCGATGCCGGCGGCCAGCGCGGCCGGGTCCATGTCCTCGGCCCGTTCGAGATTGCGGACCACGAGCGCCCGCTGGTGGCGGTGCACCGGGGCCAGCGTGAAGCCGCAGTTTCCCATCACCGCGGAGGTCACGCCGTGCCAGCAGGAGCTGGAGCCGGTGGCGTCCCAGAAGACCTGGGCGTCCATGTGGGTGTGCCCGTCGATGAAGCCCGGGGTGACCACGTGACCCTCGGCGTCGATCTCGTGGGCTCCCCGCTCCCCGATCCGGCCGACGGCGCCGATCCGGCCGTCGACGATGCCCACGTCGGCGCGGAACGATCCGAGGCCCGATCCGTCGACGACGGTTCCGTTCCGGATCACGATGTCATAGGGCATGGCACGACTTTCGCTGGCGGCGGTTAATGCGCATAGATTAGACGTGTGAGCTCGTCGTCCGAGGTCCATCGGCACCTGACCCATCCGATCGTCGACATCGACGGGCACATGGCCGAGTTCTTCCCTGCGCTGGCGCCGTATCTCGAGCGGGAAGGCCTGTCCCTCGACCACCCGGCGTTGGCCCGCCTGGCCCCGCCCTATGGCGGCACCGACCGCACCTGGCACAGCCAGACGCCCGATGAGCGCGCCGCCACCCGCACCCCCCGTGAGCCCTGGTGGAGCGCACCCGCGGGCCGGACCCTCGATCTGGCCACCGCCCTGTTCCCCGAGCTGTTGTACGAACGGCTGGACGAGCTGGGCATCGACTTCGGCGTGGTGTACCCGAGTCTCGGCCTGGTCTTCCTCCACACTCCGGACGAGCGTTACCGGCGGGGCACCTGCCGGGCCCTCAACCGGGCCAACGCCGCCACCTTCGCCTCTCTGGCCGACCGGCTGACCCCGGTGGCGGCCATTCCCATGCACACCCCCGAGGAGGCGGTGGAGGAGCTCGAATTCGCGGTGGGCGAGCTCGGGTTCAAAGCGGTGGTCTGCGCCGGGTACGTGCAGCGTCCCTTCGCCGCGTTGGACGGGAAGGATCCCGACGTGTCGAGGTACGCCTTCTGGCTCGATCAGTTCGGGATCGACTCGGCCTACGACTACGACCCGGTGTGGTCCAAGGCCGAAGAGCTCGGCGTGTCCATCGCCTTCCATTCCGGTTTCATCGGGATGACCCCGTACCGGTCGATCTCGAACTACGTGTTCAACCACCTGTCCATGCTGGCCGAGGGCCAGCAGTCATTGGCCAAGTCACTGTTCCTCGGCGGTGTCACCCGCCGGTTCCCGGACATGAACTTCGCCTTCTTGGAGGGCGGGGTGGCCTGGGCCGCCGCCCTCTACTGCGACCTCATCGGCCATTGGGAGAAGCGCAATCTGGCCGCTCTCCGGGCCAATCTCGACCCGGCACTCGTGGACCGGTCACTGATGGGCCGGATGGTGGCCAAGTACGCCCCCGACGCGCTCGGCTACCGGGGGCCGTTGACCCGGCGGCCGGTGGAGGCCGAGGACACCCTGGACGAGTGGGCCGCGTGCGGCATCGAGAAGGCCGAGGACATCAAGGCGCTCTTCGTCGACCGTTTCTTCTTCGGTTGCGAGGCCGACGATCCGTTGACCTCGATGGCCTTCAACACGCGGATCAACCCCTTCGGCGCCGAGCTGAAGGCCAT
>JBEKOI010000004.1:0-35758 GCA_049521915.1 Acidimicrobiales bacterium | reverse complement strand
CGACGGCCCCCCGGTGCTCGACGGCCCCCCCGTGCTCGACGGGCCGCCCGTGCTCGACGGCCCCCCCGTGCTCGACGGCCCCCCGGTGCTCGACGGCCCCCCCGTGCTCGACGGGCCCCCCGTGCTCGACGGGCCCCCCGTGCTCGACGGCCCCCCGCCTGCGGTGCCGCAGTTCAGGGTCAGCGACGAGGGCGCCAGGTCGGTGATCGACAGAGCCGCACCGCCGCAGCTGATCGACTCGGAGGATCCAGCTGCGAGTGTCAGTGAACCGGTGTCTGCGGCGGCGATACCGTAGCCACTGAAGACGATGGCAAGGCACGCGGCACCGACGATGGCCGTCTTCCTTCGGTTCTTGCCGTGTAGATGCTTGTTCAATTTCGCTCTTCTCCCGGGGAATGGCGCCGGCGGACCGGTTCAGCACAGTGAGGGGATGACAGGTCATTGCGGCTGGTGACTTTGCCGGCCGACCACGGGCCGGCCGACTGCGTCACAAAGCCCTTAGATCGACGTGAATTCGGCACGGCACGCCGGATACCGCTGATAAAACGCCAGACACGAGTGCAGATTAACAGTGGTTACCTGGGGTCGCATATGTCGGAAACGTGCTCCGTTCACGTGGAGTAGTCCCCCCAACACAGGGAGTATTCCTCCCATCACAGGGAGTATTCCTCCCATCACATTGAGGGGTATTTCCTTCACAAACGAGCCTCGGTCGCCAACCGATGAAGTGCCACTTGTTGCTCTCTTTCTGGCAATGCGCAGTCAGAACAGTGATCAATGCTCCATGTGTTGCCGGAAGGAATTGACAAAGGGGCCGGGCCGCGGCCGCCCAGTTGTGGGACTCGTCAGTGCGAGCGCAACAAGGGAGAGGGTCTCCGCACCATGTGCCATCTTCTCGTGCTCAAAGGCAGCAACACCGATGCCCCGGGGACCACTGAATGCGACCGGGGATCGGGATGCGCAATCAATCAACCACTGCGCAATGCCATCCCGACACCCGGTCGGATGGACGACGTTGATCGTCGGTGCCCGGCCTCGATCGATCGGCGAGCTTCGAGGGAGTGGTGGCGTGTTGTCATTGTCCGGCCACTGGCGGAGCCGAGGTGTCCGGACCGGACTCTCGACGCCGCCACTCCGAATATCGCAGACGCAATTGCTCGATCGATTATCTCCTAAGGTGACCGAGATATTGGAAGCAACCGTTCCGGACATTGTGTGCTCTTCGAGGGGAGTGTCTCGTTCGATTCGAGAGGCACGATCGTTTCCGAATTGGCATTGTCCCGGACGGATCCGTGGAGGCGACGTGCGGTCCGGTGTGCCAGGGGATCAGGCAGTTTCCCCATTCGACTTCCGGGTGAACGAATCGCAGGAACGGCGGTCTGGTCCCGTCCACTGGCGCGCCACTGTTCCGCCACTTGAAGACGAATTGAGCACGTGCCATTCCGGCTAAGCGGTACGTAGCAGCGTTGGGAGTACGAGAACTGAGGGCACCTTACTCTGAGACATTGCCCTCAACTCAGGCTACGTGGCGGTTCCGCACCGATCTGCGCTTGCCTGCCCCTTCACGTTCACTTTGTGCGACCTGGGGGCCGAGAAGATCGTGGAAACACTCGTCGCACATGCGGCCATAGTCGCGGCCGACGTTCATTCGTTTTCGATCGTGGCGCTTGACCTTCACAACGGACCCCTTCCATCCGCAGCGGTGGCACGTGCCGTATCGATGTGAAAGCACACGTGGCCCTTTGTCGTCACGTCCTACCACCCTCGTGTCCCCTTGTTGCGCTCATCGTGACGTGGCTCATATCGATGGTTCACGCCCATAACTGTATTCAACCCAAGTACAGGATAGTGGGACCCATTCATGGGCGGGATGAAGGCCCTCAAGGCCACAGAATCAGCCGATTGGATACAGGAAATACGGAAGCACCACCGGAATCCACGTCCCGGGAGAAATAAATTTGGGCCGACAGCTCGGGCCGGGCTCGACCGGCCGGGGACTCCCGAGGGGCGCGAGGGGCCCTGACCACCGCCGAGACGAACCTCCCGGGATCAGGACCGGCCGGTCGGACACTCGAGCTCGGTCAATTTGCCCGGGATCGGAGCCAGAAGGGAGGGCATCGGGCCACCACGTAGACCACCACGTAGAGAGGTCGAATCACCACTGATCCGGAGCTTGATCAGGCGGTACATCGATCCTAGAGTTGTGGGCTTCCGGTGGTCCACACGATACGGCTGGGGATCAATTCTGTGGATCGCAGGAGAGGTGAAGGTGTCAAGCTACCCAATGGTCGGGCGTGGTGGTCGACGCGAGCCCAGGCCCGAATCAGCTTCACTGTTGTGGGACCGCTCACGAGATGAAAGGCAGGTGGGAATGACGCTTGGCGAGGCGGAGCGCACACAGCGGAACGTGAGCTTCATCCAGTCCGAACCAACCGTGACCGTTGTAATACCAGCGAAGAACGAGGCCCAGAACCTTCCCCATGTGTTCGCGGGCCTGTCCTCGGATATTCACGAGGTGATTCTGGTCGACGGTGATTCGACGGACAACACGGTCAACGTGGCTCGCCGTCTCCGACCCGACATCATCGTCGTGGGCCAGACCCGAAAGGGAAAGGGCAATGCCCTCGCGTGTGGTTTTGCCGTGGCGACCGGAGACTTCATTGTGATGCTCGATGCGGACGGGTCGAACAGCCCGGAGGAGATTCCCCGATTCGTAGCCGCTCTCCGTGAGGGCGCGGATTTCGCCAAGGGCTCGCGCTTCATGCCCGGGGCCGGAAGTAGCGACATCAGCCGGATTCGGCAGTTTGGGAACTTCTGGTTGAACAAGATCGTCAACTACCTCTATGGGACCCGGTACACCGACCTCTGCTACGGCTACAACGCTTTCCGCCGGGAGTGCCTGTCGGTCATCGACCTCGAGGCGGGAGAGCCCGACGACACCGATGATGGGATGATGCTGTGGGGTGACGGATTCGAGGTGGAGACGCTGATCAATGTCCGGATCGCCAAGGCGCATCTGCGGGTTGCGGAGGTTCCGAGCTTCGAGCGGAGCCGGCGTTTCGGTGCCAGCAACCTGAACGCGTTCTCCGACGGATTTCGGGTGCTGAGGACGATCCACGCGGAGCGCAAGCGCGGTTCACGTCGCAACTCCGAGGGCGCTCAGCAGCCGACGCGGGAAGTCGGCACTTCGTGGTCGGTGATATCGACACTGGCTGAAGAGGCCAGTTGAAAGGCTCCTGATGCAATGGCCACGAGAGACTCCTGAGCTTCTTCGGGCCAGCCACAGGGAGCAATCCATGATTGACGGGAGCTCCCATCGGTTTGCATCAGAGTGGGTTGCATCAGAGCGGGCTGCATCAGAAACGGCCGAACCACGATGACGATCACTTCTCAGGCACCTCTCGGCTTCGATCGATCCCGCAGCCGCCGTACGGTGATGCACCCCTTCCTCGGTCACCGCCCGCTTCATCGTCGCCAGGTCGCCACGACTCAGTGGGGTGTCGGAGCCGGACTCTCGCTGGGTTCCATCACTCTTTCCCGCCGGTACCGCACCAGGGCGCTGGGTGGTCGTGACTACCGTGCCTGGGGAATCGCCCTCGGCGCTCTGGCGTGGATCGGGTTCATGGCCGCCCATGGAGCCGGACTGCTCCAAGCAACGGCGATATTTGCCGCAGTCGACGCCCTTACCTGGGGCCAGGCCGTGGGGGCACTCGTTCCAACCGAAGACGGGCTCGAATTCTCCACGATCTCCGTGGCCACCAGCGCTGCGCTTCTTGTTCTGGTCGGGATGCTCTTGGTCGAAGTCCGTCTGACAGGGGCGTTCTTCTGGGTATTCGTGGCTGTGGGGGCACTGAGTCTCGTCATCCAGATCATGTCCTTCGTCATCCAGATCGTGTCCTTCCAGGCCAAGAACGCTCCACCACAGTCGGTGCCGTCGATCATCGGTGGACGAATCGTCATGGAGGAGCGATGACGTCGACCCTCCTCGACGAGGGGGTGCTGATTCCCGATCACTTCGGCGAAGCGCCGATTCCGATTCCGGACCACTTCGGCAAGCTCCCGGCCCCTATACCGGACCTCGAGGTACAGGAGCCACTGTCGGTGCCGGCCCTCGACGTGACGACGGTGTCGGGTTGGCGGTCATTCCGCTGGTCGATCCCGCTGTCATTGGCCGGACTGGCCGTCGGGCTCCTGACGGCCTGCACCGATCAGCATCTCGACCCCGGTCTGTGGGGGTTGCCGGGCTCCATCTTCCCCACCTGGTACCTCGGCCTGGCACTGATCGTGGCCGGCATCGCGACAGCGAGGCGCTCTGATGGCGTCGAGATCGGGATTGCCGTGACTTCGTTGGTCCTCCTGCTGACGGGCACCGCTGCGATCGTGTACGACATACCCCGGCTTCCATGGGCGGAGAAGCACGTCGGGGTGACCGACTACATCCTGAAGTACGGCCAGGTCCATCCCGACCTCGATATCTACCAGGCTTGGCCGGGGCTGTTCTCGGCCACCGCTTGGCTGTCACGGGTGGGCGGTATCCACGACCCCATCGCCGTGGCCCGGGTCTGGCCGCCGATCGTCAACGTGCTCGAGCTTCTTGCCGTTCGCTGCTTTGCCGGTCGGCTGCTCGGGAATGCCTACCGGGCCTGGATGGCGGCCGGCGTCTTCATGCTGGCGGGTGCGTTCAATCTGGACTACTTCTCCCCGCAGGCCATCGCGCTCCTCTTGGCCCTGTCGCTGTATGCAGTCGTCGTCCCGGTCGCTTCGATCGGTAGCGCCGCCATCGGCACCAAATTGGCTCTCCCGTTCCGCCTCCCGGCCTGGCGGATCGGGCTGGTCGTCCTGCTCAGCATCGCGCTTGCCGTGACGCACCAGATCACACCGTATTTTGTCGTGGCCAGCCTGGCTGTCCTCGTGATCTTCGGTGTGCTGCGTCCGGTGTGGATCCCACTGGTCCCACTGATCCCTGCGGCCGTGTGGGCGCTGATCAACTACCAGGCTTGGAAGAGTTACTTCTCGTTCAGCGACATTTTCAACCTGAGCGCCAACGTGCAGACACCGGGTGCGAGCTTCGTGGGCGAGCGTCCGGATGCCGTGCTGCGCCTGAGTACCTTCGCACTAGCTGCCGGCCCGTTCATCGTGGGCGTCCTGGCCGTGCTGTTTCTGCTCCGGCACCGCGGGCGCTTGGAGTTCGCACTCGCCGCTTGTGCGGCCAGCGCAGGTTCTCTCGTGCTCATCACCGATTACGGGCAAGAAGGGCTGTACCGCACCACACTGTTCGCACTGCCGTGGCTCTGCGTGCTCGCCTTCGGCAATGGTCCGAAGGCACTGTTCCGACGTTCGTACACGGTCGTTCCGCTCATCGCATTTCTCTCGATGTCCTTCCTGTTCGCCAACTTCGCGCTGGATGGGATGAATGTTGTCCGACCGTCACAGTTGCAGGCCGAGCGCACGTTCGAGCTCACTGCTCCACTTGGATCGATGATGATGTACGTAGGAGCAAATGACAGTCCGCTAGACGCCACCTACCGGTACAACGCCGTGCTCACATCGTTCGAGATCCCGAGGGGCAAGGTCAGCGCTCTGGTCACCAGTCTGATTCGGATGGGTCAGGGGTACCCGAGGTTCTATGTGTCGACTTCGGAGGCAGGGGTGCATGCCGGGCAGCTCTACAATCTCTACACTCCCCGGTACTATGCGGCGATTGATTCCGCATTGCAGGCCTCGCCGCAGTTCAGGATGGTGTCCGACCGGGGCGGTACTCGTGTGTTCGAACTGAGAACCTCGGCTCGGAGTTAGTGTTCTCACGAGCATCTACAGGGAGAGCGTGCCCATATCCCGAGTGGACCGGCACTGCGCAGTTTCATGGACCGCCAACATCTTGCCGTGAAGGCACCGTGCCCGAACTCAGCCTGAGTGCCGCCCGATGACCAAAATCGAACGGTTGAGCGTGCAGGCCAGGGTCGCATTGAGCTCGACCAGCCAATCGCTGGGGAGCTTGCTGATCGCCATCGGTGGAGTGGCCGTTGTACGGATCACAACCCACCGCCTGGGACCGAGTGACTACGGAACGTTCGCACTGATCGTCACCTTCGTCACCCTTTTCACCATAGCGGCGGATCTGGGGATCACAGCCGCGACTTCCATCGAATTGAGCAAACCTGAATCCGACCACTCGTCAATACTGAGCTCGGCCCTTTCGTCCCGCATCGCAGTGTCGCTGGCTCTGATCCCGGTCATCCAAGCTTCGGCTTTCATTCTCTATCCGCACGAGACCGTTCTCTTTCGAGCCGCGCTTGCGATGATGTCATTGGACGTTCTATTCACGACCCTTCAGATCACATTCGCCACCGAATTCATTGCCCGCGTCCGGGGCGACCGAATCGCCGTCCTGAACATGATCAATCGGGCTCTGTATGTCTTTGGCGTCATCGTGGTCGCCATCAATCGGGGAACGTACTTCGACTACATCTGCGCCTACGTCGGTGCAGATTTCGTATCCGCACTCATGTACGCCGTCGCCGTCAGGAGAGTCATTCCGTTGCGGTGGAACTCGAACCTGGCGCAGTGGCGGCAGATGGCCACCGTGGCGTTGCCCTTGGGCACCATCCAGATCATTGCGACCATCTATCTCTGGATCGACAGCATCATGGTGTCCCTCATCTGCTCACGAACGCAGCTCGGACTGTACAGCCTGGCTTTCAATGCGCTCGTCGTCGTGCTCGCGGTGCCGAACTTTCTCATGCAGGCTCTCATCCCGTCGCTCGTGGCGGCAACCAGGGAAGTTGCCGAGTTCCTCATCAACAGGACGTGCTACCTCGCGTACTGCATCGGAGCCTTGGTCGCCGTCTGTGGGGTGGTGCTCAGGCAGGACGCTGTGCTGGCCATCGGAGGTCCGAAGTTCATCCTGGCCTCGACCCCGTTTGCCATTATCTTCCTGACCGTGCCATTGACATCACTCCAGATGGTCTTCGCCTACGCCGGTATCTCCCTTGACAAGTACCGACCCATGATCCCCCTGGGAATGTGTGGGCTGGGGTTGAACATCGCCATCAACGCCATTCTCATCCCGAAGTACGGCCCGTCAGGGGCGGCCGTGGCCTTGCTGATCAGCGAGTCGGTGTCGCTCGTGGCGACGTATCTGATGTTTCGGCGACTCACGGGCATCTCGACGAATCTGTGGCGGCTCTGGCGTCCTACTGTTGCGGCGCTGGCGGCATTTCTCTTCATGAATTTCGCCCGTTCCTTCTGGGAGCCGCTCAGTCCGATTATTGGAGTCTGCGTAGGTGGTGCCCTGGTCGTGGTTGTCTACCTGTTCTTCCTGATGGCTGTCGGTGGGCTCCCACGGGGCGTGCGCCAGCGTCTGCTCGGGCGCGAGCAGACAAGGGTCTGAGTGCCTCGATCCGGTTCCGATCGTCAACTGGAGAAACGGCGTCTTCGATGACGCAATGCCCAGTGGACGTGCCCCATCAGGTTGCCGGCCGCAGCCATCGAGATGCCGACCAGCATCGCCCCGATGCGGGACAGTCCGGCCCATTGCCCACGGAGTAGATCGTCTGCGTCGGTCACGAGTTGGGCGGTGAAGGACCTGATGACGAACTTGGTCTCGGCTCCCATGTCTGCGGCACTGCCCAACTCGGCGAAGACCTCGACTTTCTCATGATTGACGAAGTAGCAGCGACGCCAGAAGTACCTCCACGACACCCGCTCCCTTGGAACGAAGTGATGGACAACAGCCCGCGGTTCGTACATGAGCCGGCGGGCCCCATCCTTTTGTGACAGCCGGAGACAGAGGTCGAGGTCGTCGAAATCGATCGACTGGCAACCGCCGACGGCATTGTATGACTCCCGACGCACAGCCATGTTGGCCCCGATCAGACGTGGATAGGGACCGAGCTCCGTCGGCAATCCCGCGTAGGCGCAACCGAACACCCAGTCGAAGTTGGCTGGGAACCAGCGCGGTCGTCCAGTCTCGTACCGC
The DNA here is from genome assembly GCA_049521915.1 of Acidimicrobiales bacterium. Lineage (GTDB taxonomy): Bacteria > Actinomycetota > Acidimicrobiia > Acidimicrobiales > RAAP-2 > Bog-756. Next base: position 27,780 of record JBEKOI010000004.1, on the reverse strand, counting down.
GGCAGTGGCGCACCCCCGACCGCCACCGTGCCAGGATCATCGAACGGGGCAAGGAGATGTTCGAGCCACGATGGTTCGGCTGCTGCATCATCGTCTAGAAATACGATGACATCTCCTTGAGCCACTTCGGCTCCCGTGTTGCGGTTCCACCCGGCGCCGAATCGACGCTTCGATCCGTGCGCTTTCTCGTGGTTGGCGGCGATTTGGCTCTGCTCGAACCGATTGGGGACGACGAGGATGGGAAAGCCGGCGCTGGTGTCGGTTCCCCAACGCTCCTCGCATCGATGTGCCAAGTCCGCGTTGTGGTCGACGCACAGGATCAGCTCCACGGGAGGGTTGGTTTGCGCTTTCACGGAATCCACCCCGAGGACCAGTTGGTCCCACCGTTCGAGGCTGAACGTCGGAATAATCACTGTTGCGGTGACTGACGGCGGCATGGCGAAAGCTCCCGAACTACGAAGAAGGACTGCCCCGCACCCACCCATGGTCGCCTGAGCCCCAAAGAGTGGGTCTTCGAATTATCGAGACCTTACCTCGCGGCGGCGAATGCAGCCAGACGTTCAAGTCACCCCGGGAAGGCGACCACTGGAGTTACCGACCGGATGTGCGTTCAGACGTCGATCGGATTCGTCAACTGTTCAGCGAGTAGACGGCGATCCAATCCACGTCCATGTCCACTTCGGCGGGGGTGGTGCTGTTGGCACACTGCTCAAAGCTGTTGTTGTCATTGGTGCCGCACTGCCAGGCCTGGGTTTGCATCGCCATCTGCATCGGAACGCTCGACACATTGGCATTTGTCTCGGTGGCCCAATCCGCCCCGTTCAAGGTGTAGACGATCTTGCCCGGTGACCACTCCACGCCCACCGTCTGCCATTGAGTCATGTCGACAGCGACGGGGGTGGTGATTTGGGACGGATCTGCTGCCGTTCCCCAATGCTCGGTGCCGAGGATCTCTGAGCGTGGCGCTTCACCGCCATCCTCGGCAAAGTCGATCTCGGGGGGCCAGGTGTCACCGGTCGGCCACAACAGATCGACCATCGACACCCCTTCCCCGTTGGCAACCTTCATCCGCACTTCGTACTTGCCGTAGGTCTGTGACAGGTTCAACTTCACACCACCGGTCACGATGCCGTTGGCGGTGCCGGTACAACCTTCCGCTGCGACAGCGGCAGGATCCTTGTATGCCTTGATGACCAACATGCCATCGATCACCGATGTGTGATCAGGAGCCAAGCATGACTCTGACCCATCGGGAGCATAGAAGCCGTAGTCCTGATAGTTCGACAGTGTCGACGGACTGGTGAAGTTGTCGGTGAAGGTCTCGGTCCAACCCGGAACCGGTCCGGGCACGGCTGCACCCGAAGGATTGGTGGCGAGATCGACCCCACTCGGCGGCGGCGTGAGAGTGGTGGACGTCGTCGTGGTCGTCGGTGGATCCTGGGTGGTCGTCGTGGACGGCGGCGGCGGGTCCTGGGTTGTCGTCGTCGAGGCCAGCGGTGGCGTCGGATCCGTCTTGCCGGAGCTTGTCCAGGGCGTGTGGGTCGGCCAGTTCCAGTGGTAGCTGGTGGCCCACGGTTCGGCGTGGTGGCCCGAGTATGCGAGCGTCCGACCGACTGCGGTGGTGGTCGGATCCTTGCCTATCGTCGCAGTGCCCAAGACACTCACGAGAATTATCAGTACGAAGGATACTGCCCACATCTTGCCCCTGCTCACCCTTGAGCCATCGTCATGACGGCAACCGAACTTTAGGGAAATTCGGGCGAATCGCTCAGGTTCCGGCCCGAAATACCGACGGGATGAGCTCCTGTCCAGGGCCGAAGCGATCCGCGGTGGGCGGGATCGGTGCGCTGTGTTGGGTTGTCGACCAGGACGTCACCACTGCGTTGTCGGACGCGTGGAAAGCCTACCCTTCGGCGGCGCCACCGGCCGGCGCGTCGACGATCAGTTCGTGACGGCGACCCGGACCTCGACGCTGTGACTGCTCGTACCGATCTCGCTGTAGGCGACACTTCGAACCGTGTAGGTGCCGTTTGGTACACGTGACGTGGCCCACGACGCGGCCCAACCGTAGATCGTCTTGTGGGCCCGTGCGATCACCATGTCGTGCACGGTCCCACCCGTCAGTATGAAGACGACCTGCTTGATCCCGTAGGGGTCCGAGGCTTTGGCGATGAGGCCCGAGGTGCCTGTCAGCGAGGATGCCGCCGACGGGATGATCACACTTGTAAGGGGTGGCGTCCTGTCCACGCTGAGTCCCCGGTCGGTGTAATAGGTCACCGCCGCCGTGTCGAACAGGCTCAGATGTTCGGACCTTGCCGCCTGGGCCATGCTCCGAACAAACGAAATCGGTTGCCATGACGATCCGAGCCCCACCCGGACGAGGGAATCCGGCGCGCTGTGGATATTGACGGCAATGTCGGCCGCGGCCAGTTCTTGGCTGTGCCAGACGTCGGCGGCACTGAAGGCCTCGAAGGGGGCGATGAGGACCTGAAGGCAGAGGGCGACGACGAGAGCGGCGCTGATCCCGATGTGGTTCATCCTGAGCCACCACGCTCCCTCGTCCGGCCGGTGGTCGGCCCCCTCCATCCGCCGGATGACACCCGCCACCGAGAGGTGCCTACCGATGCGGGCCATGCGACCCTCCCGTTCCTCGAAGAGGGACCCGTCGAGCACGGCCAGATAGCATCCGGCCAGGATCAAGAGCTCGAAGATCGCGTACCGGGGGAGGATCGACAGCCCCAGTGATCCACGGCCTTCGGTCAGCGCCACGGTATAGAGCACTCCGAAGAGGACCAAAGCCACACCGATCGGGCTCGCGGTCGATCGATCGCGTCGCGGCAGCCCGACAATGAGCACCCAGGCAGCGACCACGAAGATGAGGAATCCGAGGAGACAGAAGAAGTAGTCGCCTGTGCCGGGCGTTCTGGGCAATGCCACACCGAAGACATCGCCGATGGCGAAGAAGAAGAACCGTGCCGCCTCCAGCGGATGGGTCAGGACGAAGGACTTGGTCCCGGTCCCCGCGGTGGTGAAGTCGAAGTGGAACATGTAGAGGCCGGTGGTGACCACGGCTGCTGTGATCCAGACCAGAATCGCCGTCCGGCTTCGCCTCCGGTGGTAGAGGATCAGGAGCCCGACGGGCCAGATCAACAGACCCTCCAATGAGGAGAAGGCTCCGGCAACGGTGACGGCCACCGCCCCGAGGAGGACCGGCCAGCCAAGCGACACCCGGTCGAGGAGGAAGAGGGCCGCCGCCAATGCGAAAAGTTCGAGGTACCACGACGCTGCGAAACCCCACAGGGTCATGGTGCCCTGATTCAATGAGAGGAGCACGATGGCCACGGGGAAGTAGTAGATCCAGGGCGTGGACGGGGATCGGCGTCTGTGGGCCACGATGAGCAGGGCCGCGGTGGCGATGAGGAGGAAGCCGCTTACGTAGTCCTCGTAGACGACATTGAAGTGCGCGGTGTGAGCGAGGGCCAGAACCAGGAGATCGGGTACGAGGACCCGGTTTTCGCCATGCTGTGCCCAGAGGTCGCCGAGGGTGAGGGTCCCATGGTGCGAGAGCGCGATGATGTGGATGTCGTGCCACTGATCGGCAAAGAGCATGTTCACTGCATATCGGTGGATGAACCAGAGCAAAGCCACCGCAGGCAACGCCAGGGCGTAGACGTCGAACCTGGTTGCGATACCGGAAATGGCAGCTGCCGTCGGGTTCCGGGTTTGCGGAGCGGATACCGGCGAGGGCTCTGCGTCCGTGTCCCGTAGTGCGTGACCGTGGATTCGACCGGGGCTGTCAGAGGTGGAGCTCATCGGGAACTCTCGACGACGGTGGGACCGTAGATCGCCAGCACGCATCGATCGACCCACGCACTGCCGGCGGTGCTTGCCAACGACTCCCCCTCCCACTCGGCGACAGTGCCCTGGTCACGACGTGATCCGGTGGGCCGAATCTCCGCCCTCGGGCCCCCGGCCCGCTGCCCAGGATACTGCCAGTCAGGCGGGGCCGGCCGTCATGGCGCGGAGGACGGGACTACATCAGGCCTCCCGCCAGACTGTCGGCGATGCAGCCCGGCTCGTGGATCAGCGCACCGATCGGGCTGGAGCTCCCCCACAGTCGGACACAGGAGGTCGGCAGCTCGCTGGAGCAACTCAGATGGTGCCGTCGGCGGCAGGAGTACCGGCCGCATCGGCCGCGCCGACGCCGGCTGCCTCGGGAGGGCCCCAGGCGAACCTGCGTCGGCCGAAGAGCCAGAGCCGTTGCTTGGCCCGGTTACGCCATTTGGCGTCGCCACCCCTCCGTTGCACGAGGATGGCCAGGTCCTCCGGAGTATGACCGGGTCCGATCTGCGCTCTTGGAATCCTCCAACGATCGTCGTTGGAGCGATCGTGCTGTCCTGACACGATGCCAGCCTGACTGAAACCGGCGTTCCGGACCGCGATGTGGCTCTGCTTGCTGTAGTAGCCGAACGGGTAGGCGAAGCTGGTCACGGGCATCCCGAGGTGCTCCTCGAGAAGCGTACGGCTTCGCAGGGCGTCGGCGGTCACGGTCGCCGGAGCAGACAGGTCGGCGGCGATGTGGCGGTGGCCGTGAGAACCGATCTCCCAGCCCGAGGCAGCCAGATCGCACAGGGACCGCCAGTCGCACATCGCCCGGTGACCATCTTCGTCCCGGAGCCACGCCGCAGTGGCGCCGACGTACGCCGTTGGCACGAACAGGGTTGCCGGTATCTGGTGCTCGAGGAGGGCCGGCAGAGCTCCCGTCGTGATGTCGGCGAATCCGTCATCGATGGTGACGGCGACGACGGGCCGGTGCGGCGAGCCGTCGGGCGTCGTACTGCCGGAGACCACAGCCGGAATGTCTCGAAACCGTATGAAGCGGCAACCGGCTTCTCGGAGCGCGGCCATGTGCTCGGAGAACAGACCCGGGTCCACCGTGAGCTCCTTGAACGCACTCGTGCTGGTGCTGGCGAAGCTGTGATAGAGCAAGGTGCTCACCCGGACCGGATTCTTTGCCGTGGTCACGGCCTGTTTTTTGCCAGCTGGTGCGAGCGCCATGCGGCGAGCAGATACATCGGCATCCCCTCCAGCAGGCCCCGATACAGCTCGCGAGTGAATTGGGGGGTCGCCTCGGTCGGTTTGTTTGGCATCGTCCGTCGATCAGCGACGCCGCCACCTCCCTGGGCGTCGGTGGGGTCGTCGCTGTCGGGGGCGATGTCGCCGATGGCTTTGGGAAACAGGCGAGCGAGCTCGAACACTGCCTCGGGATGGCGGAGCAGGAAGGAAAGGTAGAACGCAGTGATCCCCCGCCCGTATCCCCGTCTCAGCTCGCGCAGGTCGTCCATGCGACTGCGGTGACTGTGCCAGACCAGCGCTGATGGGTGGTAGACGAGCGTTCCTCCCGCGTAGAGGTACTCACTGAACGCGGCGGTGTCCTCGGCTCCCTTCGCCGCCGTGCCGGCACCGAGGGCGGTGTTGAAGCGGCCGATCGCCTCGATTGCATCGCGGCGGAACGCCATGTTGCCGCCGGTGCCGAACTGCGGGCGGGGATACAAGGGGCTCTGGGAGCGACGGGTGGCGGGGGAGAAGATCTGGGGTTCGAAACCCCGCCCCTTGTGGTGACCACCGCCTTCTTCGAACCAGAGCTGGGCCGATGATTCGATCTCACCGGGAAGGATGATTCCGGAGACGGCTCCGGCCTCTGGATGTTCGACCATAGCTCGGGCCAGTTCGGTCACCCACCAGCGGTCAGCCGTCTCGTCGTCGTCGATCCAGGCGATGATCTCGGTGGTGGTGTGGTCGAGCGCCCGGTTCCGTGCCCACGAGAGTCCGGGCGTTGGCTCGACGATGTAGTCGAGGTCGAGCTGCGATGACTGTTCCGAAGCCACCTGACGGGATTCGGTGTCTGCGGGCGCGTTGTCCACCACCAGAACCCGCATCGCCGGGTACTCCTGGTTCTCGAGGCTGCGCAGTGCCTTGCGGAGCTTCTCTGGTCGGTCGCGGGTGCAGATGGCGACGGTGATTTCCGGAGCGGCAAGGAGGGCCTGGTTGCGGGCCTCGAGGTAGGGGGGCACGGTGGCGGAGATGACGCCGTCGGCCGGAACCACGCCTTCGATCTCAACTCCGGCTTGGTGGAGTGTCAACCGGATACGGTCGCCGAGCTGCTCTTCGACTGCGGCGGACAGGGCGGGCACGGAGAGGCCGTCTGCTGGAATGTCGAGATAGAGCAGCCCGATCGGCTCGGTGAAGCATCGGACAAGCACCCGGCCCTCGGTCCAGCGGCGCCCATCGGCATCACTGCCGGACAAGCTCGTCAGACCGTCGACGATGTCGAGCTCGCCGATGAAGACATGGGGATGGGCCGAGCGGTGCGTCGACTGCCTCGGCGAGGGTGAGAGGGACGGACCTCCGGGCGGATCTGTGCTCTTGCCCATTGGATCGATGGCGGATGTCATTGCGGGCGACTTCGTTCCGGGCTGGCGATCGACGGCAGGCGCGAACGCGTCTTGCGCTCGGGGCATTCTGCGGCCATCCACGAGTAGTCGGGCGGCTCGGGGATGGCTGGGCGTGGATGGGTCCGCATTGGCGGTGATATTCCTCCGCTCCGCCGGCACAGGCCGGAGCACCTACGACTGCACTTTCTATTCCGTTCAAGTGCGGTTTGCAAAAGCGTTCCCCCCCTTCGTGCCGGACAGTGGGGCGACAGGGTGGAGCTGTGCCCGGCAGCATCGCCGGAACACGGCTCTGTGGGGGAGAAATGTACGCACCGGGGTCGATCAAGCACTTCGAGTGATATTGCCGAGCTCGACAGGGTCGGCCGGGAAAGCGTGCAAGGTGATGCCCAAGGTGTCCAACACCTCGAGATTCGGCACGCTCGGCGCCGGCCGGATCAGGCCGAGGAGGGAGTCCGCCCGCACCGGCGGGTTCAGCGCGAGGAGCTCGGCCGTCCGCAGTGCTCCATAGACGGCCATGGACGGCGTGGGCACGAACCGCGGTCGTGCCTTGTCCCCGCCGTCGGCGAAGGTGGTCAGCAGCGTCCTGAAGCTGACCGGGTCCGGATGCGCGATCCCCACCGGGTGGGTCGGGACCCGGTCCGCGGTGGCCAGGGCCAACACGGCAGCGGCAAAATCATGTTCGCTGACGGTGAACTGGTGGGCCTTCCGCCCGAAATCAGGGAGCACGGGAAGCTTGGCCAGCCGACGAAGGGTCCCGGCCATTCCGCCCCAACCGGGCCCATAGACCAAACCCGGACGGACGACGACCATGCCCCGGCTCAGGGCCGACGTCTCTATGTCGAGCTTCGCCCGTCCGTAGAGCTGACGGGTCCCCGAGTAGGCCGACATCGACGACAGCGTGATCGTTCGACGGACCCCACTCGAAACGGCCATGTCGAACAGGGTGATCGAACCGAAGACGTTCGTCTGCCAGATGTCGGCTCGTTTGTTGAGCTTCATGTCGTACGCGCAATGGACGAGGACGTCGGCGCCGGTGAGAGCGTCGGACGGTCCATGCGACGCGAGGTCGAAGAAGCGGTCGCTGCTTCCCTGTATCGGGGATCGCACCAGCCGACGGACGAAGAATCCGGCCGACTCGAAAGCGGCCGCCAGCACCGAACCCAGATAGCCGTTGGCCCCGGTGATGGCTACAACCGGCGGTCCATCGGATGCGGCGGTGCCCGGTCGGTCCTCAGACCTCATCGCGGCATCTCGAGCACTCCGCTGGCGATACGGTGGGCGTTGGCCATGACGGTCAGGGTGAAAGTGGTGGCAGGCACGGTGGGAAACACCGATCCATCGACGAGGTGGATGTTGTCCCAGGCTGCGAGGCGGCCCAGGACATCCGTGGTCTGCTCTGACCGCACCCGGCCGTGCGGGAAGGTGCCGCCGAAGTGATAGCTCTTGGCGGCAGCCGAGACCGAGATCATCGGTACCACCGGCCAGAGGTCGAGGGCCGGGGCGACCTTCGACATCGACCGCACGAGGCCTCGAAGCATCGGTGGCCAACCTTCGATCTGTTCCCGATCGATTTCGAGGGTGGGCAGCTGTTCGTCATCGCGCGGTCGACGGGTGGTCAATCTCACCTCAGGCGATCCCCAACTCGGGATATATCCCAGTCCGACAGAGATCCGGCGGAGCAGTCCGGCGAGGACAGGTTCGGCGCGACGCCCGCTCAGGAACGACGGCAGGGATGAGAGGAACGCCGGGTTGTAGTCGTAGAAATGGATCTGGCAGAGGTCGACCGCCTCTCCGGTATGGTCGTACAAGAGGTTGAACTGGTTGAGCGTGAAGTTCCGCTCCTGGCGGGGGTCGGGCACAGGCCTCAGTGAGATTGTCGGCATCACGAACTGCACCGACTCCTGCACCCTGGTCGTACGGTCGAACTTCCCGAGGGACCCGAGGACCAACCGTGCAGTGCCGATCCCACCGCAGGCCACGAAGATCCGATCAGCGGAAAATCGCTGCCGCGCGCCGGTGTTCGTGTCCTGGACCCGCACGGAGGGTGAGCCGTCGCGCTCTTCGAGCCGGGTGGCGAGCAGATTCGGTCGATAGGCGATTCGTCCCTCCGACCGAAGGCGGTCGAAGGTGTGCGAGCTCGAATAGATGAGCTGGTAGGGGCAGCCGGTCATGCACAGGCCGCAGCACGTGCAGTCGCCGGATCGGAAGGCCAGCCGGGCCCGCCCGACGGTGATGGCATGGGATCGGACGAACGCACGTCGAGCCTGGTAACGGTCGAGCACCCGTTCACTCCGGTCGGCCAGCGGGGGCAATTGTCCGGCCTCCACCATGAGAGGGAACACTTCGGAGAGATCGTCTTCGGCGCCCGCCAGCGTCATCTCGCTCAACGCACTCCGGTAGTGGGACTCCATGTCCTCCAGCGTCAACGGCCACCGGTCGAACGTGGCCCTGCTGAACGGCATGATCTGGGCGCCCCACACATTCGAGAACCCTCCGTACGCACCTGACACCACTGAAGGGTTTGTAGGCCCCACCGCTTCGATGCCATCCAATTGGCCGACGTCACGGAACGGGAAATCGGAGCCGAAGGCCTGCTTCTGAGGAATGGCCCCGATTTCGACTGGGGACGGTTGCTGGTTGATGCGGCCGACATCGGACGGTGACCACGACGCCTCTTCGATGGATGCGATCTTGGATCGCGCCAGCGAGAGGTCGGCTTCGAGGGTACCGCCCAGGTCGATGACCGTGACCTCGTGGGCAGGGTCGGCGGTCAGAGCCAGTGCGGTGCCAGCGGCCCCAGGTCCCGAACCTATGATCAGTGCTGTCGGCATAGCCGTGGTGACTCCATCAGCTCAAGCCCTTCGCGCTGCGGCAGCAGAGGAGAACGGGCAACCACACTTCCCAAATCAGAGGCGCTCCGGCTGCCCATTCGTGCCTCGGGCTCCACTCGGTTTCCCGCTTGCTTGCCGGCCACGCCACCAACTGGTGCCCCGAAACGTAGCCCACCGAAGCAACAATCGTGAAAGTCAACGCGCTACGTGATCCTTGGAGCACTCTCGGTCCGAAGTGGGCGCGGCCTCAGGCGGTTTCGCCGGGACAGGCCGGTCCGACCGGCTGTCCTCAGGGCCGTGAGGACCCGGAGAGGACAACGATCGACAAGGCAGGGAGGGCGACTGAAAGCTCCGACGGTTCCGTTGCGCTGGTGACCGGATCGAGCGTGCTTGCCGTGGCCGCGCTGTAGGTCTCGACCTGCACGTCTGATCGGCTCCCGAACCAGCGCGGAGTGACGGACGATGGGGCGTCTGGACTGGTGTTCACCAACAGGACCCGTCTCCCGTTGCCCAAGGTGGACTCGAAGCCGAGCAGGGTGGACGTCCCGGTGGCGATCGACCGGAGACGGCTACCGGTGGCTGTCAGTCGCGAAGCCAACTCCTCCCCGTAGTACGGGGGGAGGGCACTGCCGGCCGGTTGCGCCTCCTGGCCTCCGGACGAAACCAATCCGAAATCGCCGGTGGATGGGCTTCCGAAATTATTCAGATCCCACCAGTCGACGCTCCCCGCACCTTGCACGAGCCACTCGAGGGAGGTGGCAGCGGCAAAGAGAGCGGAGACGGGTTCAAAGTCAAGAGGAACCAGGCGTTCCGAGATGTTCGTCTCTCCGACGACGAATTTCGCGCCAGGAGCGTATCGATGGAGCGCCGTGCGCATCCGTGCCGCCGCCGAAGGGATCCTGCCGATGGAGCTCAGAATCTGCTGATCGGTGAGCCCGGTGGTCGTGTCGAAGGGGTACCAGTGGGCGTCCACGAAAGCGATGTGCCCGCCGAGAGCACCGAGCACCGTGCTGTCCCAGGCGGCAGCATCGGCCACCCCCGCCCCTCTCGCCTCGTCTCCGGAAAACGCCCACGGCACCCCGATGCGCGCCGCGGGGTCGACGCTCTTGATGGCGTTCAGGTACGGCATCGCATTGACCGCGTACGACTTGGCCAGCACCGACGTGGCCGGGCAAACCGGGCCGTCGGGGACGTATCCCTTCACGTAGGTAGGACTGCCGGCCAGGTGCTCATTGGTTTCATAGCAGCTGTACGTCTCGTTCCCCACCTCCCAGAGAGCCACGGCGTGGCTCTTGCCCATCGCTTTCACGGAGGCGACCCAGTCGGCCGCCTCCGCCGGGAGGGCCGACCCGTAATTGACGGTGACGAATGTGGACGCTCCGGCAGCCCTGGCGTTCTTCGAGAGGGCGTCGAAGGTGAGCGGGTCGTACGTGATGCAACTGCTGATCACTTCGAAGGCGCATCCGGCCGTATCGGTATCGCTGCTCCAATCGTATTGGTCAGCCCAACTGCCCCCCGGGTAGCGGATGAGTCGCAGACCGGCCGCTTCGAGGAGCCTGGTGATGGCGTTCGCACCGGTTACCCCGTAGATGTCGTCCCATGCGGCGATATTGACCCCGAGCGCGATGGGGCCGACCGTGTGCCCGGGTGGCGTGGCGGACGAACGCGGTTGCGTCGTCGTGCATCCGCTCGTCGCTGCCGTCAGTGCCAGCGCCAATCCCATCACCATGAGCCCCGACCTCATCCGCCGTCCGCCGATCGTGCGATACATCGTCTTGCCCGCGTGCGCTTGTCCGGGTTCTCCGCACTCCGGTCCGGTCACCTCGCCTGCGTCGGGCGTCTCAGAGGGCCTTCGGGATCATTCCGGTCGGTTTCCGTATCTCGAATCCTGTGTCCCGAATCCATGGTCCGGACGTTACCCAACATCGCACCTGATGTCCCGACGCGGTGACGGCGCGGAACGGCTGAGCGACCACACCGGCCACGGTCCGAATTGGCCAACGTGGGCTCGGCGGTGCATGCTGATGACCGTTCACTTGCGGAGCGGTTCCCGATGGTCGGAATTGGGAGGGGATGTGCCGGATTGGCGGCGCCGAGAGATCGGCATTCGTGAGGACCGTATGACCGCGGGACAGCGCCCGAACCCGAGTGGGGCGGCCAACCTGCCGACCGGGGCCCGATCAGACCGGCAATCGGCCCCCCGGCGGCTCGGTCGGTCCGGGTGGGTGGGGTCCTTCGGGCGACTGGTGGCCCCGGTCGTGTTGATCGCCGTGGTCGTCAGCGTTGCGTCTTCCGGTCGAGCCGCAGGTTCGCCGATCCGTGCCCGGTCCGGGTCGGACAGTGCTCTCCGATCCGCGGTCCCCGATGGTCGGGCAACGCCTCCGGCACCGCTGGGGTACGCAGCCGGAATCGACCAGCCGATCTCGCACCTGGCCTCTGCCGGTGGGACCGGCTACCTGACCATCTTCCAGGAGATCTCGTCGGCTCCGCTGTCGGTGTCCGTCGACGGTGCGGCTCCGGTCGTCCTCACCGACGACGAGATCAACTACGGCTTGATCTCGTCGGGGGCCCATACCATCACGGCGACGAACGGATCAGGAACAGTCGCCTCAGGAAGTGTCCTGGTACCGACCGGCCAGCGTCTCTCAGCGGTGATCTACCTGGCGCCCGGAGGGGTCCCCACCGTCACGGGGTTCGGCAACGATAGGTCGGTCCCTCCCTTCGGCCAGTCTCAGCTCGTCTTTCGGAACGCCGCCGATGCGCCACCGGTCGCCATCTACCTCAACGGGACGATGGTGGCTGCCGACCTGGCTGACGATCCCTCCTCGCCTGAGAGCGCGTCGGCACTCGTTGGCGCCGGTCCAGTTACGATCGCGGTGACCGAGGCGGGTGCTCCGGCGAGCCAGGTACTGGCAGTGCAGCACAGCGTGCTCGCCGCCGGCGACCTGATCGATGTCTTCGTGGTCGGGACCTCCGCCGGTCATCCCAGCTCAGTCGGAGTGGTTACCGACAGCATTCAGCTGGGCGCCGGCTATCGCCTGTATGCGTCCGACGGGGGAGTCTTCGACTTCGGTGACGCAAGCTACTTCGGCTCAGCGGCCGGTCTCCGTCTCAGCGAGCCGGTGATCGGAGCGGCACCCACATCAGATGGGGACGGGTACTGGATGGATTCCAGCGACGGAGGAGTGTTCTCGTTCGGAGATGCGTCGTTCTTCGGCTCGGCCGCGGGCCTCCACTTGAACGAACCGATCGTGGGCGTGGCCGCGGACCCCGACGAGGCCGGCTATTGGCTGGTGGCCAGTGATGGAGGCGTGTTTTCCGCCGGAAATGCCCAATTCTACGGCTCGACCGGTGGTCTCAGATTGAACAAGCCGATCGTCGGAATGGCGGCCACTCCCGACGGCAAGGGCTACTGGGAGGTCGCCTCCGACGGTGGCATCTTCTCCTTCGGCGACGCCACCTTCTACGGCTCGACCGGCCAGATCGCTTTGAACAAGCCGATCGTGGCGATGATCCCCACCGTCGACGGTCGGGGCTACTGGCTGGTGAGCTCGGACGGCGGGGTGTTCTCCTTCGGGGACGCCGCCTTCTACGGTTCTGCCGCTTCCCTTCCCTTGGTCCAGCCGATCGTGGCCGCTGTGGCCACGCCGGATTCCCTCGGCTACTGGCTGGTGGCCGCCGACGGGGGTGTCTTCTCCTTCGGCGACGCCGACTTCTACGGCTCGACCGGTGGTATCCACCTGAACGAACCGATTGTGGCCGTCAGCGCTCCCGGGTTGACGCTCCCCAGCTGATCGCTCCAGTCGATCGCCGACCCAGCGGGTAACCAGATCAGGTGCCACTTGACGCAATTCATGGAATTGGTGTCCCACTGATCCATTTCATGCTTGACACCTCGCCCCCACCGGCCTGTGGGCACGATGCAACTACCCTCCGAACGGGAACTCGCCAGTCAATCTCTATTCCCATACCGGCTCGTTCAGGCTGAATCGGCTACGAGTTCGAAAGGGTGGCGGCCATGCCCACGATGGGTTTGTTCAGGGGCGCCGACGCCATGGACCCGTAGAAATTGGCGTCACCGAAGGCAAAGACTCCGCCGTCGCTGGCCACCAGCCAGTAGCCCTTGCCATCCGGGGTGGCGGCCATGCCCACGACGTGCTGATTCAAGACGAGTGATCCCGTGGATCCGTAGAAATTGGCGTCACCGAACGAGAAGACTCCTCCGTCCGATGCCACCAGCCAGTAGCCCTTGCCATCCGGGGTGGCGGCCATGCCCACGATCGGTTTGTTGAGCTGGATATTGCCGGTCGAGCCGTAGAAACCGGCGTCACCGAAGGCAAAGACTCCGCCGTCGCTGGCCACCAGCCAGTAGCCCTTGGAGTCCCGGGCAGCGGCCATGCCCACGACCGGTTGGTTCAGGGCCAGTGAGCCCGTCGAGCCAAAGAAGCCGGCCCCACCGAAGGCGAAGAGACCGCCATCACTGGCCACCAGGTCGTACGCCGGGGTGGGCGGTGGCGAGGGCGGACCCGGTAGTCCCCCTGGGCCCATGAAGGCGTGCACGTTGTTGTTCGACGGAGCCAGAATAAGTCCGTCTGCGGCCGACGGTGAGGCGAAGTCGGACTGCGTACAGCAAACGTCGAACCGCTGTTCCACCGCACCCGTGGCCGGGTTGAGGGCGTACATCTCGCCCTCGGTGCCCGCCATGCCGCTGGCGATTGACCACACCAGCCCCCCGGCGATGATGGCAGAGCCATCGGCACCGGATGAGGTTTTCCAAAGGGCCGTCGGAGCCGATGCTGTCGTGGGCCGCACCGCCCGCAGACCGTCGTTGCAGGGCACGAACAGTGTTCCGTTGAGGTTGGCGGACGCGCCGTCGGCGGCCGCGTCACAGAAGACGGGGGTCGAATGCAGCTGCCCACCGATTCCTCCCAGGTGAGACTGGTTCAGTATGTAGGCGGTCCTGGACTTGCCCACCATGAAGACGGTCCCGTTGGCCAGGAGCGCCGGAACGGTCGATCCCAGGTCCAAGTCGCCATCGTTGTCCTGGTACCAGTCCGAGGGGGCGAAGAAATCGAGCACCTTCAGGGAAGGGCTCAGTTTGAGCACGGCGTCGCTGTCGTCGTACGGATCGCTTGACCTGTAGGAGTAGCTGTTTCCGGTAGAGACCCAGATATTGCCTTGTGCATCGATGTCCGGTGCCGCCCCACCCATCCAGACGGCACCCTGTTTGTCACCCGGCAGGTTCGCCACCACGAACGCCGTCGGCGGAGCTCCGTCCTCAGGGGCTGAGATCACCAGCCCGTGATAGTAGCCACAGTCATTGGAATTGCCCCCCAGGCCGATGATGACGCTGCCGTCGTCGAGAGCCAGGGAGGCCCGTTGCAGTTGGTTCGCCGGGATGGAGCCGGGAGGATCGATCACCTCGTCAAGGAGCACGGCGCCCGTGTAGAGGTTCAAACCGATCAGGTGATGAGCGGCAACATTCGGTGCCGCCTCGTCAGCCACGACGAATATCTCAGAGCGAGCCGGGTCGATCACCGGTGTCGAGGTGATGCCGAGGGTGGGGGTGATGTCACCACAAAGAAGTGCCGATGACGGAACAGGGGTGGCCAGGTGGTTCGACCACAGGATTGCGCCTGTGTTCGCGGCTAAGGCGTAGACCGTGTCGTTTTCGGTGGCGGCATAGACCCTTCCGGCATAGACGAGGGCCTGACCAAACAGGCCGCCGTCGAGGGTGGGGGACTGCCAAGCCGGAGTAGCTGGTGAGAAGGAGTTCCCAGACGGGTCGACGCCGGTTCGCAGGGAATTCTGACCAAAGGTCGTCCAATCGGAGTCGGTCACCGCTGATGGCCTGATGGCAGCCGGCCCGAACGATGCCTTCGCATCCGTTTTGGCGGTCGCTCCTGCCGAAGCCGGTATACCGATCATGGCCGATACAGTGAGCGCTACCACGCCCATCACCCACCCGACCTTGCCAATACGCATGAGCGCCTCCTAATAGAGGGTCAGATGTTAGGAGCCATCGGTTTGAGCCGCCAATGGCGCTTTGCGAGAATTCCCTCTGCACCCTTTCTGTGCCCCTGTTGTTCTTCAGAAGTTGGTAATGGTGGATGAAAGATAATTCAGATCCGCTCCATAGGCGTGGCAGACATGCCTGGTAGGGGGCACTTCTAGGTAGTCACCTTCACCTTGGGATAAGAAATCTGGACCCAGCAGGATTCCGGCTGCTGCCGGCGCCGGCGCCCGGCCGTGGGTCAGGTGCCGGATCCGGTCAGGTAGACGGTGATGGCCTGAGCCATGGCTGCAGCAGCCGATTGCTGGAACGCGGTCGTCTCCAGAATGGCAGCGTCGGTCGGATTCTGCATGTTGCCGCACTCGATGAGAACCTTGGGAACCGTGGTCAGATTGAGTCCGGCCAGGTTGTTCCGGGGTTGCAGCCCATCGACACCGTCGTAGGTGCTGACGGGCATGCCCGTGTCGGTCTGGAACGTGTCCCGCAGGATGGAGGCGAAGGACGCCGACGAATCGATCACGGCATCGTTGGGTCCGTCGGCCACCGGTTCGAGGACGGCAAAGCCCCGCCCACCCACAGGCCCGCCGTCAGCATGGATGTCGACAGCCACATCGGCGTGGGCGTTGTTGATGATTTCCGCACGGGTGGTGACACACGGCCCGATCCCATCGTTGTCCGGCCGGGTCATGACCACCTGGGCACCCTCTGCATCGAGGTCGGCCTGCAGATAGGTGGCAACATTGAAATTGTATTGCGCTTCCGTGTAGCCGCTGGCTGTTTCGGTTCCGGTCGTGTCACAGGACTCGTCCTCCTGGCCGTTCCACACCGGTTGACCGATGACCTGGGGGGCGGTGTAGTTCAGGCCGTTGTGTCCCGGGTCGATCCCGACGATCTTCCCGGCCAGAGCCAACGGAGATCCGAGAACCAGCCAATAGCCGTTGCCTGTCGGTGCCGCCGCCATGCCCACGACGGGGGCGCTGAGCTGTGTGCCACCCTCCGATCCGTAGAAGGGTGCATCCCCGAAACTGAAGATCCCCCCGTCCGAGGCCACCAGCCAATAGCCCTGGCCATGGGGAGCGGCCGCCATGCCCACCACCGGCCGGTTGAGGGTGAGCGATCCGGTGGAGCCGTAGAACTGGGCATCCCCGTAACTGAAGATCCCCCCGTCCGAGGCCACCAGCCAATAGCCCTTGCCGTCGGGGGTGGCCGCCATGCCCACCACCGGCCGGTTGAGGGTGAGCGATCCGGTGGAGCCGTAGAACTGGGCATCCCCGTAACTGAAGATCCCCCCGTCCGAGGCCACGAGCCAATACCCGGCCCGCTTCTGATCGGGAGCCATGCCCACCACAGGGGCCGTGAGGCCGGTCAGCGAGTTCATGCCCGGCGACACGTCACCGAAGGGCGCGACCGAATCAGGAGGTGGGCCAGCTCCCGCGGCGTGGGCCTGCCTCGTCGTCGCATCTGCCGGGGCTCGAACCGAAGCCCAGGAGAGTGTCACCGTCGTGAGGACCAGCACCACGACGATGACGTCCCGTCCGGCGCTGTGCCGCATGCCAGGTTTCGAATCCGGCTCCATGATCAGGAGTACCGGGCTGCCTGGGTTCCGGGCGGATGATGAACGCCCGCCTCCGCGTCCGGGTTCTCGACGCAGACCTCACACTCGAGCCCGTCCGGATCCCGGAAGAAGATGCTGAGCATGGGCCCGAAATCGGTGACGAAGTCGTCCGCCGCCTGCCGGGACATCAGGCGCTCACGAATGGTCTCGAAGGCCTCGAGCGACGCGGCCTGGACCGCCAGGTGGTCGAGGCGCCCGCGCCCGAACATCGGAGTCTGCCGATCTGCCTCCGAGTTGCCCTCGATCTGGAACACGTTGAGCTCGGCCCAGTCGCCGACCTTGATGATGGAGAGCCGAGGTCCGTGTCCACCCGGGAGCTCTGGACCGTCTCGTAGGATCTCGGCCTCGAAGACCTCCTGGTAGAACGCACCCAACCGGACGGCATCGTTGGTAATAACGGCGACGTGGTTGATTCCTTTGAGCAGCATGTCGATGTCCTCCCGATGGGCCTGCACCAACTGTAGATGGACGGGACGGGCGGATCGGGCCCGGCGGAGTGTGTGGGTGGTCGGCAGGGTGGGTGCTCGGTATGGTGAGCAGCTATGGAAGCAGCCACGAACGGAACGCTCGAATTCCCTGACCGGTTCTTGTGGGGGGCGGCCGGTTCCTCCCATCAGATCGAGGGCGGAAGTACGAACAACGATTGGTGGGAGTTCGAGCACACGGAGGGTTCGGGGTGTATCGAATCGAGCGGGGATGCCTGTGATTCGTACCATCGGTGGCCGGAGGACCTCGACCTTGTCTCCGGAATGGGACTGGGCGCCTATCGGTTCTCGTTGGAATGGAGCCGCATCGAACCGGCCGAGGGCGAGTTCTCGTTGGCGGCACTGGACCACTATCGGCGCATGTGCGCGGGTTGTCACGAACGGGGAATCGTCCCGGTGGTCACCTTCCACCACTTTACGAATCCGATCTGGCTCGCCCGGCGAGGCGGCTTCGAGGCACTGGACGCCCCTGATCGGTTTGCCCGGTATGTGGAGCGTGCCGGAGCGCACCTCGGGGACCTGATCGGGTGGGCATGCACGATCAACGAGCCCAACGTCGTGGGGGCGATGGGTTACACGGTCGGGGAGTACCCGCCGGGCGTGAAGGACGATTTGACGCGGCACCTCGCCGTCAACGATTCGATGGTCCGCGCCCACCGGCTGTCCGTCGAGGTGCTCCGGTCGGGACCGGGAGACTTCCCGATTGGCCTCACGCTGTCGATGGCCGAGATCGTGGCCGACGAAGGTGGCGAGGTCACGCGGGACATGGCAGAGGAGATCCTCGAGAACACCTTCTTGCGGGCTGCAGAAGGCGATGATTTTGTCGGCGTCCAGGCCTACACCCGTATGCATTTCGGGCCCGAGGGCCTGGCACCGGACGACCCGTCTGTCCAGCAGACGCAGATGGGAACGGAGAACTGGCCGCAGGCTGTCGCACACTGTGTGCGGCGTACCGCAGAATTCACCGGCCTTCCGGTGCTGATCACTGAGAGCGGGATTGCCACCGAGGACGACGCGGAGCGCATCACCTATATCGATCGAGCGCTACGCGATGTGCACGTCTGCATCGGCGATGGAATCGATATCAGGGGGTTCTTCGTATGGAGTCTGCTTGACAACTTCGAGTGGAACATGGGTTTCGGTCCCAAGCTGGGGCTCCACGCGGTCGATCGGAGAACGTTCGAGCGTAGGGCCAAGCCGAGCGCGTCCTGGTATGCGAACGTGGCCCGGTCCAATCAACTGGCGCTCGGGGCGCCTTGACTGCACGGCGTGGCGGAGGTCCGCTCCGGCGCCCCCGATCGAAGGGCCGGGGATCGTGTCAGGTGGCGTCGGTGTTGGCGATCAGCAGGCTGCAGCGACAGCGATGGGCCAATTTGTTGGGGATGCTTCCGAGCACGAAGCGGGATATCCCGCTCATGCCCCGATTGCCGACCACGATGAGATCGGCACCGACCTTGTCGGCCGTGTTCAGCAAGGCGTCGGCGATATCGGTGCCACCGGGGGTGTGGAACTCGATGGCCACGCCGTGCCGTCCCGCCTCGGCGGTCAACCTTGCCCTGATGCTGTCGACGTCGCTCCGCACTCCATCGATGGCCTGTTGCCAGGCGCTCGAGCTCACCTGCCCTCCTTCCACGGCCGGATGTACGACCTGAACGGCGTGGAGGGTGGCTCCGGCCGCCTTGGCCAGGCCCAGCGCCTCAACGACGGCGGCCTCGGCCCGTTCCGAGCCGTCTGTGCCGACCACGATCACGCCGTATGGCACCTACGCCGACACCCACACGTTGGAGGTCACGGCTCGGAACGCTAGCGGCGTCGCCTTGCACCCGCAACGGATCCGCTCATGTGGGACTGCGCCGGATAGAGCTCCGCCGCCCATTGGGGAGGCCCCGGCGTGAATCCGGGACCCGATCGGAGTAGACCACCTCCTATGAAGCTCAAGCTCGATCTGCACGATGTCTACAACCGGGGGGAGGACATCGATCGGGCGCTCCGCGCCGTCATCGACGAGGCCGTCGAAAAAAAGGTCCGACTGGTGGAGATCATTCCCGGCAAGGGGAGTGGGCAACTGAAGAAACGAGTCTTGCGCTTCCTCGACCGGAAGGATATCAAAGCGCTCTACGACCGTGTCGAAAAGGACTCTCACAACTTCGGCAGGGTGTTCGTCCATTTCCGGCCGAAGTAGGAGGGGCTATGCCGGCGCGGTTGCCGAAGGCTGGACTGATCCGGTGGTCGGCATCAGAAATCGTTCGACGGCGGAGGCGATTCCTGTGGCGATGATCTCCTGGTCCGCCGGGTTGACGGCAATCGATCCTTCGAACGGATCGGTGAGGTACAGCGGTTCGATGACTGCTCCCGGCATCTGGCTCGGAGTGGAAAAGTAGCCTGACATGGCGGGGCCGATGAGAAGGAGGTGGTTGTACGCAGCGGCCTCGGCGGCCAGGCCACCGGATGCCGGATCACCGGCCGAAGACCCGAATCCGCTGTCGGGGAGTGAGCCGTCATTCGGGATCTGCCAACCCTGCGCGTTCATGGCCGCCAGGACGTCCGTCTGCAGCAGTCCGGCCAGCGTCGTGTTCTCCTGCGAGAACGTTCGGTCGGTGTCGTAGAGCGTCACACTTCCGGCTTGGTCGATTCCACCGGCGTCCATGTAGATGCCGATCAGGGCATCAGCCTTGGCCAGGTTGGCACATTGATCTCTCGCCACCACGTCATCATGGGAGCCTTGAAGCGAGAGAAGCTGGCCGTCCGTGTCCGCCGGGCCCAATTTGAGCACCGTCGTGTCTGCCGTCCGTGAGACGACGACGCGGTAGCCCTCGGCCCGAAGGATTGCCATTGCGTCCAGCTCAATAGCCAGGTTGACGGTGGATTCGTAGACCGTCTGCCCCGACTCGGTGGTTCCCACTCCGCCGGGATCGAGCCCGCCGTGACCGGCATCGAGGAAGACAGTCTTCCCGTTGTTCCCGCTGGTGGGCGGGAATGACATGCATGCCCCGGAGGCGAACGCCGAGGGATCGAGGGGTGTGCCGTTCGTTGACGGCGTGCCCAGGTGGACGACGTCGTTCGCCAGTTGCTTCACCTCGCCGCCGAAAGTCCGGACTCCGAGCGCGATGAGGACGACCACGACGAGGCCGCCGACGATGACGATGGCATGACCCAGCCGGCGTCGGTGCTCAGAGGGCTCGTGCGTCACCGTCGGCGTTCTCGAACCATCTGGGTTGCATCGCCGGTTGCCTCGCTCGGATCACGCACCGGATACTACTGACCGTCAGATCGAAAGAGGCATCACCACCGGGCCAAGAGCGGGCTCGCGGCGATCAACCAGAAGAGGGACAGCTGACCCCGAATTCTGCCAGCACGGCTGTCGGGACGAGCCCGTTCTGTGAATTGTTCGGAGGGCAACCCACCTCCGACGTTCCAAAGCCGACCACGCTCCACGTCCCCCCCTCCGTGTGGACGAATCCGTAACCGCCCTGCACGGTGCTCTGGTGTCCAGGCGCCGGGCCGATCTGGAAGTAGACGTAGGAGGGATCGGCGCTGGAGAGCTTGGCTGAGCTGATCTGCCAAGTTCCGACACCGGGACCGTGGGCGGTCTCGAACGCCGTGATCGCGGCCACGGCGGACGCGGGAACTCCGGCGAAGGCGGCTGTCGTGGTCGTGGTGGCCGGAACAGACGAAGTCGTGGTCGTTGAGGGGGACGTCGTACACACATGGGTGCCCGCGTTCTCCGCGGCCAGCAGCTTCGTCTTGGTCATCGAGCCGTAGACCCCGTCGACCGGTAGCCCCGACGCGGTCTGGAATGCCTTGATCGCCGTTGTGGTCAGCGGACCGCTCACCCCGTCGATCTTCCCGGAGTAGCACCCCACCTTGGCCAGGCCTGCCTGGAGGGTGCGGATGGCGGCCGCCGACATTCGCGGTGTCGTCGACGAGCTGCCCGAGGCAGTGGTCGTGGTCGTGGCTGTCGAAGAGCTGCTCGAACAACCTGCGGCCAGGAAGGCCACGACCAGGAGCCCGGTGAAGGCGGCACTCCATACCGGAAGGGGTCGGCGGCGGGGTCGACCCGGTGAATCGTTCCCACCATCGGTGTGGTCGAGCGCAAACATCACCTTCTCCTAACTTCCCCCCGTCGACCCATGTCCTCGACTGCCCACTGCAAGATACCTCCACCGGTGCCCCGGGAAGCGGCATCCCGGCCGGTGTGAATGGCACCCGGGTCCGGGCTCCGGCAGACTGATCCCGTCAGGTGGCGTGACCTCGCGACCTCCTGGCCCCGGCCACGGGCCGGCGGAGCAGACGGGAAGGGGACCTGCGGTGACGACTGTTGAGGTCGATGGTGCTCAAGGCTCCGGCATCGTTCAGCGGTGCCGTCCTCACGTGAACCGGCGCAGCCGGCAATGAGCAGCGATCAGGCGGTAGATCACGAGGACCTGACCGCCCCCCTTTTGGACCCCGAGTTCTACGCCGGTGATCCGTTCCCGCTGTATGCACGGCTCAGGGCCGAAGCCCCGGTGGCCCGCAACGACTCGCTCGGCCTGTGGGTGGTCAGCCGTCACGCTGACGTCATCGCAGTCTCCCGGGACCCGGACACCTTCTGCTCGGCCAAGGGGATCATGGTGTTCGAGATCGGAGCCGAGTACGCCACTCCGCCGACCATGATGCACACCGATCCTCCGGACCACACCCGCTACCGCGGTCTGGTCCAGCCCGGTTTCCGACCCTCCTTCATCCGGGCATTGGAGAAGAGTGTGCGGGCACGCACCCGGGCCCTTGTCGCCGCAATCGAACCGGGCGAGCCGATCGACATCGTGTCGGAGGTGGCCGTGCCCCTTCCGCTCCAGGTGATCAGCGATCTGATGGGAATGCCCGAAGACGAGTGGCCTCAGTTCTTCCGGTGGTCCGAAGCGGTCATCCCGGGTGCAACAGACTGGCCCGAGGAGGAGCGCCAAGCCCTCAGCGCGGAGATGGTGACCTACTTGCTGGCGGCGGCAGCCGATCGCCGGGCCCATCCCGGTGAGGGGATCATCTCCGAGCTCGGAGCGGCGGAGATCGACGGGGACCGCCTGACCGATGCCGAGCTCGGGATGTTCCTGGTGCAGCTCCTGGTGGCAGGTAACGAGACCACCCGGAACATGATGTCCGGCGGCTTGCTCGGTTTCGCCGGCGAGCCGGGCCAGTGGTCTGCTCTCCGGTCACGCGCATCGACCCCGCGCGCGCTGTCCATTGCCGTTGAGGAGATGCTCCGGTGGACGACACCGGTCGTGTCGTTCATGCGCACGACGACCCGGCCGACCGAACTGGGCGGTCGTCAGCTCGGGCCCGGGGAACCGGTGCTGATGCTGTACGCCTCGGCAAATCGCGACGAATCGGTGTTCGGGCCTACTGCCGACCGGTTCGATTCGGCAAGGGACCCGAACCCGCACGTGGCTTTCGGCTTCGGCCCGCACTTCTGCATCGGGGCGGTGCTGGCCCGACTAGAGGGTCGCGTACTGCTCGAGGAGCTGCTCTCCCGGTTCGAATCGGTGGAACCGGCCGGGCCCGTGATTCGGTCCGCCTCCCCGGTCATCGCCGGAGTTCGCTCGGCGCCCATGGTGTTCGGAGCTGTCTGAGTCACCGGCAACGCTCGGTACGTTGACGGTGGCCCCAGACAAGTCGGACGCGTTGCTCCTGTCGGGGAAGGTGCACGACCAGGGCAGAGAAAACCGAGCCGCGATCCATGTATAGCTCAGGTGGGCGGTGGTCGGCACGATCGCCCACTCGCAGTGGCGGTTCTGACATTCGCAGTCGTCTCCTCGCCATCTTCGACGCCGTTCGGGCCGGAACACGGTCGGTCAGCGCTTGCGGTACACCGGGTCGCGGTCTTCGGCCCGCGCCGCCTTCATCTCGGCGTAGTCATCCGAGGCGAACACCAATGACTGCGCCACCGCCTCCTCGGCAATGGAACGTTGTACCTCAGGGGCGCCCAGGCCGAACAGCGTGCGCCGCGCCATCTTGACGGTGAAAGCGGGAGCCTGGGCGATCTTGCGGGCCATCTCCATCGTGACGGCGTCGAGCTCGGCTTCATCGGCCACCAGTCGGCTCACCACGCCATGGGTCAAGGCCTCCTCGGCGGTGAACACCCGTCCGGTGAGGGCGAGGTCGGCGGCCAGCCCGTGGCCCGCCATCTGGAACAGGCGGGCCACACCGCCCGAGTCCGGGATGACGCCATGGGCCACTTCGGGAAGCATCATCCGGGTCCCGAGGGCGGCGACCCTGATGTCGCAGAGCATGGCCCGCTCGAACGCACCTCCGATCACCCAACCCTTGAGGGCACAGATGATCGGGCACGGCATGGTCAGGAACATCTGGGTTGGCCGGTGTCCACGCTCGATGAACTCCAAATCGGAGATGTCCTCGACGCGAAGGCCCAGTTGGGTGGTGTCCCGGCCCGACGAGAAGGAGCGGCCCTCACCCCGCCACACGATGGCCCGCAGGGCACCCATTGCATGCACCTCGGCCAGGACCTCCCACAGGCGCCGGTCCATCTCGTCACTCATGGCATTGTGCCTCTCGGGCCGGTTGTTGGTGATCACGGCTATGTCGCCGTCCACCTCCAGACGGACCAGGTCACGGTCCTCTTCGCTCAAGCCGCTCATGGATTGGCTCCTCTCTCGGGTTCACCCGTGCCCGAGGGGTCGGGAGGACGGGTCCGGGGAGACTGCCCGCCGAACGGTGGTCGGTCGAGCTGCTCTCTGATCGGGGTGAAGGGTGGCTGCACGGTATGACGGCGCTGCCAGTTGGCTCCGTCGACCACCAACGAGTGGCCGCTGATGTAGGTGGCGAAGGGGGAGCAGAGGTAGGTGGCTGCCCAGGCCAGTTCGCGGGGGAAGCCCACCCTGCCCGCCGGTACCCGCGAATCCTGGCCTTCGTACTTCCCCGGCACGGCGGCGATGGCCGCCGTCTCGTCCTCATGAGGCATCAGACCGGGGACCAGTCCGTTGACCCGTATGCCGTAGGGGCCCCACTCGACGGCCAGGGTTTCGGTGAGGTTCTTGACGCCCGCCTTGGCCGCCGCGGAGTGGGCGAACCCGGGTCCGCCTGTCCAGGCGTAGGACGCCCCCACGTTGACGATGGCTCCGTCCCGCCCGACGGGGATGAGGCGCCTGGCCAAGTCCCGACAGCAGTAGAAGGTGCCGTTGAGCACGATGTCGACCACGGTGCGCCAGGCGTTCGGGCTCATGTCCTCGGCCGGCACCGGAAAATTGCCGGCGGCGTTGTTGACCAGTACGTCGATCGGCCCGAAGGCCGACTCGACCGCGTCGAACGCGGAGGCGATGGATTCGGGTTCGCGAATGTCGCACGGGGCGGCAACAGCGCGCCCTCCTGCCTCTTCGACAGCGGCCACTCCGGAGTTGCGGTGCTCCTCGCCGCGGCTGAGGATGCCGACTGACGCGCCCAGGCGGGCGAACTCGGTGGCGATCGACTTTCCCAGGCCGGTACCACCACCCGTGACGATGACGACCGCGCCGTCGTAGGTGCCCGGAGGGAGTGCAGATGTACCGGCAGGAGGAGGTGGTCGGAGACCCGGGGGAGTCATGGGACGAGAGCCTACGCCGATGATCCCGCCCGGCACCGGAAGTCCCGGTGCGCTCGCTCTTTCGTGACCACTCCCCCGGGCCGCAGCGACACATCCCGGATATGACCTCATACCGCAGCTCATCCGAGTGGGCCGCAGCTCACCCGAGGATCCCGCAGCTCACCCGAGGGGGCCGCAGCTCGACGTCGTGCGGCCGCCCGACGTGCCGGGACATCCACGTCCTCGGGTAGTCTCATCGACCGTGGACTTCGACCTCCCGCCCGAGCTTGCCGACCTCCAACGGAGCGTCCGCCGGTTGGCCCAGGACAGGATCAAACCGCGTGCCCGGGAGATCGACACCACCGGCGAATATCCGGTGGATATCTTCGAGGCGTTCCGCGATGCGGATCTGTTGGGCTTGTGCCTGCCTGTCGAGCTCGGCGGCTCGGGGGCGGGAATCCTCGGTCTGACCGTCGCCATCGAGGAGGTGGCCAAGTACTCGAACACGGCCGCCCTGATGCTGCTGCTGACCCGCCTGCCGGTGGGCCCGGTTCTGATCGCCGGCAATGACGATCAGAAGAAGCGGTATCTTCCCGGGATCGCCACCGGTGACGTGCGGGCCGGATTCGGGCTCTCCGAGGCCCAGGCCGGCAGTGACGTGGCCGGCATGCGGACCAAGGCCGAACCTGACGCTGCGCCGGGTCACGATGGCGGTTGGGTGCTGTCCGGTACGAAGTGCTGGATGTCCGGCGTTCGCGAGGCCGACTGGTACACGGTGTTTGCCAAAACCGGCGATCCATCCTCCCGGGCCCACGACTCGATAACCGCTTTCATCGTCGAGGCGAATTGGGACGGCGTCTCGGTCGGTCGGGTCGATCACAAGATGGGTGTGAAGGGCGTCGACACCGGCGAGCTCGTCCTGGAAGGGGTCCGGGTGCCGGCCGCGAATGTGATCGGTGAGGTAGGCGGCTTCCGTTTGGCCATGCTCGGGCTCAATGCCATGCGGCCCATCGTCGCCGCCCGCGGGATCGGCCTTGCCGAAGGGGCGCTGATGTACGCCACCGAGTACGTCAAGCAGCGCGAGGCGTTCGGCGGGACCATCGCCGACTTCCAGGGGATCCAATGGGAGATCGCCAAGACGGCCGTGGACATCGAGGCGGCCCGCCTGCTCACGTACCGCTCGGCCTGGTTGGCCGACCAGGGGAAGTTCACCAAGGAGTACGTGCCGTTCCTGTCCATGGCCAAGTACTTCGCAACGGAGCTCGCCGTGCGGGCTTCCGGCCTCGCCGTTCAACTGCTCGGCGCCGCCGGTTACATGGAGGATCACCCGACCGAGCAGTGGTATCGCGATGCCCGGCAGCTCACCATCGTGGAGGGCACGTCCCAGGTGCAGCTCGGCCTCATCGCGCGTGGAGTTCTCGGGCACGACCTGTGGTGGGACTGACCGTGGACAGCCCCGCTGCACCAGGGCTCACCTTCGAGTCGCTCGGTGGATGGCCAGGCATCCTGACCGACCTTCTGGCCGGCGAGTCACTGACCGCCGAGCAGTCCGAAGTCGTACTTGGCCAAGTGCTCTCCGGCAGTGCCGCCCCGTCACAGATCGCCGCATTGGCGACGGCCCTCCGGGCCAAGGGGGAGTCGGTCGCCGAAATGACCGGATTCGTTCGGGCCATGGTCACGCACGCGGTTCCCCTTGATCTGCCTGAGGGGACCGATGTCGTTGACACGTGCGGCACCGGTGGGGACCGGTTGCGGAGCATCAACGTATCGACCATCGCGGCGTTGGTAGTTGCGGCCACCGGGGCCAAGGTGTGTAAGCACGGCGGGCGCGCCTCCTCCTCCGCGGTTGGAGCTGCCGACGTGCTCGAGGCACTCGGGGTGGTCGTCGACCTCGGACCCAGGGGGGTCGCCAGGTGTATCGACGAGGTAGGCATGGGGTTCTGCTTCGCCCCACGCTTCCACCCTGCGATGCGCTTTGCCGGACCTGTCCGCAAGGAGTTGGGTATACCGACGGTTTTCAACTACCTGGGCCCGCTGGCCAATCCCGGTCGTGCCCGCTACCAGGTGATCGGGGTGAGCAATCCGGCGATGGCAGACAAGATGGTCGGTGTTCTTGCCGCCAACGGCACGCAGCGGGCCATGATCGTCTATGGGGACGACGGCCTGGACGAGCTCAGCACCACGGGTCCATCGACCGTCCACGAATTGCAGGCATCGGCCGACGGTCGCTACGAGACGACGAAATATCGAGTGGACCCGGCCGAGCTGGGCCTGGCTCCGGCCACGATCGAAGACCTTCGCGGCGGAGATGCCGGTGTCAATGCCAACGCCATCCGGCAAGTGATCGGCGGCGAACCGTCACCGCACAGGGACATTGCCGTACTCAACGCGGCTGCGGCCTTGATGGTGATCGGACGCGCCGCCGACCTGACCGCCGGGGTGTCGATGGCCTGTCAGGTGATCGACGACGGTCGAGCCGACACCGTGCTCGAAGCGCTGATCCGGGTGTCACAGATGGCGGCCGATGACGATCCCGCTCCGAATTGACGCGGGATGAGAGGATGGGCGAGCCGGACGGTCAGGCTGCCGAGCCGACCCGCCTGAGTGACTGCACCGGGCTCGCATCGCCGCACAACTCGGCGAGGCTCGGGATACGGCCGGATGGCACGGAGATCCCCTGGTGGGAGCTCACCTCGACGATGCGGACCCGCTCGGGATTGGCTTCGAGCCACTGCGAAATGATCATCCGCTCAGCATCAAGGCCTCCATCGGCCGACTCCCCCTGGTCGGCCCGTCCGAGGTCGTGCGTACCGCCATGGTCGACCAACAGTC
>JBEKOI010000003.1:0-35970 GCA_049521915.1 Acidimicrobiales bacterium | reverse complement strand
AGTCCCGTCTTCGCACGTGGGGCGCGCCCTCTGTGGGCAGGGCAAAGGGCGCTACGGTTGACATCACTAACATTCGTGTCATAAGAACTGGCTCGGCGTTGGGCCGTTGTCGGGGGAACGTCTACGCAGGGGCGCCTACACAGGGAAAGGTGGACATGGGGAAACACAGGGGGAACTGGGTTTGGCCGGTCGGGGTAGTACTGGGGGTGGCCGTCCTCGCCGCCGCCTGCTCGTCCTCGTCCACCACTGCCACCACGACGACCGGTAGCTCCAGCACCGCGCCGTCATCGACGACAGCCTCGGGGACCACGTCGCCCGGGGTGACGAAAACGGCCATCAACGTGGGGTCGATCTCAACCCTGACCGGGGCCATCGCCTCGGACTTCGACGGCCTGGCGCCGGGGATCAAGGCCTACTTCGACGCGGTCGACGCCGCCGGTGGGATCAACGGGCGCAAGTTGATCCTGGCCTACAACCTCGACGACGGTGGGCAGCCCAGCCAGTTCACGGAGCTCACCCACACCCTCATCGACCAGGACCATGCCTTTGCCGTCATGGTGGCGTCCTACTGGTTCACCCCGAATTACTTCGTCGAGACCGACACCCCCACCTACGGCTACAACGTGAGCGGAAACTGGCAGGGTCCACCGAACCTCTTTGCTGCCGGCGGCTCGGTGCAGAACTACTCGGCCGGGGTTCCGGCCTACGCCTACGTCATGAACCAGACCAAGTCGAAGAACATCGCGGTGATCAGCTACGGACCGTCCATCACCTCGTCCTACGACGCCTGCAGCACCACCGCCAACGATCTCAAGGCCGCCGGGTTCAACGTCTCCTACGAGGACGTGGGTGCCCAGCTGGGCGGGAGCTACGCGTCCGCAGTCCAGCGCATGCAGCAGACCGGGACCCAGTTCGTGGTGAGCTGCATGCAGGAGTCGGACAACATCACCATGGCCCGGGCCATCCAGCAGTACGGGCTCAAGATCCACCAGCTCTGGCTGAGCGGCTACGACCAGTCACTCCTCAACCAGTACAGCAGCCTGATGCAGGGTGTGTACTTCAACCTCTCGGGCAACGTCCCCTACGAGGCGGCCGGATCCAGGTTCGGGAACACCTACCCGGGCATGATCCAGTACCTGAAGGCGATGAACAAGTACGAGCCGAGCTACACCTACAACGGCACCGCGCTCCAGGGCTGGCAGTCGGCCGCCCTGCTGGCCCAGGCGGTCAAACTGGCCGGGAACAACCTGACCCAGGCCAACATCATCAGCATCACCAACCACATCACCAACTTCACCGCCGGCGGTCTGACCACCGTCACCAACTGGGAGAATTCCCACACCAAGACCACCTATCCGACGTGCAGCGCCTTCGTCAAGGTGGCGGGCACGAAGTTCGTGCCCATCTACGGGAAGGGCAAGGCAGTCTTCGTGTGCGTGGGACCGAGCGCCAAGAACACGACGGCGGTGGCCGCGCCGGCCGGAACACCAGGGACATGACCCGGACGTCAGCCGGTCTCGGGTAGGGGCCGGCGCAGGAGTGGAGAACTTTCTGGGTTTCGCCATCCCCGGCATTCCGTACGGGTGCACCTATGCGCTGGTGGCGGTGGGGCTCGTTCTCACCTATCAGGCCACCGGGGTGTTCAATTTCGCCTTCGGGGCCCAGGCCTACGTGTCGGCGTTCATCTTCACCCTGCTGGTGCAGAACGAGCACATGTCGGTGCTGTTGGCCTTCGTGCTGTCGGTGGTCCTCCTCGCCCCCGCCCTCGGGCTGGTCTTCGACCGCTACCTGTTCCGCAAGATCCCCAACTCCAACACCACCGCCAAGCTGGTCACCGGGATCACCCTGTTCGTGGGGATCCCGGCCCTGCTCCCGGTGATCTTCGGCAGCAACAACCAGTACAACCCGCCCAGCATCCTGTTCAACCCGGACATCGTGTACTTCCGGGTGGCCGGCACCCCCATCAACGGCGCCTCCCTGAGCTCGGTGGTGGTCACCGCGGTGGTCCTTCTGGCCCTGGTCCTCCTCATGCGGCTGACCCCGCTCGGGCTGCAGATGCGCGGTGCGGTGGAGAGCCGACGACTGGTCCAACTCGACGGCGTCAACTCCGGCCGGGTGGTGGCCGTCGCCTGGGCCGTGTCCAGCCTCATGGCCGGGCTGGCGGGGGTCATGCTGGCCCCGCTCTACGGCCAGCTCCAGTCCCAGGACTACGCCACGCTGGTGGTGGCGGCCTTCGCCGCCGCCGCCTGGGCCGTCCTTCGTTCCATGCCCATCGCCGCGGTGGTCGGCATCCTGATGGGGGTGGCCGACACCGTCCTGCAGGGCTACCTGCCCCCGAGCAGCGTGTGGTCCGCGGCCACGCTCTCGTCCCTGCCCTTCATCGTGCTGGTGGCCGCGCTGCTCGTCGTGCCCGGACTCCGCAAGCTCGGTGAGGCCACCGACCCGCTGGCCTCCATCGACCCACCCACGCCTCCGACGACGGCCGCCATGCGCGCCCCCCAGATCGACCGGATCATCAGGGTGGCCTGGTACATCCTCCTCGCCGCGTTCATCGTGTCCATGCTCACCTGGATGCCGAAGGCATGGGAGAACGTGTTCAACGCCGGCCTGGCCTTCTCGGTGATCTTCCTCTCCATCACCTTGATCACCGGTATGGGCGGGCAGCTCTCCCTGTGCCAGGCCATGCTGGCCGGGGTCGGCGCCTTCACCGCGGCCCAGCTGGCCAACCACCTGGGCCTCAGCCTGCTCGTCGGCGGGGTGGTGGGCGCGCTGGCGGCCGGGGCGGTGGCGGTCGTGTTGGCCGTGGCATCGCTCCGCCTGCGTGGCCTGGGCCTGGCGCTCATGACGATCGCGGCCGCCCTCTTCTTCGACAGTGCCGTCTTTCCCCAGCTCTCGACCAGCAACGGATCGCCGTTGAGCGTGCAGTCGAAGTGGGTCGGCCTCGGCATCTTGAACCCGAACGGCCACGCCTTCTTCGTCATGGCCCTGGCCGTGCTGGTCGTCTGCATCCTCGGCGTCCTCCTGGTGCGCAAGGGGACGACGGGCCGGTATCTGTCGGCCATGCGCGGGAGCGAGACGGCGGCGGCCGGCTTGGGCATCAACCTGACCTGGCAGCGTGTGCTGATCTTCGCCCTGTCCGGCGTCGTGGCCGGCATCGGCGGCACACTCCTGACCATCCAGCAGCAGTCGGTGAGCGCCGACGAGTTCAACTACCAGCTCTCCCTGGCCTTCGTGGTCATCGTGGTGACCACCGGGGTGAGCACGGTGGAAGGGGCCATCAACGCCGGGTTCGGATTCGTGGTCATCCAGCAACTCCTCACCTACCTCCCGGCCCGGTTCGGCGGGAACAGCCTCGTCTTCGTCCTCTTCGCCTTCGGTGCATTCACCTATGCGTCCCATCCCGAGGGGATCCTCGAGTTCCAGAAGCGCCGCTGGACCATGCGCATGGAGCGCCTGGTCTTCCACACCGGCGAGCCACCCCCGACCCGCGGTGGCCCGCCCCTCCTCGGAGCGTTCGGTGGCGGTGGCGGTGGCGGCAACGGCGCCGGGGGCGGAGCCGCCAGTGCCGGGTCCGTGGTCGACCCTGGTCCGGTGGTGAACAAACGTGGCTGAGGCCGGACCCCTCCTCCGGGTGGACAACGTGTCCAAGGTGTTCGGTGGCATCACCGCGGTCGAGAGCGTCTGCTTCGAGGTCGAAGCCGGCGAGAGCGTGGGCCTGGTCGGCCCCAACGGCGCCGGCAAGACCACCCTGTTCAACTGCATCTGTGGGCAGCTCCAGCCCGAACGGGGACGGGTCGAGCTGGCCGGTCAGGAGTTGCTGGGCATACCGACCTACAAACGGGCGCGGCTCGGCATCGGCCGGACCTACCAGCGGGTGGAGGTGTTCCCGGACATGACCGTACGGGACCATCTCCTGGTGGCCGAGCGCGCTCGACAGCGGCAGGGTCGCCTCTGGAAGGACCTGTGCAATCGCAGCGCGCCCACCGCGGAGGAGAACCGGCGGGTGGACGCTGTGCTCGAGCTGGTCGGGATCGGGGATCGGGCCGACGCCCCGGTCTCGTCCCTCGGGCTCGGTTCGTGCCGCCTGGTGGAGCTGGCCCGGGCGCTGGTCTCCGATCCGGTGCTGCTGTTGGCCGACGAGCCGTCCTCGGGCCTGGACGTCCACGAGACCCACGAGCTGTCCCAGGTGCTACGTATGCTCCAACGCGAGCGGGGGATGGCGGTTCTCCTGGTCGAGCACGACCTGAGCATGGTCGGATCGGTGGTCGACCGGACGATCGTGATGAACCTCGGCACGGTCATCGCCGAGGGCAGCTTCGACGAGGTGATGGCCGATCCTGCGGTCCGCCAGGCATATCTGGGGCTGAGCGCGTGAGCGCGGCGGTCGGTCGGTCCGCACCCGGGGACACCGTCGCGCCCGCCTCGTCCACGGAGCCGGCCGCGCTGGAGGTCGAGCACGTCAGCGCCAGTTACGGCCCGTACCGGGCGCTGTTCGACGTCACCTTCTCGGTGCCCGGTGGGGGTGTCACCGCACTGATCGGCTCCAACGGCGCCGGCAAGTCGACGGTCGCCCGGGTGGTGACCGGCCTCCTGGCCAGCACGAGCGGTGCCATCCGGCTCAAGGGCAGGGAGATCACGGGGCTGGCCGCGTACAAGATCGCCCGGGCCGGGACGGCCCATGTACCCGAGGGCAGGGGGGTGTTCGCCAGTCTCACCGTCGAGGAGAACCTCAAGCTGGTCTTCCGCCAGCGAGGGGGGCGCCAGTGTGTCCCCGACGCATTGGAGCGGGCCTACGAGGCCTTTCCCGTGCTGGGGGAGCGTCGCCGGCAACACGGGGGGACCCTGTCTGGCGGGGAGCAGCGGATGCTCTCATTGGCCAAGGTCCTCGTCCTTCCGCCCAGCCTGCTGGTGGCGGACGAGATCTCGCTCGGCCTCGCGCCCGTGGTCATCGATGTCGTCTACGAGGGCTTGCGCCAGATCAACCGGGCCGGGACGGCCCTGCTCGTTGTCGAGCAGCAGGTGGATCGTGTGCTTGATCTGGCCGGGACGGCTGTGGTCCTCGAACACGGGTCGGTGGCCTACAGCGGGCCGGCCGACGGCGCGCTGAGCGCGGTCGAACAGGTGATGGCGGCCCGAGGTGACCGGGTCATGGTGGCCAGCGACGAGGAGCGCGCGCCGGTCCCGCCCGTGCCGGGCGCGGCACAAGACGGCCGACGGAGGCGACTCCGGTCCCACGGCCGCGGCGCGGACGGCGCCGGTGGAGGATCGAGTGCAGCACCGGAGCAGGAGGAACCCACATGAGCAACAGTGAACGAGACGCCGTCATCGTCGACGTGGTCCGTACGACGATGGGGAAGCGCGGGGGAGCCCTTGCCCACTGGCACCCGGCGGACCTGCTCGGATTTGCGCTCAGCTCACTGGTGGAGCGCACGGGGGTCGACCCGGCGACCATCGACGACGTCATCGGGGGATGCGTCACCCAGGTGGGGGAGCAGAGCACGAACGTGACCCGCAATGCCTGGGTGTCCGCCGGTCTGCCCCAGAGCGTGCCCGCCACCACCGTCGATCGGCAGTGCGGCTCGTCGCAGCAGGCCATGCACTTTGCCGCCGCCGGCGTCAAAGCCGGCCACTACGACCTGGTCGTGGCCTGCGGTGTCGAGGCGATGAGCAGGGTGCCGCTCGCCTCCAACGCCCGCGGTGGCACCGGACCGTTCCCGCCGTCGTTCCTCGAACGGATCGACGGACGGTTGTGGGCGCAGTTCCGGGTGGCCCAGGTGCTGGCCGATCGCTGGGAGATCAGCCGTGGGGAGATGGACGAGTACTCCCTCGAGAGCCACCGCCGGGCGGCTGAGGCATGGGACTCCGGCCGGTTCGCCGCCGAAGCCATCCCGGTGCCGATGAAGGCGGAGGACGGGTCGTTCCCCGGCGGTCGTCTCGAGGCCGACGAGGGGATTCGCCGGACAGGCTCGATGGAGGCCTTGGCCGGGTTGCCCCCAGCCCAGAACTGGGAGCCGGACACGGCCCCGGACATCACCGCGGGGAATTCCTCCCAGATGACCGACGGTGCCGCGGCCATGTTGTTGGCCGATCGTTCGCTGGCCGAGAAGCTGGGACTTCCGATCCGCGCCCGGATCGCGCACGCCACCGTGGCCGCCGACGACGCCGCCATCGTGTTGTCCGCACCGGTGCCGGCCACCCAGCGGCTCCTCGAGCGGTCGGGGATGAAGATCGAGCAGTTCGACGCCATCGAGTGCAACGAGGCCTTCGCCGCCATCCCACTGATGTGGAACCGGGCCTTCAGCGCGGATCCCGAACGGCTCAATCCCAACGGTGGGGCCATCGCCATGGGCCATCCGCTGGGTGCCAGCGGGGTCCGGCTGGCCGCCACGCTCCTCAACCGGCTGGAGTCCATCGGCGGCCGCTACGGATTCCAGACCATGTGCGAGGGCGGCGGCCAAGCCAATGCCACGGTGATCGAGCGGCTGGGGTAGAGCCGGCGGATCACCTACCCATTGGACCGCGTGGCCGGTCTTCTGGCCGTGGGTGACGTGAAGGGGCACCGAGGAGCATCGACGCACTCGGCCCGCTTCCGGGGGAGGGGGACCTGTCGGGACTCCGTCGGGGTCGCCGGTACCGCTTGGCCGCCTTCCTCGCCTCGGCCAGATCGGAGAGGCCGAGTATCCGATCGCCAGACATGCCGCGCCGCGAGGCGAGGATGTCCCAGGCGTTGGCGGGGGGTGATGGTACACGGGAACCCGCCCCGGGCGGGGACTTCCTCGCGAACATGTCACCAGACTAACCAGCACCCCACCTGAACCGGACCTCGATGTGGCGATCGCCCCGGCCCGGGTCAAGCCGCCCAGGTCGGGTGGTCGGGCGGTCCGGATCGGGACGCCCGGTTGACCCTGTACCGGGGTACAAGCCCTATCCTTTGCGTGGTGGAGTCATTTTCGATCGGCCAGCTGGCCCACGGGGCGGGCGTGAACGTCGAGACGGTCCGCTACTACGAGCGCCGGGGGCTCCTGCGGGAGCCTCCCCGATCGGCCGCCGGCTACCGGCAGTATTCAGAGGCCGACCTGTGGCGGCTGGAGTTCATCGCCCGGGCCAAACAGCTGGGGTTCACGCTCGCGGAGATCGCCGGCCTCGTCGGGGGGGAAGGCAGTTGTGACTCGGCGGATTCCGTCTTGTCCATGGCGCGGTCCAAAATCGAGGCGCTGGATGAACGGCGACGGGCACTGGACGAGATCCGGTCACGGCTCGTGCGACTCATCGACATCTGCGAGGATTCGGCGAACGAGGACTGCATGGCTCTTCGGGTCAGCCGGTGAGCAACTCCGAGAGATCCTCGAGCAGGCGGGCCCGGCTCCTGGCGCCCACCATCCGTTGGCGGAGCTGGCCGTCGCTGAAGGAGAGGATGGTGGGGACGCTCATGACCTCGTACCGCCGAGCCAAGCCGGGGTGCTCGTCGGAGTTGATCTTGAACACGCGCAGACGATCCGAATAGTCGGCGGCAATCGAATCGAGGACCGGAGCGATCAGCTTGCACGGTGGGCACCACTCGGCCCAGAACTCGACGACCACCGGCACGGGTGATGCCATGATCGCCTCGTCGAATGTCGATTCGGTCAAGGTGAGAACTGCAGTGGACACATCGGCCTCCTTTGGGACTCGGGAAGCAGCGTACGGCCCGTACCGTGGTCCGGAGTCAAGGGCGATGCCCGTTGGCGGGGCGCGCCCGGGGTCAGCCGGACGAGATCGGCGTGCCGTGGTAGCAGCCCACCGTGTAGGGGTACTCCAGGGTGGCGTCATAGTGGTAGACCGACTGCTCCTTGCCATTCCAGAGCACCCGCGACGTCCGGCCGTGACACGCATCGAGGTCGGTGTTCGTGAGCAGTGCGCCGCTCGCGGTTCGCTCGACGTAGATTCCGTAGCCGTCGGCTGCGTAGCCGACCAGCGTGGACCGGCCCGTCGCCTTCGAGAGGATGCAGGATGGGATGGCGTGGTGATGGAGGACGCCGGCCATCTGGGGATGCTCCTGGCAGTTGTCGAGCACCTCATGGGCGCCGGCGTCGCGCCCCTCGCCGTCGAGGGCGTTGAACAGGTAGACCCCGTCGTCGAGAATGCCGATGGGACCGCCGCTTGTGCACTTCGGCTTCTTGGCCGCCACGGGATTGAGGGGAAGCGACCACGAGATCGATTGGGGCACGATCGTGTTCGGGTTCTGGTCGTAGGTGTACGCGGGATCCGACCTGCTGATGGGGAAGGTGCCGGTGGTGTGGTCGATCGGCAGGTCGTCGCCGGTGATGATCCGGCGGCTGCCCGACACGGTCACCGAGAACCTGGCCTGGGGCCACGAGACCGAACCGTGCACCGCGATCTTCGTCAGGGAGTCCCAGGTCTTGTTGGTCTCGTTGATCCACGGGCCGATGACCGTGGCGCCTCCCTTCGAGGGGAAGTTGGTGATGCAGGAGTCGACATATCCAACCCTGGGCGTGGTCGAGCGGTACCCGTCTCCGAGCGGGACGGCGGCCGGGTTGACCGGTCCGCTCGACGTCACCGTTGTGGCGTCGCCGGTACGAGCCGCTCCGGCGGACGCGGACGCGGACGGCGGGCCCGCGGCGCCGGCCGAGCTGCACGCCGCGACGCAGATCGCGGACAGCGCGACCGTCACCGACAGCAGGCGTTTCCGATGGATCTGGCGCATCTTGCCTCCTGTCGTGGCCGCCGGTCGCACCACAGTACCCACCGACCGGCCCGGTCCCCTGGTGTCGCTAGTGGTTCTTCCACACCGGGGTGCGCTTTTCGGCGAAGGCTTTGGGGCCTTCCACCGCATCCTGGCTCGAGAACACCTCCGAGGAGATGGCCGATTCGATGCGGTAGGCCTCTTTCATGTCGACCGCCAGCCCCCGAATGACCGACTCCTTCGTCTTGCGCACCGCGAACGGCCCGTTGGCGGTGATCCTCCTGGCGTAGTCGTACGCCCGTTCCACGACCGCGCCGGGACTGCACACTTCGTTGACCAGGCCCATTTCGTAGACCCGGTGGGCGGACAGCCGATCGGCGCACAAGAGCATCTCCATGGCCGCCGGATAGGGGATCTGGCGGGGTAGGCGGACCGTGGTCCCGCCCCCGGCGAACAGGCCCCGCTTGGGCTCGAGGACGCCGAAGGTGGCGGTGTCGGCGGCCACCCGGATGTCACAGCCGCCCAGCATCTCCATCCCCCCGGCCACACAGGTGCCGTTGACGGCGGCGACGATCGGTTTGTACAGCTTGACGTTGCGCAAGACCGCCTTGGTGCCGTCGTCCAGGCGGTAGCCGTCCACCTCCGCGGTTCCCCCCTCTTTCATCTGGGCCGCCAGGGCCGTGATCTGGGGAATGTACGTCTTGAGATCGGCACCGACGCAGAAGTCGGGACCTACTCCGGTGATCACCGCCACCCAGGCATCGTCGTCCTCTCCGAAGCGGTCCCACGCCATCCGCAGTTGGGCGAAGTGCTCCATGTCCAGCGAGTTGCGGGCCTCGGGTCGGTCGATGGTGATCCGGACGATGTGGTCGTCGCCGGTCTGGTAGTGGATGGGCACGGTAGGTCCTTGCTGGTCGGGGGCTGGTGGTCGCTCGGCTGGTCACGACCGGGCCGCCGATGACCGATCGGTGAGGGTGCAAACCAGGCCGGCGGCACGGCCCGGATGGATGATAGGCGGGGTGCCCGTCAGCGGGCGACAGGCGGCACCGTTCACCGTCACCGCCGGCTCAGAGGCGGGCCAGGGTGGCGCCTCTCGGCCCCGGGGCCAGGGTGACCGGTTCGCCGGCCAGGTCCACCTCCTCGTCGGGTGCCTCCTCGAGCCGGGCGTAGCACCGTGAGCCGTCCGGGAGGTCGCAGATGAGCGCCGTCCACTGGGGCCCCTCGCGTGAGTACACGGTGGAGAAGGTGACCACCCGTGCCCCCCCGGCGGCGTCGGCGGTCACCGGGACCGTGGGTGGCTCGGGGGCGGGGACCGGCCCGGCGGGCGAGAAGGGCCCGGGCGTCGTCGACAGCACGACGGCACTGTGGCTGGTCATGTGCATGCCGATCCCGCTGATCAGGCCCAGTGCGCCCGGGTCGCGGCGGAGGGCCTCGGCCATGGCTGCCAAGGCGTGGGTGTCGTAATTGCTGCCCGGCCCGCCGTGGTACGGGAGACCACCGGTGACGGTGAGGCCACGGTCGTCCCCGATGCCGAGGGCGTCGCGGGCGAACGACAGGGAGCTGGCAAAGCAGGAATAGAGGTCGAGGTGGCCCACGTCGTCGATGGAGGCCGGCCCGAGGGCGGCGGCCATGGCCGCCTCCATGGCCGGCGACCGCCAGGGCTCAGGTCTGGCCGCCATGGTGGAAGGCTCCTCGGACCCGCCGGTGCCCCGCAGGTAGACCCGTTTGTCGGGGGGCACGCCCAGGGCATCGGCCCGCTCCGACGTGGCCACCAGCACCGCGGCCGCCATGTCGACGTCCATGATGGCCGTCATGAGCTTGGTGTAGGGCGTGGCCACCATCCGGTTCGACGGTGAGGGAGCTGTGATCTCGGCTGCGCCCCGGACGGTCGGGAACCAGGCGTGCTCGGGTTGGGAGGCGGCCACCTCGGTCATGGGGGCGAGGAGGCGGCCGAGGTGGTGGCGATGGTCGGACGGAGAGCGGCCCAGGTGGGCGCGGCGGGCCGTGTCCAGGAGCGCGAAGGTGAGGTAGGCCTGGTAGATGCCGTTGGCCGCCTCCTGTCGGTCGATGCTCAGCGGGAAGGGACGGGCCTCGGCCGGAGGGTACGACCACGACGGCTCGGCCAGGTGACGGCGCGTGGCCAGGGCTTCGCCTCCGACGACCAGGGCCAGGTCGAGCTGGCCGTGGGCCATGGCCGCCGCCGCCTCGGACACCAGGCGGACCGGTACCGAGCCCCCGAGGCCCGAGTACGAACGCAGGGCCGGATCGGCGCCCAGCCGTTCGGCCAGCCGGGTACAGGGATCGTCGTACTCCCACGACTGGCAGTAGACGACCTGGAGGCTCTCCAACCCGGTGAGCACATCCGGGCACCCTGCATCCGCCGCGGCCGAACGGGCCACCGTCTCCCACATGGCGAGGGGCTCCGGCGCCGGCTCCTGGCGCCAGGTGTGCCGGGCCACGCCGATGAGGCACGGTGCGCGTGGATCGGGGGGCACGTCAGGAGGTGCGGGCCTGGCCGGGCAGCTTGACCGCCCGGTCGGCGATGATGTTCTTCTGCACCTCGGTCGAGCCCCCACCGATGGTGCTGTAGCGCTGGAAGGCGTAGAGGCGGGTCCATTTGCCCCGGTCGATGGCGTCGGGTCCACCTCGCGCCAGCACGCCGGCCGGTCCGAGGAGGTCCACCGACAAGGCCGCCAGCGTCTGGGCCAGCGCCGACCACTGCAGCTTGGCGAAGGGAACCTCGGGCCAGTTCTTCTCGCCCTTGATGATCTTGCTCAACGCCCTGAGTGACAACAGGCGGGCCAACTCGATGTCGGTCCAGGTCCGGGCCAGACGGTCCCGCAGGGAGGGGTCTTCCAGCGCCCCGGGGTTGACCGAACGGGCTGCAGTGACCATGGCATGGAGGTCGGCGGCCAGGATGGAGATCTGGCCGGCGATGCCCACCCGTTCGTGCCCGAGGGTGCCCATGGCCACCATCCACCCTTCCCCTTCTCCGCCCAGGCGGCTCTCCAGGGGGATCACCGCGTCGTCGAAGAAGACCTCGTTGAACATCTCCTCGCCGGCCATGTCGCGGATGGGGCGCGCTTCGATCCCGGGGGTGTGCATGTCGACGATGAAGGCGGTGATTCCCTCGTGTTTGGCGCCGCGCTCGATGGCGGTGGGATCGGTCCGCAGCAGGAAGAGACCCCATCTGGCCAGGTGGGCGGTCGAGATCCAGATCTTCTGGCCGTTGACCACGTAGGCGTCCCCGTCCCAGATGGCGGCGGTCCGGAGGTTGGCCAGGTCGTTGCCGGCGTCGGGCTCGGAGAACCCCTGGCACCAGTGGTCGGTGGCGTCGAGGATCGAGGGCAGCCATCGGGCCTTCTGCTCGTCGGTGCCCCAGGCGATGATCATGGGGCCGATCTGCCAGAGCCCGTTGGGGTTGAACAGGCCCGGCGTGCGGTACTCGGCCATGACCTCGGAGTAGATGATGCGCTGCATCGCCGTCGCGTTGCGTCCGCCGTACTCCTCGGGCCAGCCCACCGCCGCCCACCGGCCTCCGTTGAGGAGCCGTTGCCACGCCGCCCGACGGTGCTGGGACTTCTCGCCGGAGAGCGAGGAATCGTCGGCCAGCTCCTCGCTGGCCAGGAACGGGGGGAGGTACTCGTCGAGCCACGCCCGCAACTCGTCGCGGAACGCTTCATCTTCGGGGGCCAGGGCGAAGTCCACGGCTCAGGAGGCTAGTCGCGCTGCCGTCTACACTGCTGACGTCGGCGTCAGACATCTACACTGGCGCCAACTTCGACGAGGCCGCTCCGGGGGTGGACTGTGGATTTCACGTTCGATGCCGAACAACTCGCCTTGCAGGATGTGGCCCGCCGGGCCATGGGCGAGGTCGGGGGCGACACCCTGCGCCAACTGGCCGACGATCCCGACGGGGTCACACCCGAGCTCTGGGACCGACTGGTCTCCCTGGGATGGACCGGGATGCTGGTGCCGGGGGAGGGGGCCGGCCTGCTGGAGATGTGCATCGTCCTCGAGCAGATGGGTCGTGTTCCGCTGCCCGGTCCGTTCTTCTCGTCGTCGGTCATGGCCACACTGGCGGCCCGCGCCCTCGGCGCCGAGCAGTTGATCGGGGGCCTGGCCTCGGGCGCTCACCGCGGGACCATCGCCCTTCACGAACAGGGCTATGGCCACCCGCTCGGCACCGTCCGGGCCCGGGCCCGCCGCAAGGGCCTGGGTTGGGTGGTGACCGGTCACAAGCCGATCGTCGTCGACGGCCATACGGCCGATTGGGTCATCGTGGTGGCGTTGGCGGAGGAGGGGATCCGGTCGTTCCTGTTGCCCTCGCCCAAAGCCGAGGCCGTGCCCGGACTCGATCCCACCCGCAAGCTTTCGCGTCTGGTCCTCGACGAGGAGCCGGTCGAGCCGCTCGGACCCCCCGGCGACCAGACCGCCGTGTGGCGGCGCGTCCTCGACGACGTCGCCGTGGCGCTGGCCGCCGAACTGGTGGGGGTGTCCGACCGGGCCCTGGACGAGGCCGTGGAGTACGCCAAGGTCAGAGTGGTCTTCGACCGGCCCATCGCGTCGTTCCAGGTCGTGAAGCACAGGATTGTCGACATGTACCACGCACTGGAGATGGCGCGTGCCGGCATGCACTTCGCGGCCTGGGCCGCGGACACCGACGCGCCCGAGCGTTCACGAGCTGCCGCCATGGCCGCCGCCTATGCCGCCGAGGCTGCGGTGCGGGTGACCGGCGACGACATCCAACTCCATGGGGGCGTGGGCTTCACCTGGGCGAACGACGCCCACTTCCTGTTCAAACGGGCCAAGCAGAACGAAGCCCTGATGGGCGGCACGAGCCACCAGTGGCACACGCTGGCCACCATGCTCGTCGAGCCGGCCTGAAATTGGAGTTCCATCTCTTCCTGCCCCAGATGCGTCTGGCCCCCGACGCGCTGAAGGCACGGGCGCTGGCCGCCGAGGCGTCCGGATTCGACGGGCTGGCCCTGATGGACCACCTGGCTCCGCCGGGGGCGCTCGAGCAACCGATGTACGAGGCCTTCACCACGGCCACCTGGCTGGCCGCGGCCACTGACCGGCTCCGGCTCGGCCACCTGGTGCTGTGCGACCCGTTCCGCCATCCCGCAGTGCTGGCCCGTCAGGCCGTGACGCTCGACCATCTCTCGGGCGGACGCTTCGAGCTCGGGATCGGATCCGGCTCGACGCCGGCCGAGTTGGCCACCTTCGGCTTCCCGGCCGCCCCCGCCGCCCAGCGCCTCGAGCGGCTGCACGAGACGTTGGAGCTGCTGACCAGATTCTGGACCGGCGAGGCGGTCGACTACACGGGTTCGTTCTTCTCGGTCGGGGGGGCACGCCAACGGCCGGTGCCGCTCGGGCGGATCCCGGTCGTGGTGGGGGGTACGGGGGCGGCGACCATGGAACTGGTGGCCCGGTACGCCGACTGGTGGAACGTGCCCATGCACCAGCTGGACCGGCTGGATTCGGCCCGGCCGGGCGCAGGCGCCGCCCGGGTCTCCGTGCAGCTGCTGGTCACCCTGGTCACCGACGAGAGCAGGCGGGACGAGGTCGTCGAGCTGGCCGCCCGCCGATTCGGGCGGATGGGCGAGGGGGGTCACATGATCGGCAGCGGCGCCGAGCTCGTACCGCGGGTGGAGGCCCTGCGGGCCGACGGCGTGGAGCGGATCTATGCCTGGTTCACCGACTTCGCCCTCCCCGAGACGCTGTCGGTCTTCGGCCGTGAGGTCATCGCCGCCTTCCGGTGACGGCCGTTCACTCCCGGTCGATGAGCCGCTTGGCCTTGTAGCCGGCACGGGGGAGTGTGTCCCTCGGCAACGGCTCCACCGTGGCGTGGACACCGAGGGCCTCTTTGATGGCCAGCGCCAATCTGTCGGCCACCTGACCCCGGGCCTCGGGGTCCTCGGTGGCGACCTCCACCCGCACCACCAGAGGTGCAGGCCCGTCGTCCGGGCGAACCACCTGGTACTCGAGGGAGGGCTGGGCCACCAGCTTCTCGGTGCGCAGGGTGGCCTCCACCTCGGACAACTGGAACCGGGTGCCCTGACAGCTGAGGAGGTCGGCGAACCGGCCTCCCCACAGCCCACGGATGGAGGTCTCACCACACGGGCACGGCTCGCGCAGGATGGCGCACGCCTCCTCGAGGTCGTAGCGGAGCAGGCCATTGTCGCGGTCGAGTGTGGTGACCGTGAGATTCCCCCACTCACCGTCGGGGACCTCCCGGCCGGTGGCCGGGTCCACCGCCTGCACCACGGCCCAGTCCTCGTGGATGTGGGCTCCGGGTGACTGGCCGCAGGGTCCGCCGACGTAGGCGTAGCACTCTGCGCCTGCCGTCATGAGCGGCATCCCGCCCCGGCCGAGCCCGAAACCGGGGGGAGCGCGCAGTCCGGTGAGCCCGGCGTCCTCGAGCGGGATGCCGAGCTTGGTCGCCACTTCGATGAACCGACCGGTGGCGAAGCCCATGAACGGGACGTCCGGGGTGACCCTTGTCCAGAATCGAACAGCCTGTTCGGCGAGCTCGTCGGTGTCGGGGGGCGGGACCCACAAGGAGAGGAGGCCGAGATACTCGTAGGTTCCCTGCAGCATGATCCCACCGCCGTAGAGATAGGCCGGATGGGCATGGGTCACGATGGTGCCCGGGCGGTAGCCCATCCGCCACCAGTTGCGGGCGCCCGACTCGTACTCGATCCACAGGTCCCGCCTCGTCCACACGGTGATGGTCGGCTGCCCGGTGGTCCCGGTCGACGTCCCGAGGCGCACCGCCCGGCGCGGATCGGTGAAGCGGTACTCCCCCCACGGCGGGTCGGCCGCCTCCGAGTCCCGCAGGTCCTGCTTGACGGTGAGCGGGACGCCGATGAGATCGTCGACGGTGGAGATGTCCGCGGCGCCCGAGATCCCGGCGGCGCGGAGCTTGTCCCGGAAGAGCGGGACGGGTCCGGTGAAGATGCGATCGATCATCCGACCGAGGCGCTCGTTCTGCAGCTCCCTCCGCTGCTCGGCC
Organism: Acidimicrobiales bacterium; assembly: GCA_049521915.1. GTDB lineage: Bacteria > Actinomycetota > Acidimicrobiia > Acidimicrobiales > RAAP-2 > Bog-756. Next base: position 20,269 of record JBEKOI010000003.1, on the reverse strand, counting down.
CCCATGGCCTGCTTGTCAGGGTCCCACAGAGGCTGGTCGTCGGGACGGGGGACCGGCCCGAGGGTCCCGGGGGCGAATGGGGGGGTGGAGACTTCTGGCATGGCGCGCCCTTCGGTGGATGTTCCGGCTGCGTCCCCCGTCATCCCGATGATGGTAACCGGCCCCGGTGGGGCCCGACGCCGCGCCGAGCGACCGGACATCCTTCTCAGTCGGTCAGTCGTTTCTCCAGCAGCGAGGCGGATTCCTCGGCCCGGCTGCGGAAGACGACCGAAGGATCCTGGTCGTCGCTGAGCACGCCGGCGACGTGCTCGATGAAGAGCCCGATGAGCAGGCTGCGCAGCATCCTGGCCATGGCCGCCTCCTCCCCTGGGCACGGGGGTGGATCGCATTCGGAGAGCGAGCGCTCGAGCGAGGCCTGGGCCGCGGTGAACAGCTCGTTCCCGACGGCGAAGGCCGTGTCGTCGCCCCGCATGACCTCACCGAGCATGAGCCGGACGAAGTCCTCCACCTCGAGCATCGATTGCAGGATGCCGTTCAGGAGGTCGGCCAGGCTGGAGGCGGGATCCTGCGCCAGCGCCGTCTGCGAGGTGGCGCCCAGGCCGTCGACGAACCCGCGTTCCTCGAGCACGGCCACCAGGAGGTCCCGCTTCGACGGGAAGTAGTGGTAGAGCGAGGCCACATTGAGGCCGGTGGCCGTGGCCAGGTTCCGCATGCTCGTCCCGTCGACCCCCTTGGTCGCCATGAGGGACAGCGCCGTCTTGAGGATGTGCTGGCGCTGGGTCGATCCGTCGGGGCGCCGGTTGGTTCCGTGGTCGGGGGCTGGCACGACTCCATTGTGGACCCTGCGGCCCATCGGTGGACCGACGGTTGACCCGGAGCTCGCAGGTCGTACCAAACAAACGTTTGATATCATGATTCCCGCTTGGAGTCGGAGGGGCTGCACGAGGGAAGTGGGACCATGACAACACAAGCCGGTGAAGGTTCCGATCAGGCCCTGGCGCCCGTACGGTTCGACCCGTTCGAGCTCCAGGACACGGTGTCGGGCAACATCCGCGATCCCTACCCGCTGATGGGCGAGCTCCGCAGACGGAGCCCCGTACACGTCGGCCCCATCGACCTCGGCGACGGGGCCTCGGAGGCCGACCCGAACCGACCGCCACCGGTCACCGTGTTCGGATTCGATGAGGCGGTCCAGGTCCTCCGGGACAACGAGACCTTCTCATCGACGGTGTACGAGGGGATCATGGGTGCCGTCATGGGCCGGACGATCCTCCAGATGGACGAGCCCGAGCATCGGTTGCACCGGGCGCTGGTCTCCCCCACCTTCCGCTCCAAGGTGCTCGAGCAGTGGGAGGGGGATCTGGTCCAACGAGTCGTCAACGAGCTCATCGACGGCTTCGCCGGACGCGGTGAGGCCGACCTCGTCCAGGAGGTGACCTTCAACTTCCCGGTGCAGGTCATCGCCCAGATCCTCGGTCTGCCCCGTTCGGACTTCCCCACGTTCCAGCGGTGGGCGATCGAGATCACCAGCGTGGCCTCCAACTGGGAACGCGGGGTGGCGGCCTCTGCCGCCCTACGCGACTACTTCGCCGACGTGCTGGCCGAACGGCGCCGGCAGCCGGCGCAGGATCTGATCAGCGACCTGTTGGTAGCCGAGGTGGACGGGCGCAGGCTCGGCGACGAGGAGATCTACTCCTTCCTTCGGCTACTGCTCCCGGCCGGGGTGGAAACCACCTATCGGGCGTCGGGAAACCTCCTCTATGGCCTCTTGACCAATCCCGATCAGCTCCGGGCGGTCATCGACGACCGTTCCCTGCTACCGGATGCATTCGAGGAGACGATCCGTTGGGAGCCGCCGGTGACCGTCATCCTGCGGCGAGCCACCCGCGACACGGAACTGGCCGGCGTCGGCATCGAGGAGGGGGCCGACGTCGCCTTGCTGCTCGGGTCGGCCAACCGCGACGAGCGCAAATACGAGCACCCGGAGCAGTTCGACATCTTCCGGGCATCCCGCCAGAGCGTGGGGTTCGGTTTCGGTGTGCACGTCTGCCTCGGCATGCATCTGGCCCGCATGGAGACCCGGGTGGCGATGAACACCATCTTCGACCGCCTGCCCGACATCCGGCTCGACGCCGCCCCCGACCAGGACCTCCATATCAAGGGGATGGCCTTCCGGTCGCCGATCGCCCTGCCGGTCGCCTTCACCCCGGCCTGAACCGGGCCGATGGAAGACGGCCCGGGCAGGCGCCGTCCCCCGATGGCCGGGCACGCCCGTCGTCGGGCCGCTTGTTAGGGTCATCCGATGCCAGCGTGGTTGACCGACGACGAGTACCGGACCCTGACCGCCGCCTGCGAGCGGTTGATCCCACCCCGTGACGGCACCGCACCCGGTGCCGCGGCCGCCGGGGTGCCCGACTACATCGACGGCCTGCTCGGCGCCTGCACCGTCGACCCACCCCGCATCTGGGCCAGGGGGCCCACCTCGGGCCGTCATGGGGGGTCGCCGGCTTTCGCCCAGTTCCACGAACTGACCGCCCTCGACGAACTGGCGTGGCGAACGCGCATCGAAGGATCGTGCGGTCTGCCCGAGCGCGAGTTCAACGGACCGGTCATCGGTCTCCAGGAGCGTTACCGCGACGGCCTGGCCGCGCTGGGGCCGGACTTCGGTCGGTTGAGCGGTCGCGAGCAGGACGACCGCCTGCGGGATCATCCCGATTTCACCGACTTGCTCTACGGGCACGCCTGCGAAGGCATGTACGGCGCGCCGGAGTACGGGGGCAATCGTGGAGGTGCGGGCTGGCGGGCCATCGACTTCGAGGGAGACGTGCAACCAAGGGGCTGGACGGACGCCGAGGTGTCCAACCCATGACCGTCGATGCCATCATCATCGGATCGGGCCCGGGCGGCGCCACCGTGGCCGACGTGCTGACGGCGGCCGGGTGGACGGTGGCCATCATCGAGAAGGGCAGGAACCACCTGCTCGACCCCCATGATCTGAGTCGTCCCTCGTTCGACTACTCGAACGACGAGATCAAGTTCCTCAGCCGTCACTTTCTCGGCCCCGACCCGCTCATCGAGCCCCGGACCTTCCGGACCCACGAGGGAGACGGGGACCACAGCCATGTGGGGGAGGTCAATTCGGTCCCGTCCACGGTCGGCGGAGGCGGCACCCACGCCGACGGGAAAGTCCCCCGCCTCATGCCCGACGACTTCCGGCTCCTTTCGGTCCTCGGCCCACAGCCGGATGCCGAGGTGGCCGACTGGCCCATCGGCTACGACGATCTGGAGCCCTACTACGCCAGGGTGGAGCGGGCCATCGGGGTGGCCGGGACCGAGGGGGCCAACCCCTTCGCCGCCCCCCGCTCGGGTCCGTTCCCGATGCCCTCGGGTGCGCCCATGTTCGGCGCCATTCTCTCCAGCGCGGCGGCCGAACGCCTCGGGTACCACCCGTACCCGGCCCCCACGGCGGCCAACTCGGTGGTCTACGACGGCAGGCCCGCCTGCAACAACTGTGGCTTCTGTGCCTACTTCGGGTGCCCCATCCACGCCAAGGGCGACCCGATCGCCATGCTGGCCCGGGCCATGGCCAGCGGCCGGGCCGAGCTGGTGACGGAGACCTTCGTGTCCCGCATCCGCACCGAGGGCAACCGGGCCACCGGGGTGGACCTGGTCGGCCCTGACGGCGCCACCCGCACCATGGCCGCGGACCATGTGGTCGTCGCCGCCGGTGCCATCGAGACACCGCGGCTTCTGCTGCTGTCGGGGCTCGACCACCCGCTCCTGGGGCGGTTCCTGATGACCCACTTCCAGACCATCGTGGCCGGTTCGATGCCCTTCCGGACCTACGCCGAACGGGGCCGGGCGGTCACCCACGTCCACGACGACATGATCGTGGGCGACGACGACACACGGAAGGCCGCGGCCGAGGCCGGCCTGCCGTGGCTGCGCGGAGGGATGGTCGAGCACAGTGGGGCCGGCCTCCCGATCATGGAGGCCAAGCACGTCCCGTGGGGCACCAACCATCCGCGGCTCATGGCCGACTCGGCCATCCGCAAGCGGCTGTGGGCGTTCATCATGCAGGGGGAGGACCTTCCCTACGCCGGCAACAGGGTCGATCTCGACCCGACGGTCCGCGACGCCCGTGGCTTTCCGGTGGCCCGGATCACCTACCGGCCCGGCCGCCACGAACTGGCCGCATCCGCGCACTACGGCCCGAGACTGCGCGCCATCCTGGAGGAGATGGGGTCCCAGTGGGCGGTCATCTCCTCGTCGCCGGGGACCGGCAACGCCTCCTCACCGGCGGCCATACCCGAGAGCCGGCACAACATGGGGACCGTGCGCATGGGGACCGATCCGGCCACGTCGGTGGTCGATCCGGCTGGTCGGCTCCACCAGTTCGAGAATGTGATCGTGGCCGACTCCTCGGTGTTCGTCACCTCGTCCGGCTACGGCCCGACCCTCACCCTTGCCGCACTGGCCGCCCGAGCGGCCGATCTGATGCTCTGATGGTTCTCTGACATCACGGTTCACGCCACGGCTGCGATGGGTACGGACTCGTGGGTCGGGTTTCGCGAATTGCCCGAATTATCGGCTGTGGACGATAGTTGGACCGATCGTTCTAACGGCTGTGGCCGATAATTCGGGCAAATTGGAAATTGTTGCTCCGGTGGCCCGGTTGCTTCACCGGTTACGCAATCAGGATCTGACGCCGGGACGGACGCCCCACCGCCGGGGCCACAGGGCTCAACCCGGACCCCGGGTCAGCAGCAGCGTACCGGCGATGGGTCCGCCCCCGTTGCTGACCGCGGCCACCTCGGGGAGGGCGTCGCCGCGGCGGAGGACCTGTCGGGCGCCGCCTTCGCCCCGGAGCTGGACGCAGGCCTCGTGGATGAGGCCGAAGCCGTGCAGGCGCCCCCCGGACAACTGCCCCCCGGCGGTGTTGAGGGGTAGTACGCCCGTCCGCCCGATGGCCGTGCCATCCTCCACGAAGGCACCGCTTTCGCCCCGCCCGCAGAAGCCCAGCGCCTCCAGCCACACCATGGCGAGGATGGAGAAACCGTCGTAGAGCTGGGCCACGTCGACGTCGGAGGGCCGGAGGTCGGTCCGTTCCCACATCGAGGCGGCGGCATCACGGGCTGCCATCGTCGTCACGTCGTCGAACTGGTCCCAGCTGGGTCGGCCCCTCAGCGCAGTGCCCACCGCGTTCACATGGCAGGCCGGGTGAGGGGTGTCCGGTGCGTAGTCGCGGTGGGAGACCACGAAGGCCGTCGACCCGTCGCAGGGCGCGTCGCAGTCGAAGAGGCAGAGCGGGGTCGAGATCATGCGTGCCCCGAGGTAGGTGGCCAGGTCCAGGGGATCGGTGTAGATGGCGGTCGGGTTGAGGGCGGCGTTGCGCCGGCCGTTGAGGGCGATCTGGCCCAGCTGCTCCCTGGTCAACGAGAATTCGTGCATACGGCGTTGGGCCACCAGGGCGATCCAGTTGGCCGCGGAGACGGCCCCGAACGGCAGTGACCACTGCAGGAAACCCGAGAACCTCGGGACGCCACCACCGCCGCCACCGCTCCCACCGATGCCCTGCCGCCCGCCGGCTCCCTGGGCGGTCGATTCGGTCACCGTCCGGTAGACGAGAACGTGGCGTGCCAGTCCTGCCCCGACGGCCAGGCAGGCGGCGATGAGGGCCCGCATCTGGCCGGGACCCTCGCCGCCGCCGTCGTGCCAGTTGAGCCTGAGCCGCAAGGCGTCCTGGACTTCGGGGCTGCTCGGTCCCGCGAAGCCCGCCGTGCCTGCGCCCATTCCCGGATAGGTGGCCAGCCCGTCGATGGCATCGCGGGTCAATCCGGCGTCGTGCACGGCGGCCAGGCACGCCTCGACGGTCAGGTCCAGGTCGCTGCGGCCGAGGGGCCGGCCGACGGCCGACTGACCGATGCCGGAGATCACCGCCCGGCGCTCGAGCGGCGGCTCGACCGTGCTCATGACGCCCGACCCGGCGAGGGCCGGAACAGGGGGAGGTAGACGTCTTCGTGCTGCTCGAAGACGACCTCGACAGCCATTCCGTCGTGGACCTCGTCGGGCTCGACGTCGACCAGGTTGGTGGTCAGTCGCACGCTCTCCTGCTCGTCGATGGCCACCAGGCCGATCAGGTAGGGGTCGCTGCCCGGGATCCACTCCTGCACGTTGCAGGTGTAGGCCACCAGGGTGGCCCGGCCGCTCACGACCTCGGGCGAGATGTCACCGGACAGGCAGAACGGGCACACCGGGCTGGGCGGGTGCACGTAGGAGCTGCAGTCCTGGCAGCGGAGGAAGCGGAGGTGCCCATCGGCCCCACTGGTCCAGAAGAACCGGTTGTCCTGGTCGATCCGGGGCAGAAGGCGGATGGCGGGACCTCGGGCGGGCATCACGGCAGACTAGGGCGTCCCGAGCAGCGTGCGCGGAGGTTCCTCACCGGCGGTCCAGCACTTCCGGGTTGACGATGTTGAGGGGCCGGGCGCCGGCCAGCAGCCGGCACAGGTCTTCGGCGATGGTGGTGGTGTGGTTGGACTCGGTGTCGTAGGTGGCACCACCGATATGGGGGGCGAGCACCACCGAGTCGAATCCGGTCAGCGGATGGTCGACGGCCAGGGACTCCCCTTCGAAGTGGTCGAGACCCGCCGCCGAAACCTTCCCCGACCGGAGCGCGTCGACCAGGGCATCGGTGTCGTGCAAGGCCGCCCTGGCCGTGTTGAGGAAGACCACACCGTCACGCATCGAGGCAAACTGTTCGGCCCCGATCATCCCCGTCGTCTCGGGCGTCACCGGCGCGTGCATCGAGATCACGTCCGCCCGGGCCAGGAGCTCCTCCAGGGTCACCGTGGACTCGTCGGCATAGGGGTCGTAGGCGATGACCTCGAGACCGAGGCCACGCAGCCGCCATCGCAGGGCACGACCGACAGCCCCCAGCCCCACGAGGCCCGCGGTCCGACCGGCCAGCTCCCATGCCCGGAAACGCTGATAGGGGATCGTGCCGTCCTTGTAGATCTCACCACGGCGTACGTCGGCGTCGGCGGCCACCACCCCGCGGGTGGCCGCGAACAGCAGGGCGACGGCCAGCTCGGCCACGGCGTCGGCATTTCTCCCCGGGGCCCGCAGGACGGGAACCCCGGCCGCAGTGGCCGCGGCGACGTCCACGTTGGTCGGATCTCCCCGGCAGCTGCACACGGCCACCAGGTGTTGATCGAAGAGTGGCCCCGCACACCGGTCGCTCTCCACGACGACGATTGATGCGCCCTCCGCCGCTACCCGCTCCGCCAGTTGCTCGGCGTTGTAGATCCTGAGGGTGGGCTGGTCGAGCCACGAATCGATCGTCAGGTCGGCGAGCTCCCCGAGCAGGACGAGCCCCGGGCCGCGCACGGCGGCCGTCACCAGAGCCCTCGGTCGTTGTTCGGACATGCTGTTCGGCGCTCCTCGCTCGGATCTCCGGCCCCAGCCGGAAAGTCGGGACCGGACGGGTCGCCGGTTCGGGTCCATAATGGCGTGTCATGACGCGAATGTCAGGTTTGTGAGCAGGCCCCGGGGATCAGGGTGCACGATCGGCGTCGACGTGGGTACCACGTCGGTGAAGGCGGTGGCCGTGGACGCCGGCGGGACCGTGCTGGCCAGGACCAGGGTGCCCCACCGGGTGGGCACCCCGAGCGCCGAGTTCCTCGAGCACGATGTGGCCCTCGCCTGGCGCCGGGGCCCGCGCCGGGCCTTTGCCGCCGTGTCCGCCGAGCTCGAGGGCCCGGCCGCCGGGGTCGTGGTCACGTCGATGGTCCCCTCGATCACCGCCGTCGACCGCCGGGGCCGACCCCTGCTCCCGGGCCTTCTCTACGGTGACGGCCGCGCCCGGGACACGGCGACGGACGTGGCCCCGGGTGACCCGGGTGGGGAGCGGGGCCAGGGGAGACGCATGATGAATTGGGCGGTCGACCAGCACCCGGGGGCGTTCGGGTACTGGAACTGCCAGGCGGTGGCCACCCATGCCCTGACCGGCGTCCCGGCCGTCGACGCAGCCACGGCCACCTCTTTCGGCGACCTCTACGTCCGGGGCCGGTGGGACAAGGGAGCCCTCGACGGGCTCGGAGTGGTCGAGGACCAGCTGCCGGTGGTCGGCCAGATGGGAGCGGCGCTCGGTTGCCTGCCCGGGACCCCGACGGCCTTCGCCGGTGGTTCGATCGATGCGTTCTGCGAGCAGATCGTGGCCGGCGCCAACCGACCCGGAGACATCCTGGCCATCTTCGGGGCGACCCTCATCGTCTGGGTCGTCACCGATCAGTGGAAGGACGTGCCCGGGCTCACCACCCTGCCCACGATGGTCGCCGGGCAAGCGATGATCGGTGGTCCGAGCAACGCCGGCGCCCTCTTCGCCGATTGGGTGGGCTCGGTGGTCGGGCCCCCATCGCGGCGCCGGGCGGGAGTGCCGGCCGACAACGGGGACGAACGGGCCGGCGACCCGGCGAGGGTGCCGGTGTGGCTTCCCTACCTACGCGGGGAGCGGACTCCGTTCCACGACCCCGGGCTCAGGGCCAGCGTGCACGATCTCGACATCTCCCAGGACCCGGGGTCACTGGTTCGCGGCGCCCATGAAGCGAGCGGGTTCGTGATCCGGCGCATCCTGGAGCGATCCGGAGTCGGGGGACGACGGATCATCGCCACCGGTGGAGGGTCGCGGTCGGTTCCGTGGATGCAGGCGGTGGCCGATGCCACCGGTCTGCCCGTGGACACGGTGGCAGTGCCGGAGGGCGCTGCGCTGGGTGCCGCCTTCCTGGCTCGTATGGCTGCCGGACTCGAGTCCTCGTTCGACGCAGCCGGCGAGTGGGCGAGCGTCGGCCGGAGAATCGAGCCGGACCCGGCGTGGGTCGAGGCCGCATCGCTCCGCTACGGGCGGTTCGAGGCGTTGGGCCCAGAGGGCTGAACCAGGCGGAGCGGACGCTTCCCGGAGCTGGACCAGGCGAAGGACCAGCACAGATTGAGGTCCCCGACCTGGCAGGGTGGGCACAGGGGGGTGATGCCGCGGGGAGCGCAGCTCAGCCACGGGTTGAGCACGACCCGCAGTCCGACCTCGACGTCCCGGGACTCGGGTCCGAGGGCGACCACCTCGGCCACCACCTCGTGCCCGGGCACGTGGGGAAGCGAGGAGAAGGCGGCCATCGGGTTGTCGATGTCCCCATCGTCGAACTCGCCGAGGACCAGCTTGGTGTCCGACCCGCACACACCGGAGAGGATCGGCCTGGTCACGACCCAGTCCGGATGGACGGGGACGGGCGTCGTCCATCTCGTGTAGGCCGAACGGGAGCGCGGCCAGCCGTGCCTCGAGCTCGTCGGTGGGCACCGGCCGCTGCTCCCCTCGATCGGGACGCGCGCCGAACAGGAGGGCCTTCATGACTTCTTGTCGGCCATGGCTCGCATGCCGGCGACGAAGCCTTCGAAGTCCCTGGTCTTCATCTCCACGACGGCCCGCATGTCCGGGAGGTAGTGCTCGAACAGGTCGCTGTCGACGCACTCGATGATGCCGGCGGCGACCTCCTCCGCCGGGACGAGCGGTCCGGTGTAAATGGGGGGATCGTTGTCGGGCTGGTCCCAGATTTCTGTGTCGATGCTCCCAGGCAGCACCAGGCGCACGGAGACACCGGTCCCGACCAGATCGGCGGCCAGCGCCTCGCTCCATCCGGCCAGCGCGAATTTCGAAGCGCTGTAGGCGGCTTCGGTGGCGATCCCCAGCCGGCCCCCGAGGCTCGAGACGTTGACGATGGTCCCCGAACCGCGGGCGAGCAGTCGCGGGAGCAGGGCCAGGGTGATGGCCACCGGGGAGAAGTAGTTGACGGTCATGACCCGCTCGACCTCGGCCATCGTCAAGCGTTCGGCCGGGCGCCGCATGGGGATGCCCGCGTTGTTGATGATCACGTCGAGAGGGCCGAGCTCGTCCCAGATCCGTAAACCGAGGGCGGCGGCCTCCTCCGGATCGGACAGGTCGGCGGTCCACGATCGGGAGCGGGGTGCCCCGACCTGGCAGTCGGTCAGCACCTCCGCCAGCCGGTCGGGGCGCCGGGCCACCAGGGCGACGGTCGTCCCCTGGTCGGCGAGGAGCCGGGCGGTGGCTGCTCCGATTCCCGAGGAGGCACCGGTGACGAGGGCGGTGCTCATATCGGACCGGGCTGTGCCGGCCCCACCGAACGGATGGGTCGGAGACCTTCGTCGGGCTCAGTCGGTCCGGCGGCCATCGAGATCATCTGCCGAGGTTAGGCGTTCCCAGCCCGGCGGCGGCTGGGCCAGCCGCCAGTACGGCTCGGGCACGTTGGCGTCAAGGCGTTCGGACAGGAGGTGGTCGCGCTCCAGCGGGGCCACCTGGCTGGCGTATTTCCAGATGGCCGCTCGCTTGGCCGACGTGTCCGGTTCCACCGGTACGACGGCCGGCGTGGGCCACAGGCCACTGCGGAAGAGCTTCGAGATCCGCCAGGCCAGGAGGCCGGGGAGATGCTTGTAGCCGGCGTCCTCGTAGCAGAACCAGCTCAGATCGCTGCCCTCCTCGACCAGGGCCGCTCGGGCCAGCAGGCCGGCGTCGTGGGTCAATACGTGATCGGGATTGGCCAACCCCATGGGCAGGAACACCGCGCTGGCTCCGGTGGCCACAATGGCCTGGCGGAGGGGCGGAGCTACCTCAGCGGGCGTCGGCCGCCCGTCCGCGGCCAGGTACTGGTGGTCGGGGAAGTCGAGCCACACCGGCGTGGCCCGCATGGACGCCATGGCCGCCCGGTCCTCCTCCTGTCTCGCGCCCACCACGTCGTCGCCGGAATGGAATCCGCCGGCTGCATCCCAGGACGTCACCACCTCCGGATAGGACGCCGGGCGGCCGCCCAGCACGGTGATCACCGTGCTGCCCGGGTGGGAGGTGAGGAGGTGGGCCGCGCCCAGGGCGGCGTCGTCGAAGTGGGGAGACACCACCACGATGGAGGCCAAGACGGAGGGATCGAGGAGGCCCCAGAGCTCTCGGTCGTCCATGGGGGCAGCGTAACGGAGCGGCCGGCCCGTCATCCGAGGGCCCGTCGCCGGAAGCCGGCCATGCCGACGACCATGAGTACGACCAAGGATCCGATGGCCACCAGAAAGCAGATCCAGGTCTGGATGTGAGGCACGTTCGGCGCCATGAGTCCGCGTAGGCCCTCGCTCACGTAGGTCATCGGATTGAGGGCCGACACCACCTGGAACCAACGAATGTGACCGAGCGAGGGCCACGGGTACTGGCTGGAGCCGGTGAAGATGAGAGGTGTCAGGACCAGGGTCAAGGTGACGCTGATCCGGTTGGGCGGTACGTAGGTGCCGAGGATGAGACCCATGGCCGCCCCCAGCAGGGAGCCGAGGACGATCATCGCCACCACCGCCGGCCCCGTCGACGCCCGCCAGGGGATCGAACCCAGGATCCACACGCCGACCGGGAACATCACGGCTGCCGCCACGCACGCCCTCATGGCCGCGAAGACCACCTTCTCGACGGCCACGGCGCCGATGGGGAGGGGGGCCAGCAGGCGGTCCTCGATCTCGTTGCTGTAGGAGAACTCGATGACCAGCGGCAGGGCGGTGCTCTGCAGCCCGGTGAGCACGGCGGCCAGCGCCACCAGACCGGGGAAGAGCACCTCTTCGTATCCGGGTCTGGCGTACCCGAGCTCGGTGAGCACCTTGCCGAACACGAACAGCAGGAAGAGGGGCTGCAGGATGACCTGGGCCAGGAAGACCGGGAACTCGCGCCCGGTGACGAAGAGATCGCGTCGGAGGATGGCGCCGAAGGTTCGCCCGGGACCCCAGTGGGGAAGGTGCTCGAGGGCGGCCACCGGCTCTGCTGCGGCTGTTCCTGCAGTGGTCAACGCAGTGCCCTTCCGGTCAGGTGGATGAAGACGTCCTCGAGGTTGGGCTCACCGAGCCGGGCATCGGTGAGCCGTCCCCCGGCGGCGCTGATGGCCTGAGCCACCGGAGCAACGAAAGAGGCAGCCTCGCCTTCGACGTAGATCCGCAGCCGCCACCCGCCTCCTCCCGGATCGTCCAGCGGCTCGATCTGGCTCACCCCGGCGAGTGCTCCGACCGCGGCACCGACCGCGACCGCGTCGGTCCCCGGGCCCCGCTCGATGGTGCAGTCGAGGGTCCGCTCGCCGGTCATGCCCCGGACCAGGGCGCCGGGTGTGTCGAGGGCCAGCAGCGTTCCGTGGTCGATGATGGCGACGCGATCGCTCAGGGTGGCGGCCTCGTCCATGTCGTGGGTGGTGATGACCACGGTGGTCCCACCCGCCCTGAGCTCGGCCACTTTCTCCCACAGGAAGAGCCGGGCGGCCGGATCGAGCCCGGTGGACGGCTCGTCGAGGAACAGCACGGCCGGTGCGTGCATCAGGGCACGGGCGATCATCATGCGCTGGATCTGTCCGCCGGAGAAGTCGTCGGGCCGGCCGTCGGACCTGTCGGCCAGTCCGAACTGTTCGAGGAGGTGGTCGGCCAGCTGTCGCCGGCGCCCTCTGGGCACTCCGTGATAGCTGGCGTGGAAGAGCAGGTTCTGGCGGACCGACAGGGACCGGTCGAGATTGTTCTGCTGGGGGACCACGCCGAGCACGCGTCGCGCCCCGACGGGGTCGGCGACCACGTCGACGCCGGCCACGAGGGCTCGGCCCCGGGTGGGACGGATCCGAGTGGTCAATATCCCGATCGTCGTGGTCTTCCCGGCCCCGTTGGGGCCGAGAAAGCCGAACACCTCACCCTGCCGCACCTGGAAGGTCACCCCCGCCAGCGAGTCCGTCGGGGCCTTCGGGTACCGCTTGACCAGCTCGGCCACCTCGACCGCATACGGACCGTCACCAGGGGGAGGCCGGCCGGACGGTTCGCCGCTCGACGGGCGTGGCTCGGCGCGCGGGGACGCGCCACCCGCCCGATCGTGAGCCCCACCGTTCATGTCCTGCGCTCTCCTTGCCCGGGATGTGTGCGTGGTCGCCCGGGATGGGCCAATGCCAGCTCGACGAGTCCTCGGTCGTCGACGACGATACGGTACTGACGGCACGCGGCACACGTTGCGGGTCAGGTGACGGCGTGAGGGGACCGCGCCGGGCAGGCTTTCCCGGCGCAGCTGACGCACCAGGCAGCTCGATGCACCAGAAGGAGCGATGCACATGAGTGGACCGACCCGGTGGAACCCACTGGGAGGGCTGACCAGATCATGGGGTCACTTCGTCCGGCGACCACGCTCCACCCAGATCCGCACCGTGCTGCTGGTCGGGGCGGTCATCGTGGGTACCGCGGTGTGGGTGGCCACGTCCCCGAAGGCCTCGTCCGCACCGGGGACGGTCCAGGTCCCGGCGACCGGGGGGCCCTCCGGGTCCGGCCCCAGCCCGGTGAGCTCGGCCAGCACCTCGTCACGGGGTGTCACCGAGCACGGCATCAACGTCGTCTTCCCGGTGGTCGCCCTCAACTCGCTGGCCGGCAAAGAGGGATTCGAGGCCGACGTCGAGTTCGGGGAGCAGACCAAGGCCATCGACCTCTTCGTCAAGCAGATCAACGACAAGGGGGGCATCAACGGTCGAAAGATCAACCCCATCATCACCACCTTCGACCCGACCAACGAGACCGAGATGCGGTCTCTGTGCAAGACCTGGACCGAGGGCTCGCCGTCGGTGTTCGCCGTGCTGGACGGGCTCGGGGACTGGACCGGCGACGACGAGCTCTGCATAACCCAGGAGGGCAAGACCCCGTTCATCGGCCAGTGGACCACGGTGACCAATTGGACCAACCAGGGCTCGCCCTACCTGTGGTGGACCGGGCCCGACCAGGCCACCATCCTCCAGGCCGTGGTCAACTGGGGGTTGAGCGCCGATCTGATCGGCGGCAACATCAAGGTGGGCATCATCGCCGGCGACCGGGCATCGGACCAGGCCGCCCTCGACGACTATCTCCTTCCCGATCTGCGCCGGGCCGGCGTCACCCCGGTGGTGAAGACCATCGATGCCAACCCGGACGACACCTCGACCACCGACGCCGAGGCCCCTCTGGTCATCCAGCAGCTCCGCACCGCCGGTGTCACCTCGGTCATCCCTCTCATGCCGTTCAACGTCTTCTATCCGGTGCTCCAGGCCGAGACCGCCCAGCAGTGGTTCCCCAAGCTCCTGTTGAGCGATTACGAGGAGAGCATCGAGACCGCCCTCGGGCTCCTGCCCGTACCCTACGCCAAGGCCCTCAACGGCCAGCAGGGCCTGACCACCGAGACGCTGGGCGGTATCGACGACGACCGGCCCGAGAACCAGGGCGGCTACGACCCCGGTCTCCGCAAGTGCTGGGCGGTCTGGCACAAGGCCTACCCCCAGGTCCCGCCCGGGAACCAGGAGGACTACATCGAGGAGCAGGGACCCATCGCCGGCTGGTGCCAGGTCATCACCCTCTTCGACGCCGCGGCGAAGAGCGCCGGCCCCGATCTCAACCGGCGCACCTTCGTCACCGCCATGTCCAAGATCACGAACTTCCCGGGCACGTACACCCCCGTCCTCAGTTACGGCCCCGACAAGCGCTACGGTCCCGTCAAATACCAGGTGGTCAAGTTGCACATCAACTCACCGCCCTCGGCCCAGTGCCACATGCCCAAGGACAGGATCCCCGAGTTCACCTGCTGGATCACCGTCCAACCCTGGCTGCCGCTGCCCACCGGCTGACAGCTCGCCGGGACAATCGCCGGCGCCGTGCGCTGGTATACAGGTCCGGTGGACGACCCGATCCTGGACGACGAGCAGAGGACCAGCTGGCACGAAGAGGGGTGGTGCCTGCTGGAGCACTTCCTGCCTGCCGTCGACGTTGATGCCGCGCAGGCGGAGCTCCCTGACATCTACCCCACGGCGGAGGCCTTCGCCGCCGGCCTCGGCGCACCCGGTGGCAAGGCCCACGACGCCAGCTGGGATGCCAAGAAGCCCAGCTTCCCGCTCGAAGGGATGGCGCTCAACCACCTCATCCTGCACGAGCGCCTCATCGCCCTGGCCGAGGACCTCCTGGGAACGGACCAGCTCCGCCTCTACCAGGGCCACGTCACCGCCAAGTACTCCGACGGTGACCCCGAGTACGAGCAGCTGCTCCATGTCGACTACGGCAATCACACGCTGGTGGTGCCGCGGGCCGATGTCGGCTACCGGCATCTCGAGCTCTTCGTCTACCTCAGCGACGTGACGGCCGAGACAGCAGCCACCCGGATGGTGTCCCGACGGTTGACCCGGGACATCCCGGTGGAGCGCACCTACCTCAGTCTGGACGAGTACGCCCCCCTGTACGCATCCGAGGTGCCCGCCTCGGGCCCGGCCGGCTCGGTGCTCGCCTACCGGCCCGACGTCTACCACCGCGGGACGTCGCTGACGGCGAAAGGGGCCGCCCGGTTCCTGCTCCACGTGGCCTACAAGCCGGTGGCCACCGACTGGCTCGGCTCCCAGGCCTGGCCGTCGGCAGCCGAGGACATGGCGTGGCACCGGTTCGTCCCGACGGCCTCGGTCCGCCAGCTCACCGTGCTCGGGTTCCCCGAGCCGGGCCACCCCTACTGGACCGAGGAGACGTTGGACGGAGTGGCCGCCCGCTATCCCCGCCTGGACATGAGACCGTGGCGGCAGGCTCGGGCCGCCGCCGGCCGGGCCACCGCCGGTCGAGCCGGCGGCCAAGGCATCTCCTGACACGATGGCGGATGACCTGCGGACCAACGGATCACCGTGGTGGAAGCACGGTGTCCTCTATCAGATCTATCCCCGCTCGTTCGCCGACTCGAACGGTGACGGCGTCGGCGACCTGCCCGGCATCATCGAAAAGCTCGACCACATCCGGTGGCTGGGGGTGGACGGGATCTGGCTGAGTCCGATCACCGTCTCACCCAACGCCGACTGGGGCTACGACGTGGCCGACTACGTGGCCGTGGACCCGGAACTGGGCACGCTGGACGATGTCGACCGTCTCATCGCCGAAGCCGGGCGCAGGGACCTCCGCGTGATCATGGACCTCGTGCCCAACCACACCAGTGAGGAGCACGAGTGGTTCGTCGATTCCCGCTCGTCGCTGAAGGCCCGTCGGCGGAACTGGTATGTCTGGGCCGATCCGAAGGCCGATGGCTCGCCCCCCAACAACTGGGTGTCCAGCTTCGGCGGCCCGGCCTGGACGCAGGACGAGGCCACAGGCCAGTACTACCTCCACAACCATCTGCGCCAGCAACCCGATCTCAACTGGTGGGACGACGAGGTCTGGGCCGCCTTCGACGGGATCATGGGGTTCTGGCTCCACCGAGGGGTGGCCGGCTTCCGCATCGACGTGTGCAACATGATCGTGAAGGACGCGCGGCTGCGGGACAACCCGCCCGCCACCGACGAGGACACGTTCGAGGAACAGCTCTTCGGCCAGCGGTCGGTCTACAACGCCAACCGGCCCGAGGTCCACGAGGTGATCCGGCACTGGCGGCGACTGGCCGACGGGTACCCGGAGAGTGTGCTGGTGGGTGAGACGCCGGTGGAGCAGATGGAGGCACTGGCCCGCTACTACGGAAACGGCCGGGACGAGTTGCACATGGCCTTCAACTTCCCCTTCATCAGCGCGCCCCTCGAGGGGGAGGCCATGCGAGCCATCGTCGAGGCCATCGAGGAGGCCCTGCCCGCCGGGGCCTGGCCGGCCTGGACCGGGTCGAATCACGACATGTCCCGGTTCGCCACGCGGTGGGCCGGGGGTGACGATGCCAAGGCCCGCGTCTCGCTGCTGATGCTCCTGTGCCTCCGGGGCACGCCCGTCCTCTACCAGGGCGACGAGATCGGACAGGTCGACACCGACGTGCCCCACGATCTGATGCGGGACCCACTCGGGGTCCTGTACTGGCCGGCCTACGCGGGTCGCGACGCCATGCGGACACCGATGCAGTGGCGCGACATCCCCGGCGGGGGATTCACCGAGCCCGGAGTGCAGCCGTGGCTGCCCTTCGGCGATCTGGGCGCCTACAACGTTGAGGCACAACGCGAAGAGTCCGGCTCAATGCTGAACCTGGCCCGTGACCTCATCGCCCTGCGCGGGGCCACGCCCGACCTGCAGGAGGGCTCCTACCGTTCGTTGCCCGCTTCCCCCGGGGCATGGGCCTGGAGTCGCGGTGCCCACATGGTGGTCATGATCGGCATGTCCGACGGGGAAGCGACGCTGGAGGGCTTCTCCGGTCGGGTCCTGGTCGGCACCGACCGCAGTCGTGACGGTCAACGTGTCGAGGGGGAGCTCAACGTACGCGGCTGGGAAGGGTTGGTGGCCGAACGCGACGGCTGAGCCGGCTCGGGCGGCGCGGCCGGACCTGGTGGGTGGTGGCTCAGGCGGGTGGGTCGGCCTCGGTCAGCCACCCGAGGCCGCCGGCCAGATGGCGGAGATAGGCGGGGCTTTCCCAGGCCGCGGGGAAGTGCCCGAGGGAGGTGGAGAAGACCCGTCCGGCTCCTTCGGTGAAGCACCACGACAACGGATGCCCGGCGTCGGGGTCCGGGCCACCGGACCCGGGAGCGCCGCCCGGCCCGCTGTCGGCACCCAGCTCGTCGGGTCGGGCGGCCAGCAGCACCTGCGCGTCCGGCCGGAGGTCACGGAACTGGTAGACCTCGTCGTGCCATCGCCAGGTGGGGCCGAGATGGGTCACGGCCGGATGGGTGGGATCGACGACGTCCAGCGTGCACCACTGGGTCCAGGGATGGCCGTCGAAGCGGGCGCCGACCACCCGCCCGTAGTCGCTCCACCCGTAGCAGGAGTCGGTGGCCGAATGGATGGCCAACACCGAGGTCCGCCCGGCCCGTAGCCCGTCGAGGATGGTGGTCTGTTGCTCCGGTGACCACGGCGTCTCGCCGATGGTGAACAGCGCCACCACCCGGGCGCCGGCCAGCGCTCCGTCGTCGAGAGCCCGCACGTCCGGCACGCGGTGAAAGGCCATGCCCGCGGCCTCGGCCAACTGCGCCATGGCCGTGGACGACTGGTCGAGCACCCCGTGCACCCCCGCCGGTCCGTCGCGGTAGGGAGCGACCTGGGTGACGTACAGGAGGGTTGGAGTCGCCATCGGCGCGATCCTACCGGTGGGTCCGGGGCGAGGTCCCGGCTGCCGCCCTAGAGTTCGCGCCCATGACCGCGAGGCTTCCGGCTCGATGACGGCGGTGCGGGGCGGCCGGTACGGCCCGGGACTGGCTCTGGTGTTGACGATGGCCCTGGTGGCTGGATGCAGTGCCGGGGGGGCCGATGCCACCGCACCGGGTGCGGCCGGTCCGCCGGGGCTCACCACCCGGGAGCTGGCGGCCGGAGCCGACCACGCCTGCATCGTCGGTGGCTCGAGCGGCACGGCCGTCGACTGGGCGGCGCTGCGCAACCCGATCCTCTCGTCTCCGACGGCCGGGGTGAAGGACGAGGCCATCATCTGGGCGGCCGGCGCCTGGCACATGTTGTTCAGCGACGTGACCACCGACCCGCTGCTTCCCGATGGCGTCCACTGGAACGTGGCCACGGCCACCAGCCGGGACCTGGCCCACTGGTCGGGCGTGTCCCCGTGGCCGCCGCAGGTCGGGACGCTCGGCGTGGCATCGCCGGACATCGTCCGCGAACCGAGTGGCCGGTACGTGGTCACCTACCAGTCCGATCCGGGTGGGTCCTCGCCACCGGGGACCGAAGACGGGCTCTACTACCGGACATCGGAGGATCTGGAGGGTTGGTCGCGGCCCCTCCCGCTGGCGCACTCGCTGGCACCGTCGCCGGACGACCGGATGATCGACGGCGCCCTGGTCTTCACCGGCCACCAGCTCCTGTTGGGCTTCAAGTACTCGTCGCCACGCCAGCCGGACGTGTTCGAGATCGCCCGCTCGACGTCGGGCTCGCTGCAGGGACCGTGGGCGCTGGTCGGCCGGCCCGACATCGATGTCGTCGGCGGCACCATCGAGAATTACGAGTTCGTGATGGCCGGTCGTGCATGGCGGCTCGTGGCCACGTCCAACAACCTCGATCAGCCGTGGATCTTCACGCTGGCGGGCAATCCGGGCACAGCGGCGGGGTGGCTCCGCTGGAAGAGCGGCTACGAGCTGGACATCCCGTCGGAACCGTTCAACAGCGGTCCGGGGATCTCGAGCATCGGCTACGAGCATGCCAACTCGGCGTTCCTCTGTGACGCCAGCTCGCTTCCGGGTCACTTCTACTTTCTGCTCTACGCGGGCAGCGACGAGCTCACTCGGTTCGGCGGTTGGGGCCACGCCGAGATCGGCGTGGCCCGCAGCACCGACCTGGTCCACTGGGAGGTGCCGCCGGGCTGAATGCCCGCCGACGTGCTCCCCACCGGCGGTGGGGGCGAAGGCGGGCCGGGGCCGACGACGACGGGCGGGCGGGCCGGAATCAGGCGGGCTGGATAGAGTGACGCCTATGTCAGCAACGTCCAGCGTCACCGGCCGGAGGGATTGAGCGCCATGCAGATCACCATCGTCGGCGGCGGGAGTTACCAGTGGACACCCGAGCTCCTGGCCGATCTGCTCGGTACCGAGTCGCTTCGGGGCGCGCACTACGTCCTCGAGGACATCGAGCCCGCACCTCTGGAGAAGATGCAGGCGCTCGGCCAGCTGGTCGGCGAGGCGCTGGGGGCCAAGGCCACCTTCGCCACCACCACCGACCAACAGCGGGCGCTCGACGGTGCCGACTTCGTGATCGTCACCATCTCCACCGGCGGATTCGACTCGATGTCGGTGGATCTGGACGTTCCGGCCCGCTTCGGCATTCGCCAGTCGGTGGGTGACACCGTCGGACCCGGCGGTATCAACCGTGCGCTGCGCAACATCCCGGTGCTGGTCGGGGTGGGTGAGGACATGGGCAAGATCTGTCCCGACGCATGGATGCTCAACATCACCAACCCCATGACCTGCCTCACCCGGGCCGTCTGCCAACAGACCGCGGTCAAGACGGTCGGTCTGTGCCACGAGGTGGGGAACTGGACGATGGACCTGGCTATCGCCCTCGGCAAACCGCACGAGGCAGTCCGCCCCACCGTGGCCGGCGTCAACCACTTCCCGGTGGTCACCGCGCTCGACATCGAGGGTGAGGACGGGTATGCCGTTCTCGCCGACATGGTCGCCGAGGCCGGTGGCCTGGCCGCACTGGCGCCCCACCCCGGTCGGCCCCGGGCCGAGGAGTTCACGCGGCTCGACTTCGTCCAGCGCCACGCGTTGAAGCTGACGCTGCTCGAGAAATGGGGAGCCCTGCCCGCAGCCGGCGACCGCCACATCGCGGAATTCGTACC
>JBEKOI010000002.1:0-37268 GCA_049521915.1 Acidimicrobiales bacterium | reverse complement strand
CCAGCCGGGTGGCCAGGTCAGGAGCAGCGGTCTCCCAGCCACGGTTGGCTGCCGTCGAGGGCGTAGAGGGCGACCGCCAATGTGTCCTGGTCGGCCTTGGTGGCCACGTTGGGGGGCATGCCGATCAAACCGGGCAGGCCGGCGGCCTGGGCGGCGACGTTCCACGTCGGCTGGCTGAACTGGAAGGCGCCCATGTACAGCCCGTTGGGAGACACCGCCCCATAGTTTCCACCCGATTCGGCCTGCACCACACACTGGAGGAACGGGTTGAGCGCGGGGTCGCTCGTGGCTCCGCCTCCGGCTGTCGACGGCGGAGATCCGGTTGCCGCCCCCGGCGTGCTTTGTGCCGGTGCGCTGGCCGGGTCCGGTGCCGCAGCCGAGGCCGAGGCCGCGGCCGCGGCCGAACTCTGGGCGGCGGCGATGGCGGCAGTGGCCGCCGCGGCCTGGGCTGCGGCTTGTTGGGCCACGGCCACGGCCAGCTTGCCGGTCACCTGGGCCCGTGACGCCTCCAACTGGTTCTGGGTGTCGTCGGCCTGGGCGAGGTAGCCGGCCTCGCGTGCCTGCTCGGCCCGGTCGGCGGCCTCCTGGCGCTGCAGGGCCCCCTCGCCGGCCTGGAGGGCACGTTGGGCGGTGCGGAGCCCATCCACGGCGGTGGTGATGTTGCCGACGGCGATGCCCGAGTACTCGCTGGCCGCTTGCACCGACTCCTCGTTCCCGGAGAAGAGGGAACTCTCCGGCCCCGAGGTCCCGGTGCCGTAATTGGTATAGGAGGCGATCGCCTGTTGGCGCACGGCCCCGGTCTTGCGGCTGATCTGGTGCTGGTCCGATGCGATCTGATGGTTGAGCCGGGCGATGGCCCGGGCGTCGGCGGCAGTCTTGGCGGTCGCCACCGAGTACTGCTGCTCGTAGGCGCCGACCTGCAATTGCTCCCGGATCAGTTGCTGGGAGAGTGCGGTCGCCTGGGCCTTGAGACTGGAGATCTGATCGGCATCTGCGGGTCCACGAACGAAGACCACCGTGAAGGAGGTCGAAGCGACGAGAGCCGAGAGCAGCACCGCCAACGATGTGGACCGGCGGTGCGCTCGTGCGTTTAACTCCGCCATCGGTGAAAACCGGGCGTGAAACACAATGGGCTGAAAACTTAGCCGTTCAGGTGCCCCGGGTACAAACTCCGGGCGGCCCGGCGGGCCCTGCATCCACGAGCACGTCTCGGACGCGCTGGGGTCCCAACTACTCGATCCGGCCCTCCCCTTCGGCCTCCGCGCCGAGCTCGGCCATCTCGGTGTAGTGGGCGGCCACCCGCTGACGTTCCGCGTCACTTTCGGATAGAACTTCCTGCTCAGCAGCGGTTTCTTCACCCGCAGTGGGCTGCCGGTCGGCCGTGTGCGGGCGTGCGGCATCGGTCTCCTCGGCCTGGTGGGTGCCCGCATCGGGTTCGGTGTGACTCATGGCTGCACGCTCCTTGGTCCGGCGGAATGAAGCCGCCGGTGTGGTGGCGGCTGTAGGGAGTATGCCCGGTCGGGGACGGGGGCAAAACATCGGGTGGTCATATACCCTATGGGGGTAACGGGTACCGAGGGAGGACACCAATGCAACGTGGCTACAGCGAGGACAAAGCGGCGGTCCAGCAGCGACTCCGGCGGATCGAGGGTCAGGTCCGCGGGCTCCAGCGGATGGTGGAGGAGGACCGCTACTGCATCAACGTCCTCGAGCAGGTCTCGGCGGTCACCCGGGCACTCCAATCCGTGGCCCTCGTGCTTCTCGACGACCACCTGGAGCACTGCGTGGCCGATGCCATCCAGGCCGGAGGCGACGACACCGCGGCGAGGCTGAGCGAGGTCTCGGCCGCCGTCGGGCGGCTGGTGCGTTCGTGATGCGCCGGATCCCGGCCGCGGCAGGGGGAACCGGACCGTGAAGCTGCTCGACGGGCTCGGCCATGCACTGAGCGTCAGCGGCTCGATGGCCTGGCAGATCCTGTGGGCCCTGGTCCTCGGGTTCGTACTGGCCGCGGTGGTGCAGGCCGTCGTCCGGAGAAGCACGATCGTCAAGCGTCTGGGCGACGATCGGCCGCGGACCCTGGCCGTGGCCACCGGCTTCGGCGCGGCTTCCTCGTCCTGCTCCTACGCGGCAGTCGCCCTGGCCCGGGCCCTCTTCCGGACCGGAGCCAGCTTCACCGCGGCCATGGCCTTCGAGATTGCATCGACCAATCTGGTCGTCGAGCTCGGCGTGATCCTGGCCGTGCTCATCGGATGGCAGTTCACGCTGGCCGAATTCATCGGTGGGCCGATCATGATCGTGCTCATCGCCGTCATCTTCCGCCTGTTCCTCCGACAGCGGCTCATCGACGCGGCCAGGGCGCAGAGCGACAAGGGTCTGGCCGGGTCGATGGAGGGGCATGCGGCCATGGACATGACCATCGGCGAAGAGGGCACGCTCTGGCAACGGCTCCGTTCGAAGCAGGCTATGACCTCGATCTCCCACATCTTCATCATGGAGTGGGCCGCCGTCATCCGGGACATCGTGATCGGGTTGTTGATCGCAGGGGCCGTCGCGGCCTGGGTGCCGGACACCTTCTGGCGCCACTTCTTCGCCGTCGACCATCCACTCCTCTCGAAACTGTGGGGGCCGCTCATCGGTCCGATCGTCAGCATGCTGAGCTTCGTCTGCTCGGTGGGCAACGTCCCGCTGGCCGGCGTGCTCTGGAACGCGGGCATCAGCTTCGGCGGGGTCATCAGCTTCATCTTCGCCGACCTGATCATCCTGCCCATCCTGGTCATCTACCGGAAGTACTACGGCACCCGCATGATGCTGTTCATCCTGGCCAGCTTCTACGCCGCCATGGTGGCCGCCGGCTACATCGTGGAGATCGTGTTCACCGTGCTCGGGCTGGTGCCCACCGAACGAGATGCCAAGGTCGGCGAGGTGTCCATCCACTGGGACTACACCACCGTGCTCAACATCGTCGCCCTGGTGGTGGCAGGTGCGCTGGGCTACCGGTTCGTGCGGACCGGGGGCGTCCCCATGCTCAAGATGATGGGTGGGGAGGCGCCGGGGGCGCGTGCCGACGGGCACTCACACGGTTGAGCGGGGAGGCTCGCCCGGTTCGCCGCACCGGCGCCCACTACGTGGCCGCGGCCTCCCGGTCTGCAGCGGCCACCAGATCGGCTACGACACCGGGAATGAACGTGCGGAGCCTGCCGTG
Source organism: Acidimicrobiales bacterium (assembly GCA_049521915.1). Lineage (GTDB taxonomy): Bacteria > Actinomycetota > Acidimicrobiia > Acidimicrobiales > RAAP-2 > Bog-756. The sequence goes on along the minus strand of JBEKOI010000002.1, from coordinate 34,066 downwards.
CACGATGCGACCGAGCAGGGTCCGGTCCCATGTGGCGGACCAGTCGACGCGGGTACCTTCCGCGGTCGGGGTGAGGACGACCTCAGCCCTGTAGTTGCGCACCGGGATCCCCTTGAGGACCGTATAGGCGATCCGCCGACCGTCCTCGACATCGAGAACCTGCTCGACCGTCGTCGTGCGTCCGTACCGGAGCCGGCGCACCGCACCCGAACCGTGCTCGGAGCCGTCGCCGGGCCGGTCGTAGCCGCCCTCGTCCCATGGTCCCCACTCGGGGTACCTGGTGACATCGGCCACGAGGGGCCAGACGGCTTCGGGGCCGGCCCGGGTGGTCCCTTCCGCTTCCACGTGCAGCCGCGTCACCACGCCGCGCTCCCCGGGCCGCCGTCTTCAGGGGACCCGTTACGGGCCCGGTTCTGTACCAAGTGGAACATGTACCAGATGGTACGGTTGCGTGTGCCCGCTCCGCAAGCCCGTGACCGCCTGCTGGCCGCCGCAGTGGAACACGCCCTGGGCGACGGTATCGCCGATCTGAGTCTGCGCCAGCTGGCCGCGGCCATCGGCACCAGCCACCGCATGCTCATCTACCACTTCGGTTCACGTGAGGGGCTGCTCGTGGCCGTCACCGGGGCGGTCGAGGAGCGGGAACGGGAGATGCTGCTCGGGGCGGGGATACAGGTGGCCGACCCCCGCCAGGAGTGGCACCGGCTCAGCAGCCCGGACCTGTGGCCCCAGGAGCGCCTGTTCTTCGAGCTCTACTCCCACGCACTGCGCGGGCGTCCGGGCACGGAGGGATTTCTCGACGGGGTGGTCGAGTCATGGGTCGGGCCCATTGCCAACGCCCTGGTCGAGGCGGGCACCGAACCGGGCACGGCTCGGGCCGACGCCCGGCTCGGCGTGGCCGTCGTCCGGGGCCTGCTCCTCGACCTGCTGGCCACCGGCGAACGCCGGGAGGTTGACGAGGCGTTCGAGCGCTACCTGCAACTGACCGAGCCGACGTCGCACGTGCGTGTGCCGTCCGATGCCGATGCTCCTCCGCAGGCGCGGTCGGGTCCCGATCCCGGACAGCGGCCGGTTGTGGCCGGATGAGCGGTCAGGGCCGGGACGCCGGTCGGGGTCCGCCCGACCCCGACCGCCTCCTCGATCGACGCCAATTCCTCCGTCGAGGCGGATCGACGGTGGCCGCCGTCGGTGCCGCCGCCGTGCTGGGCCCGCTCGCCGGCTGCTCGAGGACCTCGTCGACCGGCGGCCCGAGCACCACGAGCACCACGAGCACGACGAGCGGCACGGCAACCACCGCGACCACCGCCGGACCGCCGGAGTGGTCGGCCCTGTCGGCCATGCTGAACGGGTCGCTGGTGGTGGCCGGGAGCCCGACCTACCCGACGAGCCGCGAGCTCTACAACGAGCAATTCGACGGCATGGCGCCGGCGGCCATCGCCTACTGCGCTTCGCCATCGGACGTCCAGCGGTGCATCGCCTTCGCCCGCGGCCACGGTGTACAGATGGCGGCGCGGTCCGGTGGGCACAGCTACGGGGGCTACTCCTCGTGCCCCGGACTGGTGATCGACGTGACCAGGATGGCAGATGTCGCCACCGGCCCGGCGGGTTCGGCGACGGTCGGGGCCGGTGCCCGGCTGATCGACGTCTACAGCACGCTCCGAAGTTCGGGTCTCCTCCTCCCCGGCGGTTCGTGTCCGACGGTGGGGATCGCCGGGTTGACCCTCGGCGGGGGCATCGGCGTTTTCGGGCGCAAGTACGGGCTCACGTGTGACAACCTCCGAGCCGTCGAGATGGTGACGGCCGACTCCCGGGTGGTCACGGCCGATGCAGGGAACGACGACGATCTCCTCTGGGCGTCGAAGGGCGGTGGCGGGGGCAACTTCGGTGTGGTGACCTCGTTCATCTTCGATGTCCACCCGATCCCGGACATCGCCCTGTTCACCCTCCAGTACCCGTGGAGCGCGGCGGCCGACGTGTTGGGCGAGTGGCAACACTGGATGCCGGGCACGCCTCCCGAGCTGTGGTCCAACTGCCAGCTGCTGTCGTCCGGGGCGGCCGGCGGCACCCAACCCCTCAACGTGCGGGTCACCGGCGTCTTCGTGGGCCCGGCCTCCACGCTCAGCGGCCTTCTCGGGCCGTTCATCGCCGCGGTGGGCACCGCGCCGACTTACCAGTTCGTCGGGCCCGAGCCGTACCTGCGGGCCATGCTCATCGAGGCCGGCTGCAGCGACTCATCGGTGGCTGCGTGCCACCTGCCGTCACAGAACCCGGCCGGGACGTTGTCGCGGGCCGGATTCGCGGCCAAGTCGAATTACATCGACGCGGCCATGCCGTCGGCCGGCCTGCAGGCGGTGGTCGATGCCGTCGCCGGGTTGGCACAGAGCCAGCCCGGGTCGGGGGGCGGGATGGTCTTCGACTCCTACGGTGGTGCGATCAACCAGGTCGCCCCCGACAGCACCGCATTCGTGCACCGTGACGCGCTGGCCTGTATCGAGTACAGCGTGAGCTGGGGTCCGGCGGCGTCGGCGGCGGTGATGGCTGCGGCCGACACCTGGCTCCAGGACACACAGGGACGGCTGGCCCCCTACAGCCAGGGGGCCTATCAGAACTACATCGACCCCACCCTGGTCGATTGGCAGCAGGCGTACTACGGCTCCAACCTGCCCCGGTTGGTGGACGTCAAGCGGTCCTACGATCCCGACGACGTCTTCCACTTCGCCCAGTCCATACCGACGTCACTCAGTCGCTGAAATGGGTGACGGGCCGCGCCACCGGCGCGCCGTCGATGAACACGTCGACCTTCTCGTTGTAGAACGACACCAGTCCGGCGATGGGAAGCAATTGACGGGTGGGGAAGTCGTAGCTCCAGGCCAGGTCGGCGCGCCTCGTGCCCCCGACCACACAGGACCAGTACGCCGTCGTGGTCCCCTTGTACGGGCAGCCGGTGACCGTGGGACTGCTCTCGAGGTGTTCGAACCTGACCTCGGTCCGGTTGAGGTAGTAGCGGGTGGGCAGCCCGGTCTCGAAGACCATCACAGGGGACGACGATTCGGCCAGGACGACACCTTCGAGCTCGATGCGGACGGAGCGGGTCGACCGCAGGGCGTCCACCCTCGAGTACGGGCTGCGGGGGTGGACGAACACCTCTTCGTCCTCCTCGAACCAGGCATCGAGCGCATCCCAGTCGAACCGGATGGTGCCGGCCAGCCCGGTCCCGGCCGGCCCGGTGCCGGCCGGCCCGGTCCCGGCCGGCCCGGTGTCGACGACCAGGCGGGCCACGGTGCCGGGATGCGCGGGCCAACCGGCGCCACTGTCGGCGAACGCGCCGGCAAACGAGCACGGGCGGACCGTCCGCAAGGACGGGCCGTCCACCCGCGGCGGTCCCGGGACCAGCAGATCCTCACGTACATCGGTCCGGGGGATGTAGTACTGCGGGTAGTGGGGCCACTCCCACACGTAGCGCGCGTCTGTGGTGTCGACGACGACGTGGCCGTGACGGGTGGCCCGGATGCGCCGGGGCACGGGTTCGACATGGCCGGTGGGCACGATGGGGCCGGGAAAGCCGCTCATGGCGCCCTCACCGGTCTGCTCCGACGGCACACCGGTGGGTGCAATACGCGGCGCGCCGGCCGGTGCGTCACACCAGTCGCCGGTCGGTGGCCCACTTGGTGAGCTCGTGCCGGGTCGAAAGCTGCAGCTTCCGCAGCACCGACGAGACGTGCGACTCCACCGTCTTGGCCGAGATGGTGAGATCCCGGGCCACTTCCTTGTAGGTGTAGCCCCGGGCGATCAGGCGCAGCACCTCGCGCTCCCGGGGAGACAGCTGGTCGAGCTCAGGGTCGAGGCCGGGGACCACCGCGCCGGCGACCCCGGCGAACGCGTCCAGGACGAATCCGGCCAGACGGGGCGAGAACACGGCGTCGCCCGCTCCCACCCGGTAGACGGCCTGGAGGAGCTCGCTCCCCGAAATGGTCTTGGTCACGTAGCCGCGGGCGCCGGACCGGATGACGGCGATGACGTCCTCGGGCGCGTCCGACACCGACAGGGCCAGGAACTGCACCTCGGGATGGTGGGGCGTGACTCCCTGCAGGACGGCCTGGCCGCCGCCGCCGGGGAGGTGGACGTCGAGCAGGACGACGTCCGGGACGCGTTCGTTGATGAGCTCGACGGCCGCGCCGACCTCGTCGGCCTCACCGATGACCTCGACGGCGTCCCCCAACTCGGTCCGCACCCCGGATCGGAACATGGCGTGGTCGTCGACCAGGAAGATCCGCGGCCGGCCCTCCCGGCTCACCTGACCAGCTCGTGTCGTGGCATCGACAGCTCGACCTCGGTGCCGTCACCGGGTGCGGAGCGGATGACCGCCGAACCACCGAACCGGGCCATGCGGGCCCGGATCGATGTGGCGATGCCCTGGCGGTCCTCGGGCACGGCGTCGGGATCGAATCCCTGGCCGCGATCGCGGACGAAGATCATGGCCGCGTCACGGTCGACCTCACCGTAGAAGGAGACCTGCGACGCTCCCGACCACTTGGCCGCATTGACCGTGGCCTCCCGCGACGCGTCGAGCAGTGCCCGCATGCCGTCGTCGAGCCCGCAGTCGCCGACCACCACGACCTGGACGGTGATGCCGTGATCGGCCTCGATCTGGCGTTGGAGCACCCCGATGCCCTCGGCCAGCGTCGACGCCTCCTGGCCGATGGTGCCCGGGGCCCGACCCTCGAACAGCCAGGACCGGAGCTCGCGCTCCTGGGCCCGGGCCAGGCGCACCACGTGCTGGGGATCGTCGGCCGAGCGCTGGATGAGGGCCAGCGTCTGGAGGACCGAGTCGTGGACGTGGGCAGCCATCTGGGCCCGCTCCTCGGCACGGGCACGGGCCTGGCGCTCCGACATCAGATCGCGGACCAGTGAGATCCACCAGGGACCGAAGACGACCACGATGGCCGCGATGACCAGCAGGGCGCCGCCCACCGGCTGCAGCGCGGCCGTGCTGGTGTGCCCGTTGATCAGGATGACGAGCCCGATGACGGCGAGTACGACGCCGGCGCCGATGCGGGCCACGAGCGTCCACCTGGTCTGGCGGTCCCCACCGGGATGGAGCATGGGAAGGAGATCGTCATTGATCCACACCCGCTCCCCCTGGCTGGCGTTGCGCCGGATGAGGATGAAGCCACCGGCGGCCAGGAAGACGGGCCAGCTGAACGACCCGAGCCAGCCGATGTGCAGTGCATCGGCCAGGACCTGCACCACCACCAGCACCGGGATGATGGCGATGACCAGCCTGATGCCCCGCCGGTCGTTGACGGCTCTCGAGAAGATGGTGGTGGTCTCGCCCTGCAGGGGGAAGAGGAGCCAGGCCAGCGCATAGACGGGGATGCCGATGCCGCTCCCGAGGGAGAGCAGGACGAACCCGATGCGGATGAGGGTGACATCGATGCCGGTGGCCTGGGCGAGGCCTCCACACACTCCGGCCAGGACCCGGGCATCCGGGCTCCTCCGGATCGGCCCCCGGAGGCGCCGGTGCATGCGATGGCCCCGGCCGTCGTGGCGGTGCCTCCAGCCCGCGTTGCCCCACGACGAATGCCACTCACCCGACCTCGTGTGGAGGGGAGGAATCGGATCGGCTGGAGGGTCTGGGTCGGGCGTGGTGGGCACGTTCATCCCGGTGTCGGTGAATTCGGCGATACAAGATGATCGCGCGCCCCGACCCCAGGAGCTATCAGGGATGTCCCTGATCGTCGCGTCCCCGAGTCAGGGTCCGACCAGGGTCATGCCGGATTCCGCTCCGCCCGGCGGCCCTTCACACTGGCCCCATGGACACCTCGACCCCCAACCCCACACCATCAGAACCCTCCGCGGCCGGCTCAGGGCCCACCGGCTCAGGGCCCACCGGCTCGGGCCCGGCCGGCGGCGGTGAGGAACGCCTGCACCGCTGCCGTGACGGGCGGATGCTCGCCGGCGTCGCCGCCGGGTTGGCCGACTACTTCGACATCGACCCCACCCTCGTGCGGATCGGCTTCGTCGCCCTGGCCCTCCTCGGCGGCCTGGCCGTGCCCGTCTACCTGGCCGGATGGCTGCTCATCCCCGAGGAGGACACCGACGTCTCCGTGGCCGAGGAGTTGCTGGCCCGCGAACGGGCCCGCTGAGCGTCGACCGACATCCCCAACCTTCCGAGAGGACTGACCATGCGCTGCCGATGGGATCCCCCCTACCCGAATTCCGGGCGCCGGATGAGCACCGCCGACTCCACGCTCCGCGCCTCCGATGCCGAGCGGAACGATGTGGCCGACAAGCTCTCCCGTCACTTCGCCGACGGGCGGCTCGACCAGACCGAGTTCAAGGCGCGGCTCGACCGGGCCATCGGGGCCACGACCCGTGGTGACCTCGGCGGGCTGTTCGACGACCTTCCCCCGCTGGCCGACGAGGCGCCTCCCCGCCGGCCGCGCCGGTGGCGGTTGGTCTCCTTCGTCCTCGTCGTCGCCCTGGTGGTGGCGGCGGCCGGATCCACCGTGTCGTACGTGCATCTGCCGTGGCTGCTGCTGGTCCTGGCCGGGCTGTTCCTCTGGCGCCGGGCCGGCGGGCACCGTCACATCCATCACGGCCGTGAAGCCCATGCCGAATTCGACCGGTAGCATCGGCAGCCAAGGTCCGGCCCGTGGCCGGGAGCGACCACACCCCGCACACCCTGCCCACACCGCTTCCCCCGGGGTCGAGCGGGCCACGTCGCACCATGCCGGCACAGGACGGAGCTCGATGACGTTGACCGATCAGACCCCGAACCCGGTGCCCGCCTCGCCGGCCGCCCACGCCATCGACCTGGTCAAGACGTACGGCAAGGGCGACGCCGTGGTCAGGGCCCTCGACGGCATCGATGTCGCATTCGAGCGCTCCCGGTTCACGGCCGTCATGGGCCCGTCGGGTTCGGGCAAGTCGACGCTCATGCACTGCATGGCCGGGCTGGACTCGCCGACCTCGGGCCGCACCTTCGTCGGCGACCTGGAGATCGGCCTCCTCGACGACGCCGGCCTGACCCAGATGCGCAGGGACCGGATCGGCTTCGTCTTCCAGTCCTTCAACCTGGTCCCGACCCTCACCGCGGCCGAGAACATCACCCTTCCATCCGATCTCGCCGGGGTGAAGATCGACCAGGACTGGTTCGACTATCTCGTCGAGCAGCTCGGGATCGGCGATCGGCTCTCCCACCGTCCCAGCGAGATGTCCGGCGGCCAGCAGCAGCGGGCCGCCTGCGCCCGCGCCCTCATCGGCCGGCCCGATCTGGTCTTCGCCGACGAGCCCACCGGCAATCTCGACTCGAACTCGTCGGCCGAGATGCTGGCCTTCCTGCGCCGGTCGGTCACCGAGTTCAACCAGTCGATCGTCATGGTCACCCACGACCCCCGGGGGGCGGCCTTCGCCGACCGGGTCGTGTTCCTGGCCGACGGCAAGGTGGTGGGCGAGTTGGTGTCGCCCACGGCGGACCTGGTGCTGGAGCGGATGAAGCAGCTCGGGACCTGACATGTGGAAGGTCACCGTCAAGGGGCTGTTGGCCCACAAGCTGCGCCTGGCCCTGACCGCGTTGGCCATCGTACTCGGGGTGACCTTCATCTCGGGGACCTTCGTCCTCACCGACACCCTCCACAACACGTTCACCACCCTGTTCGGCCACGTGTACCAGAACGTCGACTTCGTGGTCCGGGGCAAGGCCGCATTCGACGACTCCTCCGGCACCGCCGACCGCAAGCCGATCCCCGAGTCCATCGAGGCGTCCGTCCTCCGCATCCCCGGGGTGGCCTACGCCGACGGTTCGGTGACCGGCCCGGCGCAGTTCATCGCTCCGGACGGGAAGGCCATCACCACGGGAGGAGCACCGACCATCGGGTTCTCCTTCGTTCCCAATTCCCGGGTGTCTGTCCTCACCGTGGTCGGTGGGAGGGCTCCGACCACCCCCACCGAGGTGGCCATGGACGTCGGCACCGCGGACAAGTACCACTTCACGGTGGGCGATCACGTGCGGGTCCTGCTCTCCGGTCCGACCCGGACGTTCACCATCTCCGGCCTGGTCAAGTTCGGCTCGGCCGACAACCTGGCCGGTGCCACGCTGGCCGCCTTCGACCTCCCCACCGCCCAGCGGTTGTTCAACGAGGTCGGCCACTTCGACTCCATCAACGTCCTGGCCCAGCCGGGAACCGACAAGGCCACCCTCCAGCGCGCCATCGCCAAGGACCTCCCCCCCGGGGTGGAAGTGGTGTCCGGTCAGGCGGTGGCCAACGAGCAGACCAACTCCATCGACCAGGCGCTGGGCTTCTTCTCGACGGCGCTGCTGGTCTTCGCCTTCATCTCCCTGTTCGTGGGCGGGTTCACCATCTTCAACACCTTCTCCATCCTGGTCGGGCAGCGGACCCGCGAGCTGGCCCTGTTGCGGATCGTGGGTGCCAGCCGCCGCCAGGTGTTCCGCTCGGTACTCGTGGAGGCCGCCCTGCTCGGCCTGGTCGCCTCGCTCGTCGGCCTCGGGCTGGGTGTCCTGGCCGCCGTCGGCCTGGAGGAGCTGCTGAAGGGCTTCGGCGTCACCCTGCCCACCGGCCCCCTGGTCTTCGAGACCCGCACGGTGGTCGTCGCCCTCGTGGTCGGCATCGGGGTGACGGTGGTGTCGGCCATCAGCCCGGCCCGCCGGGCCGTACGCATCCCTCCGGTGGCGGCCATGGTCGACTACCAGGGTGACCAGGAGGAATCGTCCCGCCGCCGGATCGTGGTCGGGTCCGTCATCGCCTTCCTCGGTGTCGTGGTGCTGGCCATCGGGCTGAAGAAGCCGGCCATCCAGCTGGTCGGGGTGGGAGCGGTCGCCATCTTCATCGGTATCGGGATGCTGGCCCCCATCGTGGCCCGCCCCATGGCCAGCGTCCTCGGGCGGCCGTTGGCCCGGTTGCTCGGGACGTCGGGAAAGCTGGGGCGCGAGAACTCGATGCGGAGCCCGCGGCGGACGGCCCAGACCTCCTCGGCGCTCATGGTGGGACTGGCCCTCGTCGCCACCATCGCCGTGTTCGGAGCCTCGCTGTCCAAGTCGGCCACCAGCAGCGTCGACCAGGCCGTCAGCGCCGACTACATCATCACCAGCTCCGGGTCGGGCCCCGGTGGGTTCAGCAATTCGGTCGCCGCCATCACGTCCCGTATCCCCGGCGTCACCGCGGAGTCGACGGTCTACTCCGGGCAGTTCCAATTCAGGGGGTCGGTGTCGGGCCTCACCGCGGTGTCCACCGATCACCTGCCCGAGACGGTCATCCTCCGGATGGACGCCGGGACCGGCGCACCCGCCCTCGTCCGCGGCGACCTGCTCATCGACACCACCACGGCGAACAGCGACCATCTCTCGGTCGGTGCGGTGGCGAAGGTGAAGTTCGCCCAGACCGGGTCGACGACGATGCGCATCGGGGGCATCTTCAAACCGAACGCCCTCATCGGCAGCTTCCTGGTCGGCGACGGGTTCTTCCTCTCCCACTTCGACAACCCGCTGCCGGTGGCCGTGCTCCTGCGGACGGCCGGGGGTCCCGGTTCGGACGGGAAGGTGATCAACGGACAGCTCACGTCCTACCCGAACCTCAAGATCCAGACCCTGGCCCAGTTCGAGAAGTCGCAGCAGGCCCAGGTCAACCAGCTCCTCGGGCTGGTGTACGCCCTCTTGGCCCTGGCCGTGGTCATCGCCCTCATCGGGATCGTCAACACCCTCATGCTCTCGGTGTTCGAGCGGACACACGAGATCGGCCTCCTGCGCGCCGTCGGGATGAGGCGGCGCCAGGTACGGGCCATGATCCGGTCCGAAGCCGTCATCCTCTCCCTGTTCGGCGCCATCATCGGTGTCGTCGTCGGTACCGCCCTCGGAGTCGCCTTCGCGGCATCGCTCAAGCAACAGGGCATCACCGACATCGTCATCCCGGTGACCAGCCTGATCGTGTTCCTCGTCCTGTCGGCGCTGCTCGGGCTGGGGGCGGCCACGTGGCCGGCCCGACGGGCGGCGAAGCTCGACGTGCTGGCGGCCATCGCCGCCGACTGACCGGGCCGGCTCCGAGCGCCATCGCCGCCGACTGACCGGGCCCCCCGACCCCCGCTACCCCCGGGCCCCCCGACCCCTCCCGGCCCCGCTACCCCGTGTGCTGCCGGGAGGTGAGCGACCCGGGTCGGGTCTCTCTCGCCGCCGGGTAGTGCATGTGGGTCTCGGCGCGGAGACCGGGACTCTGCTCGTTGTCCCACTCGTCGACCAGGAGCCGGTAGGAACGGATCCGGTCCTCGTGCCGGTGGGTGACGGTGGTGATCAACAGCTCGTCTGCGTCCGTGGCCTCCTGCAACGAGCGGAGCTGGGCGGCCACCGACCGGGGCGATCCGACGAACTGGGTCTCCGTCCGGTCGCGGACCAGTGCCCGTTCGGCCCCGGTCCAGTGGTGACGGCGGGCCTCGTCAGGACCGGGGAAGGGAATGGCGCCCTGCCCGCTCCGGATGCTGAGGACCCACAGCGGAAACCCCAGGGCCAGCTCGTTGGCTGTTTCGTCGTCCAGGCCCACCACCACGTCGGCGGAGACGGCCACGTACGGACGGTCGAGGTCGGCGGAGGGGACGAACGCCTCGCGGTAGGCGTCCACGGCCTCCAGCACGGTCGCCGGGCTCACGTGGTAGTTGCCCGCGAAGCGCAGGCCCAGTCTCCCGGCCACCGAGGCACTCTCGCCGGCGCTGCTTCCGAGGACCCAGAGTTCGACCCCGGCGCCCGTGCCGGGGGTGGGCCTGGCGGTGAGCCCCTCGGCCGACCGGTAGGTGCCGTCCAGCAGGCCCACGATGTCGTCGAGCAGGTCGCCGTAGCCGGCCGGTTCGGCCCCCTGCTGGCGGATCAGGTCGGAGGTCATGGCCAGGAGGGGGGAGTTGGCCAGCCCCCGGAGCGAGGGTCGCTGCGGGATGAGCAGCCCTTCGGCCGTCCGGTACGGCTCGTTGGCGTTGCGCCTGGGGCGCCGTTCCGGGTCCTCCGGGTTCTTCGGCCGCTGTTGGAGGAGGCCCGGGCCGCCCGAGCGCCCGATCCCGAGGTCGATGCGTCCCGGGTACCTGGCATCGAGCAGGCCGAACTCCTCGACGATGGAGAGCGCCGTCCGGTGCCCACTCTGGACGCCACCGGACCCGATGCGGATGTGCCCGGTCTCGGCGGCCGCCATGGCGGTGAGCACCGCCGGGGACGAGCCGGCCACCCCCGGATTGAGGTGGTGCTCGGCGAACCAGTAGCGGGAGTAGCCGAGGGCCTCGGCTGCCCTGACCAGGTCGATGCTGTTCTGCAGGGCGGTCGGGGGATCGGACCCCGAGCTGATCGGGACCAGGTCCAGCACACCCAGGGGTACCCGCTTCGAGGTCATCAGCTGGTCGACCGCGCCGCGCCGTGACGGTGGGGGGCCCGGGCAGGAGGGAGCCCGAGGTGATCACGCAGGGTCGGTCCCTCGTAGTCGGTGCGGAACCGGCCGCGCTCCTGGAGAATGGGCACGACCGTGTCGGCGAACCCGTCGAGTCCGCCCGGGGTGATGTGGGGAACCAGGATGAATCCGTCCGCGGCCTCCTCGCTGACCGAGGTCTCGATCTGCGTGGCCACCTGCTCGGCGGTGCCGATGAACGACGGTCGGCTGGTCACCTCGATGACGAGCTCACGCATGGACAGAGCCTTGGACTCGGCCAGGGCCCTCCACTCCCGGGAGGTCTGCTGCCGGTCGGAGTTGAGGGCGGCCCGGCCCTTCACCACGGTCAGCTCGGAGAGGTCTGGGTCCTCCGCCGGGAGCGGGCCGTCCGGGTCGTATCCGGAGAGATCGCGATTCCAGACCTGTTCCACGAATTGGATGGCCGTCGCCCCGCTCACCTGCTGGCTGCGGATGACAGCGGCGCGCTCGATGGCGTCCGCCTCGCTCTCCCCGAGCACGAAGGTGGCCGCCGGGAGGATCTTGAGCTCGTCCGGCGTCCGCCCGTAGCGCGCCATGCGCCCTTTGACGTCCCGGTAGAAGCGCTGGCCGGCCTCGATGGTCCCGTGACGGGAGAAGATGCAGTCCGATTCGGCCGCCGCGAACTCGCGGCCGGTGTCGGAGTCGCCGGCCTGGAAGATCACCGGCTGGCCCTGGGGTGACCGGGGCACGCCGAAGACACCCTCGATGTCGAAGTGCACCCCGTGATGGGCGAAGGTCCCCTGGCCCGCATCGGTCAGGAACGTTCCCGAGACCGGATCGGCCACGACGGCGCCGTCGTCCCACGAGTCCCACAGCTCCCTGGCCGTCTGGAGGAACTCGCGGGCCCGCTCATAGCGGTCCTCTCGGGCCAGGAAGCCACCGCGTCGGAAATTCTCACCGGTGAAGGCGTCCCACGAAGTGACCACGTTCCACGCCGCCCGGCCGTCGGACAGGTGGTCGAGCGAGGCGAACTGCCGTGCCACCTCATAGGGCTCGTTGAAGGTGGAGTTGATGGTCCCCGACAGGCCGATCCGGTCGGTGACGGCGGCCAGCGCGGCCAGCACCGTGAAGGTGTCGGGCCGTCCGACCACGTCGAGATCGTGGATGCGGCCGCGGACCTCGCGCAGGCGCAGGCCTTCGGCCAGGAAGAAGAAGTCGAACTTGGCCCGCTCCGCGGTCTGGGCCAGCTTGACGAAGGAGGAGAACTCGATCTGGCTGCCCGCCTCGGGGTCGCTCCACACGGTGGTGTTGTTGACCCCGGGGAAGTGGACGGCGAGGTGGATCTGCCGGCGCCGTCCGGTCACGGGCGACGGCGCCGGCCCCTCGGTGGCGCGGGTACGCGGGCGCTCAGGCATCGACGTACCGGTTCTCGGGCCGGAGAAGGCCCAGATGCTCGCGCAGCGTGCCGCTACGGGGTTGCCGGCCGAGGATCCCACCTTGGCGGGCCAGGGGCACCACCCGGCGGGTGATGGCTTCGAGGTCGTGGGGGATGGCCGCAGGCCTGAGGCGGAAGCCATCGATCCCGGCTGTCTCCCAGTCGACCAGCAGGTCGACCAGTCCGGCCGGGGTTCCGGTGAAGACGTGGGCATCGGACCGGTGGGGCCGGCCTGCCAGCCCGTCGAGCAGGGCCCTGCGCTCCTCGGCCGCGGCCGCCTCGGTGTCGAGGAAGACGACCAGGTCGGCGAAGACGAGGAGTGGGGGAAGGGTGCGGCCCACGGCCGCCTCCTCGGTCCGGAGCCCGGCGATGATGGCCCGGGCGTCATCGGGACCGTCGGGCGTGACGAAGACCACGTCGGCCTGGCGGGCTGCCAGCCGGAAGGCGACGGGCACGTGGGCCAGGGCGGTCACGAGCGGCTGGCCCTGCGGGGGCCGGGGGGTGATGGACGGGCCCTTCACCGAGAACCAGCGTCCCTCGAAGTCGATGTAGTGCAGGCGGTCGCGGTCGATGAAGCGACCGGTGTCCACGTCGCGGATCTCGGCCCCGTCCTCCCAGCTGTCCCACAGCCGGCGGACCACCTCGATGAAGTCGGCGGCCTCGTCGAACAGGTCGGTGGCCTGATCGGGTCCCACCGGGCCGGCCGCGGCGTCGGGCACCGGACGGCGGCCGAATTGGCGGGCTTCGAGGGCCGTCGATGAGACCCGGACCTGGACACCGCCCCGCCCGCCGCTCACGTAGTCGAGGGTGGCGATGGCCTTGGACACGTGGAACGGTTCGGTGTGGGTGGTCGTGGCCGTCGGGACGAGGCCCAGGGACCGGGTGGCCGGCGCCGCCCGGGCCGCGATGAGCACGGCGTCGAGACGCCCCCGGACCCGGTCGATCCGGTCGTCGGGCACGCCCCGGCGTCTCGTCTGTACGGACATCGAATCGTCGATGGTCACGAAATCGATACCGGCCCGGTCCGCCTCTCGGACCAGGTCGACCCAGTAGCGGCCGGAGAACAGCTCTGCCGGACGGGCGCCCGGGAGCCGCCATGCCGAAGGGTGCCATCCGGCGCCTTCCAGCGCCACGGCCAAAGCGATCTTCGGGGAAGTCTCCATGGAGAACCTTGACCCACTGTGCACGGTGCGGTGTCCAACGGCGGGAACTTGCGTGGCAGGCCTGGCGGTAGCGTGCGTCAAGTGGGATCCGGGATCTGCCACAGCGAGTTGGACCTGGACAGGCTCTAAAACTGACTGATCTGGTCAACTATTCATTCAGACTAGCCATCCATCTTTCCACCTCGTGGATGTCGACCGGTGGACCACACGGTCCGGTCGGTCGAACTACCTTTTCCGTCACCGGCCGGACATCCGCCCAGCGGCGCTTCCGGCGCCGAGAAGGAGAGCACCATGGATCTGGGCCTGGATGGAGCCAGGGCGGTCGTCACGGGTGGGTCGAAGGGGATGGGCCGGGCCATCGCCGAGCGCCTGGCCGCGGAAGGGGCCCAGGTGGCGGTGGTGGCCCGGGGCCGGGAGGCGCTCGACGCCACGGTGGCCGCCCTGCACGCGGCCGGGAGCGCCGGATCGCTCGGCCTGGCCGTCGACGTCACCGACCGCGACCAGGTCGACGCGGCCTTTCTCGAACTGGGCCGGACATGGGGCTCGCTGAATGTGCTGGTCAACACGCTGGGACCGGGGGCCGGGCGCTTCGAGCAGCTCGACGACAGCGATTGGGACGTGTCGTTCGACCTCGGGGTCATGGCCGCTGTGCGATGCGTCCGTGCCGGGCTCCCACTCCTCAGAAAGGCCGAGTGGGCCCGGATCGTCAACGTGTCCGCGCACTCCACGCAGCGTCAGAGCCCGCTCATCGTGGCCTACACCGCGGCCAAGGCCGCCTTGACCAGCGTGTCGAAGAACCTGTCCAAGTCACTGGCCCCCGAGGGGATCCTGGTCAACACGGTCAGCCCCGGATCCATCGTCACGGCCAGCTTCAGCGAGGGGCTGCGCGAGCTCTTCGAACAGGACGGGCTCGACGCCACCGACCCCTATGACGTCATGACGTGGATCGACCGGCACTTCCACCAGCCGGCCGACCTGGGCCGGGCCGGGCTGCCCGAGGAGGTGGCCTCCCTCACCGCCTACCTGGCCTCCCGGACCAACGGCTACGTGACCGGCGCCGACGTCAATGTGGACGGCGGCTCGGACTTCACCTGACGGGGGACCGGTGGGCCGTCACCGACTGAACCGGGGCCCGGCTCAGTGCAGGGCCCGGGCCTCGACGGCCGAATAGTCGCGGATGACGATGGTGCGACCGCTGGCCTCGACCCAACCCAGCTCCCGGAGGCGGCGCAAACCCTTCACGACCGCCTCGCGGGACAGCCCGGTGAGGTCGGCCAGCTCGTGCTGGGCGATCGGGAGGCTCACCGTGGGCACCTCCTCGTCGTCCCCGAAGCGCCCGATCATGATCAGGAGGCAGCTGCACAATCGGGCCAGGGCATCGCCGGCCCCGAATTCGAGCTGGCGCTGGGAGGTCCTCCGGAGCCGGGCGGCCACCACTTCCAGCAACTCGGCGGCCACCCGCGGTTGATGCTCGAGGAACGAGCGGAAATCCTCCATGCGCAGCACGATGACGTCGACGGGGGTCACCGCTTCGGCCGAGGCCGAACGCGGCTGGCCGTCGATGGCCGAGAGCTCGCCCAGGACCGAACCGGCGGACTCGAGGCCGAGGATGACCTGCCGGCCCGAGGCTGCAGTCATGACCACCTTGACCAGGCCCTCGACCAGGACGTAGACGTCCCGGCCCTCCTCTCCCTCGAAGAAGAGTGCCTGGCCTGCCCCGAAGTGCCGCCGGCGACCGGCTGCCTCGAGCCGGTCCCGTTCGGAGGGTTCGAGACGAGCCAGGAACACTTCATCCGCCACGGCGCGACCATACCGTCCGTGCCCGTTGCCGGGCGGTCCGGGTCCGGCGACAGCTGTCAGTTCGGCCTCGGCCGGTGCCCACGTCACCGGCGGCGGCTCCAGCCGGGAGCTCCATGGCCCGGGCCGGGTCTCACTGGTCGGCCCCGGTTGCGGGCTTGGCCCTCGGGACTCTCCCGGCCGGATCCTTGGGGAGGAGCGCCGGTGACGTGGGGGGGAGCACGTCCCTCCCGTGGAGAGCCTGCAGGCGGGAGAGGCGCCGGATGCGATGGATCTGCCTGCTCTTCTTCATCTGCCCGTCCCCTCGGCTCATCGGTCGCTGAGTACGAGTGTGGGCCAACCCCGTCGGGCTGTCAGCGTCCGCGCGCGCAACTGAACTGGGTATTCGTACCCAGCGGACCTCCGGGTCCGGCTACGGCGAAGGGTCCATCCGGCCCTGGTCGAGCGCGTCGCGCCAGGGAGCGAGGTCGAGTCGCGGGTAGCGGAGCGAGGTCCGGTGGAGCAGCGCGTCGTTCCAGATGGGATGGCCGGGCGGGGGAAAGCCGAACAGCTCGAGCTCACGTGGCGTCGAATGCTCGGCGAAGGCGGTCCACTCCGGTCTGGTCGACTTCGACTGGGCCTGGTTGTAGCCGATCCACTCCTGTCCGGCCTGCTTGAAGGCCAGGGCCAGCATGAACCGGACCCGCCGATCGGCGCCGAACGGGGCCCCGCGGTGGAAGACGTCCGACCGGTAGGCGAGGTACGAGCCGCGTACCCCGGTGGCCCGACGTTCGGATGCGTACAGCCCCGGATCGCGGTCGGGCATCAGGATGGGGGTCGTCTCTCTCACATGGCCCGAGTCGGCCACCGAGACCACCCGGGTGGGATTGTCGGCGTCGGTCACGTCGGAGAGGTAGAGGAAGCCCTCGAGGTTCCACCAGGGTGCTTCGTGGCCGGGTGGGAGCCACGAATGGTTCCGGTCGGTGTGCATCGGCTGTTCGTAGTTGGTCAGGCCCGAATAGGAGGCGGTGGCGTGGGTCTGGTAGATCCGCACGTCCCGGGTCCGAAGGGCGCGTTCGGCGAAGTCGACGATGGAGGGGTGCACGCAGAGCCGGTTGAGGGTGCCCCCGCCCGGAAACGGGAACTCGGTCACCCAGAGGTGCTGGTCGGCTCGAAACCCGGGCCCGTCCTCCGGCCACAGCCGGTCCTCCTCGGCGTGGCGAAGCGATCCCTTCCACGTCCGGATGGCCCCCTCGGGATCGGCGTGGTACGCCTCGCCGGTGGGGAACAGCTGGTGCACATCGTCGTAGGCGGCGTCGATCTCCTCGGTGCCCACCAGTCCCTCGAGCAGCACCCACCCGTGCTCCCTCCAGGTGTCGACCTCGGTGTCGGTGGCGCGGCGCGGGGCCAGTGGACCGTCCTCCTCGGGCGGGGTGGTTGCCGATCGGGTCACAGCGTACTTCGGCCCTCCGCCCCTCCCTCGGCCCGTCCCCTGTCCCGCTCCGGACGTTCGAGGTGCGGTTCCGTCTTGGCCTCGGTCGGCCGGACTGCCTATGGTCGGGGGCGATGGCACCGTGGACGACAGCAGACATCCCGCCGCTCACCGGACGCGTGATCGTGGTGACGGGCGCCAACAGCGGGCTCGGATTCGAGACGGCTCTGGCCGTGGCCAGGGCGGGGGCCCATGTCGTTGTGGCCTGTCGCGACCAGCTCCGGGGAGCCGGGGCCGTGGACCGGCTCCAAATCGAGGCGCCCGGCGCCGAGCTGGAGCTGGCCGAGCTCGACCTCGCCGATCTGACGTCGGTGCGCAAGTTCGCCGCCGACTTCGCCGCCGGGCACGACCGTCTCGACGTCCTGGTCAACAACGCCGGGGTGATGGCCATCCCGCGCCGCGAGACGGCCGACGGATTCGAGATGCAGTTCGGCACCAACCACCTCGGCCACTTCGCCCTCACCGGTCTCCTGCTCGACGCGCTGCTGGCCACACCGGGCGCCCGGGTGGTGACGGTGTCCAGCATGGCCGCCACGGGGGGCCGGATCCGGTTCGACGACCTGCAGGGGCTGAAGCACTACGGCAAGTGGTCCGCCTACGGGCAGTCCAAGCTGGCCAACCAGATGTTCGCCCTCGAGCTCGACCGCCGGTTGGCCCGGTACGGCGCCGATGTCATCAGCGTGGCGGCCCATCCGGGCTACGCCGCCACCAACCTGCAGTTGGTCGCCCCACAGATGGAAGGATCGGCCCTCGCCGAACGGGTGCTCCGACTGGGGAACACCATCCTGGCCCAGAGCGCGGCCGCCGGCGCCCTTCCGAGCCTGTACGCGGCGACCTCGCCGGCTGTGGGCGGCGGGCAATTCTTCGGTCCCGACCGTCTGTTCGGCATGCGCGGCCACCCCAAGGCCGTCCCCTTCCTGAAGTCGGCCACGGACACCGGGACGGCCTCCAGGTTGTGGTCCGTGTCCGAGGAGCTGACCGGCGTCCGCTACGAGACCCTCGAGCGGGAGAACTGAGCAGGTCGACGAACCCGCGGCCGGCGCCCGGGGGATCGGCGTTCGGGGACCCGGCGCCCGGGGGAGTGGCGTTCGCGGTGTCGCAACCTCTCGCTACGTTGATCGGGTGTTGAACCCCGCGCCACCAGAGCTGGGCCGGGGTGTCGTCGTGGCGCCCGGGGCCGAGCCCCCAGGCCCCTGGAGCGGGTGCCCGAGGGTGACCGTCGGGGATGCCGAGCTGGCCCGGCCCGGACCGGTGCTCGGTGTCCTCCATCAGCTGTGGCTCGAGCGCCGGCCCGTGGTGGTCGAGCTCGGGGTGGACCCGAGCGCCCTGAAGGTCGCCCAGCGTTTCGACGGGCCGGTCCACGACCTCACCCCCGACTTCGAGTTCGAGGTGGAGCGGCTCCACTTCCTGGTCTGGGCCAACAACTACGACGCCCGGGCCGGCGAGCCCATCTGGTGGCACGGGAGGAAGGCGGTCCGCACGGCGGCCGCCGCCGGCGGTGCCGTGGGCGGCCCGGCCGACATCACCCTGGCCGACGGTACCCCGCTGTTCATCGACGGTGGTCCCCCGGATCCTCCGGCCCTGCCCTCCGGGGTCGGTGTCGTGCACCGGTGGGGTGCGGAGTCCGGTCACCTCGATCCGGCCACCTATGGCGAACCCGAGGCCGAGCTGGCGCCGGACCAGCTGGCCGCGGTCGGCCACCGGTCGGGCGGCGCCCGGGTCATCGCCCCGGCCGGATCGGGGAAGACGCGGGTGCTGACCGAGCGGCTGCGCCACCTGGTGGCCGGCCGCGGCGCCCAGCCGGGGACGGTGAGCGCGCTGGCCTACAACACGCGGGCGGCTGACGAGATGAAGCAGCGGTGCGCCGGGATCCTCACGCCGGGTGGGCCCCATATCCGGACGCTCAACAGCACCGGCCTGTGGATCTGCAGCGAGCTCGGACCCGGCGGCCGCCCGAGGGTGCTGGAGGAGCCCGAGGTCCGGGACGTCCTCCAGGGGTTGTTCGACATCCGTCGCCAGGCGAACGCCGATACGGTCGCCCCCTATATCGCCGCCCTCTCGTCCGTCCGCCTCGGGCTCACGTCCCCCGAGGCGGTGGAGGAGGCCATCCCCGACGCGGCCGGCATCGGCGCCGGGTTCGACCGCTACCGGTCGGCGCTGGTCGAGCTCGGGGCGGTCGACTTCGACGAGCAGATCTACCGGGCCATCGAAATCCTCGTCACCGACGCCGAGGCGCGGGCGGCGGCACAGGCCCGTTGCCGGCGGCTGCTGGTCGACGAGTTCCAGGACCTGACCCCGGCCCACCTGCTCATGATCCGGCTGCTGGCCGCGCCGGGCTACGACTGCTTCGGGGTCGGTGACGACGACCAGGTCATCTACGGCTACTCCGGCGCCACACCGGAATTCCTCATCGGCTTCCCGCGCTACTTCCCCGGTGCCGCCCACCACCCCCTGGAGGTCAACTACCGGTGCCCCCCGGCGGTGGTGGGAGCGGCCCGTCACCTCCTCTCCTACAACCACCGACGCCTCGACAAGACCATCCGATGGCCCGAGGGCCGCGTCGACGGGGAGGTGGCCGGCCCGGGCCCGCTGGCCGGGTCGGGCCCGGTGGCCGTGCGGACCGCTCCGGGTGACACCCTCGCCGCCCTGGCCGTGGAGATCATCACCGGGTGGCAGGACTCCGGTGTCGAGCCGGGTGACATCGCCGTGCTGGCCCGGGTGAACTCCGCGTTGCTACCCGTGCAGGTGGCCTGTGCCGAGTCGGGCATCGCCTGCACGACGCCGCTGGGCGTGAAGGCCCTGGGCCGTACCGGCATCCGCACCGCCTTCGCCTACCTGCGCATCGGATCCGACCCCGACCACATCCGCCGCGAGGACGTGCGGGACACGGTCCGGCGACCCTCGCGGGGGATCGCTCCCATGGTGGTGGACATGCTGACCAAGGCGCGGTCCACCTCCACCGCGGACATCCGCCGGCTGGCCGGCCGCCTGTCGGGCCGGGACGTCCCCAAGCTGTTGGCCTACGCCGACGACCTCGACACCGTGGCCCGGGCGGCCTCCCGGTCCACCGCCGCGGCCCTGCGGGCCATCGGTGAGGGGATCGGCCTCAACGGCACCATGGACGTTCTCGATTCGTCGCGCCGGGAGGCGGACCGCTCGACCCACGCCGACGACCTGGTGGCCCTCGGGGCGGTGGCCGCCCTCCACCCTGAGGCGTCGACATTCGAGGAGTGGCTCCGTGGCGTCCTCACCCGTCAGCCGGCCGAGGGGCCGAAGGTGCTCCTGTCCACCGTGCACCGGATCAAGGGCAAGGAGTGGGGGAACGTGATCGTCTTCGGTGCCACCGAGGGGCTGTTCCCCCACCGGCTGTCCGACGACGAGGAGGGGGAGCGCCGCGTCTTCCACGTGGCCCTGACCCGGGCCCGGGACCGGGTGGCCGTGCTGGCCGACGCCGACGCCCCGTCGGCGTTCCTCGCCGAGCTCGACGGCTCCCGACCGCACCGGGCTCCCACCCCTGCCGGCACCGCGGGCACGGCCCCGGCCGGGCGGCGGGACCAGCGGTCGCCGGCGCGGCGCAAGCCGGTGGCGCCGGTCAAAGAGCGCGGCCCGGCCCCGGCGCTGTCGGAGGTGGGGCAGGCCGCAGAACGGTCCCTGCGCGAGTGGCGGTCGGCCGTGGCCCGCAAGGAGTCGGTGCCCGCCTACGTGGTCCTCACCGACAAGGACCTGATCGGTATCGCCGCCGATCTCCCGCACACGCTCGCCGAGCTGGCCCGTTGCCGCGGCATCGGGCCCCTTCGACTCGAGCGCTGGGGCGACGAGATCCTCGCCGTCCTCGACGTCGCGGCCGGGTGAGGGCACGGATCGGCACGGTTGCGGCCCGGTTGCAGCACGGATCGGCCCGGTTGCAGTACAGATCGGCCCGGTCCGCCACCCGGGCCTAAGATCGCCGGTCACCGAGCCCGAGCGGGCTGGGTGGCCCTGGGTACGGGCTGAGCCGGGAGACCTGAACCCTGGGGGAGAGAGATGGCATCGATGTCACTCGGTTACGACGAGGCCCTTGCCCGGGTGACCGGGCCCGGCCAGCTCTTCGAGGTCGTGGACGGAACGGTCGCAGGGATCGACTACCGGCTGTTCAAGAACGCCCCACCCCACATTGGCCAGATCTTCGCCGGCGCACGGGGCGATGAGTCGACGTTTCTCGTCTACGAGGACGAGCGGTGGACCTTCGACGAGACCATGCGTCACGTCGACGCCCTGGCCGGCGCGCTGGTGAACACCTTCGGCGTCAGCAAGGGGGACCGGGTCGGTATCTCCATGCGGAACCTCCCCGAATGGATCGTCTCGTTCGCGGCCATCGTCTCCATCGGAGCGGTGTCGGTCTCCCTCAACGCATGGTGGACCGAGGCGGAGGTCGACTACGCCATCGAGGACTCCGGCCTCTCGGTGCTCATCGCCGATCCCGAACGGATCGACCGGGCCCACCGGGCCGCCCACTCGAGGAACATCCCCATGGTCGTGGTCCGGGCCGACGAGATCGAACCGCAGCCCACCGGTGTCCGCCGCTACGACGAGGTCGTCACGCTGGGCGAGCCCATGCCTGCCGTCGAGGTGGACCCGGACGACGACGCCACCATCCTCTACACGTCGGGCACGACCGGGTTCCCCAAGGGCGCCGTGTCGACCCACCGGGCCGTGACCCAGGCGCTGATGGCGTTCTGGGCCGGTGCCACCATCCAGACGGCTCGACAGGGCAAGAACCCGCTCGGCGAGGGCGGTCGCCTGCCGAGCTTCATCCTCATCGTGCCCCTCTTCCATGTGACCGGATGCGTTCCGGTGATGCTCTCGTGCTTCGGGATGAAGATGAAGCTGGTCATGATGCACCGCTGGGACCCCGAGACGGCGCTGCGCCTCATCGAGGCCGAACAGGTGACGGCCTTCGTCGGCGTGCCCACCCAGAGCTGGGACCTGCTCGAGAGCCCGGCCTTCTCCAAGTACGACACCTCGTCGTTGGCCACCATCGGCGGCGGCGGTGCCCCGGCCCCGGTGAAGTTGGTCGACCGCGTCGAGCACGGGTTCTCCCGGGGCCGGCCCAACATCGGCTACGGGATGACCGAGACCAACGGGTTCGGTCCCGGCAACAGCGGCGACGACTACGTGAGCCATCCGACCTCGACCGGCCGGGCCCGCACCACCATCTTGGACACCGAGATCCGTGACGAGGACGGCACCTCCGTGCCCGTCGGCGAGCGCGGCCAGATCTGGATGAAGGGCCCGAATGTCTTCCGGGGTTACTGGAACAAGCCCGAGGCGACGGCGGAGAGCATCGTCGACGGCTGGTTGGCCTCGGGCGACCTCGGCCGGATCGACGAGGAGGGCTTCCTCTATGTCGAGGACCGGGCCAAGGACATGGTGCTCCGGGCGGGCGAGAACGTCTACTGCGCCGAGGTGGAGAGCGCCATCTACGACCACACCGATGTCTACGAGGCGGCCGTGTTCGGTATCCCCCACGAGCGTCTGGGCGAAGAGGTCGCCTGTGTGATCCAGCTCAAGGGCGGCTCCGTCATCACCGCCGACCAGCTCAAGGACTTCCTGGCCGACAAGCTGGCCATGTTCAAGATCCCGAGCCGGATCGTCTTCACCGCCGAGCGCTTCCCCCGCAACCCCTCGGGCAAGATCTTGAAGCGCGAGTTGCGCGAGACCTACTTCGGCTCGAGCAGGTAGGGGTCCGGAGCGGCCCGGCCCTCATCGGCGGCGCAGGCGCTTGTCCTCGATGGCCGGTGGCGTGGCGAAGGCGTTGTCCGCCGGGTTGAGCTCGGTGCCCGGGCCCACGATCTCGTCGATGCGGTCGAGGACGTCCCCGTCCAGCTCGACATCGGCGCCGGCCAGCAGCTCGGCCAGCTGGCCGGATGTCCGGGGACCGATGATGACCGAGGTGACCGCCGGGTGGGCCCGCACGAATGCGGTGGCCAGGTGGGAGAGCGGCATCCCCGCGTCCGCAGCCAGCTCGGTGAGCCGGCTCACGGCCTCCAGCTTGGCCCGGTTGCCCGGGATGGTGAGATCGAAGTTCCTGGCTCCGAACCCATCGGCGCGGTGGCCGCGGGTCGGGTCGGCCCGTCCTGACAGCCAGCCGCTGCTCAACGGTCCGTAGGTGAGGATCCCCATGCCGTGGCGTTGGGCGGCCGGGAGCACGGAGGCCTCGATGGTCCGCGAGAAGATGGAGTACCGCGGTTGCTCGGTCCGGAAGCGGTGGTGGCCGTGCTTGTCGGCCACCCACTGTGCCTCGACGATCAGGTCGGCCGGGAAGGTGGAGGAGCCGACGGCCCGCACCGTGCCCGCCCGCACCAGGTCGGAGAGCGCGGACAGCGTCTCGTCGATGTCCGTGTCGTGATCCGGCCGGTGCATCTGGTAGAGATCGATGTGGTCGGTGCCGAGGCGCCGGAGGCTGTGCTCCACGGCGCGGGCGATCCAGCGCCGCGACCCCCCGCGTTGGTTCGGGTCCTGACCCACGGGAAGGCCGAACTTGGTGGCCAGCACGACCTCGTCGCGCCGTCCTTTGAGCGCCTTGCCCACGATCTCCTCCGACTCGCCCAGCGAGTAGACGTCGGCCGTGTCCACGAAGTTGATACCGGCATCGAGCGCGGTGTGGATCATGCGGACCGACTCGTCATGGTCGGGATTGCCCATGGCGCCGAGCATCATGGTGCCCAACGCGTACTCGCTGACCCACATGCCGGTCCCACCCAGCACCCGCTGCTTCATGGTGTTCTCCCGTTCGACCGGTGCCCGGCCTCCCGCCCCGGGGCTGCCGCCGCGGGCCCGACCCGAGCCGAGCGGGACGGCGTCAGGCCTCCTTCTTGTCCTTCTTGTCCTTCTTGTCGACCTTCTTCACGCTGCCGTAGCCCTTTTCCATGGCCGACATGATGATGGCTTCGAAGTCCTTGTCGGTGAGGACGTGCGGGGTGCCCATGGACGAGGAGCGCCAGTAGAGCTCGGCCAGCCACTCGAGGAGCTCGAGGCGCTCCACGGCCTCGGCCATCTTGCTGCCGTAGGCGATCGAGCCGTGGTTGCGCATCATGGCCGCGTTCCGGCCCTTGAGTGCCTTGATGACGTTGTCGGCCAGCTCCTGCGATCCGAAGGTGGCGTAGGGCGCGGTTCGGGGCGCTCCCCCGAGGCCCAGGCAGCTGTAGTGCAGCGGGGGCAGCTCGTCGTGGGTGCACGACAGGGCGGTGGACGCCATGGCGTGGGCGTGGGTGATGGCCAGGGCGTTGGTGGCGGCGTAGATGCCGGTGTGCAGCGGTACCTCGGAGGTCGGGGCGAACTCGCCGTCCACCACCTCGCCGTCGAGGTCGATGACGGTGACCATCTCGGCCGTGACCTTGCCCAGGTCGGCACCGGTGGGAGTCACCGCGATGAGATCGCCCTTGCGGGCCGAGATGTTGCCGGCCGTGCCGATGACCAGGCCCGTCTCGGCCAGGTGCCGGCTCGCGCCGGCCACCGCCTCCCGTTCGTCGGCCAGCAGCAGATCGCTCATGTCAGTTCCTTTCCGAAAACTCGGACTCTACTGCCCGGGATGAGACGCTGTTCCAGTCGTGGCGCCGGGAGCCGCCCCTCGTCGCGTGCCGGTGGCACCCGGGGGCGCGGCTCTCACTCGAAGCCGAAGAACCTCATGGTGGCGTCGATCACTCCGAAGTCGGACGGGGTGGCGAAGTGGTCGACCCCCGGAACCGAGACGAATGATGCCGCCGGCAGAGCGGCGACCAGCCGGTCGGCGGTCTTCGTCATGTCCCGGTCACCCAGCACGACGAGAACCGGACAGGTGACGGCCGACAGATCCGCGTCCCGGATCGGCGCCCGCGGCCGGCGCAGGAACGCCGACAGCGCCACCGGGTCGTTGCCCGATGACGCGGCCAGCCGGTGGAAGAGACGGGCCTGCACGTCCTCGGGCTCGGCGCCCTCCTCGAGCGAGGCGGCCAGGGTGGACGGGTCGGCGGAGTCGAAGACGTTGTCCCCCAGCCCGAGGAGGGCGAGTCTCTCGAAGCAGCCGGGGTGGGCGATGGCCATGCGCAGGAGGAGCTCGGCCCCGGCCGAGAACCCGACGGCGATGGCCGGCTGGGGCAGGAGGGCGAAGACGTCCTCCACCACCGATGCGTAGGCGGAGGGATCCGCCTCCCGTTTCGAGGATCCATGGCCCGGGAGGTCGATCGGGGGGGCCGAGCACCCGAAGTCGGCCAGGATGTCGACCCATCCCGACTGCTGCCAGTTGTGCTCGAACGTGGAGGCGAACCCGTGCAGGAGGACCAGCGAACTCGGTGCGTGCCCCGTGGTCATCGTCGCGTCAGGCTCGGCGTCAGGTGTGGCGTCAGGTGTCGCGTCAGGCTCGGCGTCAGGTGTCGCGTCAGGCCCGGTCAGGCGGCCGCAACCGGAGCGGCGACGGCGTCGTGGAGGGCGATCGCCCCTTTGGCCAGGGCCTGACGCTGTGCGCTGTCGAGGACCTCCAACAGGACGGCCATGCGGTTGGAGGTGTCCACCTCGACGGCGTCGCGCCTGGCCATGAGCTCCTCGGTCTCCTCGGTGCGGTCGTCGTCGCCGTAGCCGTGCAGGCCGAAGGAGAGGCCACCGTGGTCGAGCTGGCACGCCTCGGCCGCGCTCAGCCCGGCGGCCGTGACGGCGTCGGTGTGCACCCCGCCCCGCAGCTCCCGGAGAACGATGGACCAGTAGTAGGCCTCGTGGATGGGATCGGCCGGCACGCGCTGGGCCAGGTACCCGTCGACGAGCGGCCACCTTCCGGTGGGCAGGGTTGCGGCCAGCGCCTTCGCCGCCGCGGCGAAGTCACCGAGGACGTCGGTGGGAATGGCGCCGAAGGTGGCGGATGCATAGTCGTCGGCCGCGTCCAGATGGGTCGACACCGTCTCCCGGCGGTCGGCACCGGCCCGGGCCTTTTCGACCATGGAGGCCACCAGCCCGGTCTTGAAGAAGTAGAAGATCCGGTCGACCTCGACGGCGTCGATGTCCCCGAGGACTCCACCCCGGCCACCGGCGTAGAAGGTGATGACGTCGAGCTCGATCCCCTCACCCTGGGCGATGGCCTGGGGCGAGAAGTAGAAGCTCATGCCCACCGTTCCGAGGGGCTCGGCGATGGTGTCTGCCAGTTCGAGGGTGTCCATGCGGGCAATCTATTACCAACCCCGGGCCACATGCCCCGGTCAGGCCCCGATCCGGGCCAGGCCCGGTCAGACCCCGACCAGGACCGGCTCGGCCTGATCGGCCTCCGAACCCTCGGAACCCTCCGGTGTGGCGATGGCCAGCGCGGCCACCGCCCCCCGGCGCAGGAGCAGCCCGGCGGTGAGGGCCCCGACCAGCAGGAAGATGGCGGCGTAGGTGAACACGACGTGGTAGCCGTGGACCGTCGCCTGGGCCTGCAGGGTGCGGACCGAGGTCGCCGTGGCCCGGTTGGCCAGCGCGTACGCAGTCACCGCGGTGGCGCTCAGAGTGTTGAGGAGTGAGGTCCCGACCGAGCCCCCCACCTGCTGGCTGGTGTTGACCATGGCCGAGGCGATGCCCGCGTCCGTGGCCAAGCCGACGGTGGCCACACTCATCGAGGGCGCCATGATGAGCCCGAACCCGAGGCCGAGGATGCCGAGGGCCGGGAGGATGACCGTCACATAGCTCGAGTCCAGCCCGGTCCGGGTCAACAGCGCCATGGCCACCGCCGCGGCCACCATTCCCCCGGCCACCATGAACTTGGGCCCGAACCGAGGGAGCAAGACGTTGGTGGCGATCTGGGCCGAGACGATCAGCCCGGCGATCATCGGCAGGTAGGCGAACCCGGTCACCACGGGGGAGTAGTGGAGCGTGCCCTGCATGTAATAGGTGAGGAACAAGAAGGTGCCGAACATGGCGGCACCGGCCGCGAACATGGCGATGAAGGCGCCGCCCCGGTTGCGGTCGACCACGATGCGCAACGGGAGCAGCGGCTCCGACACCCGGCGCTCGATGGCGACGAAGGTGGCGAGGAGCACGACCGAGGCCACCAGGCTGGCCACCGTGTAGGTGTCGCCCCATGAGGTGGTCTCGGCGTGCGAGAACCCGTAGACGAGTGCGAACAGCCCGGCCGTGGCGGTGACCACACCGGGAAGGTCCAGATGGGGTCGCTTCGCAGCCCGGGTGTTGGACAGCAGGACGGCGGCACCGGCGATGGCCACCGCGCCGATCACCAGGTTCACGAAGAGGGTCCAGCGCCAGGAGGCGTAGGAGGTGAGGATCCCCCCGAGGAGCAGGCCGATGGCACCGCCGCCGCCGGCGATGGCGCCGTAGATGCCGAAAGCCCGACCGCGCTCGCCCGGGTCGATGAACGTCGTGGTCAGCATGGCCAGGGCGGCCGGTGCCAGCAGGGCACCGAAGGAACCCTGGAGCACCCGGGCGCTCAGCAGCATGGTGAAGCTGGTGGAGAACCCGCCCAGGGCCGAGGCGCCGGCGAACCCGGCCAGTCCGATCATGAGGGCCCGCTTGCGACCGACGATGTCGGAGAGCCGGCCGCCGAGCAGCAACAGACTGCCGAAGGAGAGGGCATACCCGGTCACGATCCACTGGCGGTCGGCGTTGGAGAAGCCGAGGGCGTGCTGGGCCGTCGGCAGGGCGATGTTCACGATGGTGGCGTCCAGCACCACCATGAGCTGGGCCAGCCCGAGGACGGCCAGGATCAGCCAGCGCCGCTCGTGGTGGGGGTTGGGGGCAACCGACTGTGCATGTTCCGCTGGGTTCAGTAACTCGCTGGCCATGGCCTCTGTCCTTTGGGTCCGGGGGTGGGGGAAGATCGCATCCGGAGCACTCGTCTCCGGTTATGCTGTTTACAGTAGCAGGATACGGAGGACCTTCCTCCACTTCAACGCCGAATCGAGATGAACATTCCTTGAACCACCCGATTGCCACCGAGAGCGGGCCGGGTACCGAGCACGAGGCGGACGTCGCTGCGGGCGGGCTGACCGACATCGGCGCCGTGGCATCGGCCGAGCGGAAGCTTCGGTCCGACGCGGCCCGCAACCGCCAACGGGTGCTCGCCGCCGCGGCCCAGGTATTCGCCGAACGCGGGCTCGAAGTGTCTCTCGATGAGGTGGCCCATGCCGCCGGCGTGGGGGTCGGCACCGTCTACCGCCGCTTCCCCAACAAGGAGGCACTCATCGACGCCCTGTTCGAGGACAAGGTCGAGAACATGGTCGTGCTGGCCCGGGAGGCGGCGGCGCTCGACGACCCGTGGGAAGGATTCGTGCACTTCATCGAGCAGGCGCTCGAATGGCAGATGCGTAATCGTGGGCTTCGCGACGTCCTCTTGCGCAGTGAGTCCGGGTGCGCGGGGGCGGCCAGGACCCGCGAGGCCCTCACTCCCATCCTGACCACCATCATCGAGCGGGCCCAGCAGGATGGGAAGCTGCGTCCCGACGTGGTCGTGAACGACGTACCGATGCTGGTCACCATGCTCGGGGCGGTGTCCGACTACGTGGGTCAGAACGATCGTGAGCTGTGGCGGCGCTACATGGTGCTCATCCTGGACAGTCTGGTTGCCCACCGCGCTGCGTGGACACCGCTCAGCAACCCTCCCAGCCAGGAGATCGTGGACGCAGCGATGATGAAATGCGGTGACCGCCCGGTCCGCGGGAATCGGTGAGCGAGACCGTCTTCCTCGACGCCGTCTTCCTCGACCGGTCGGTGATCCGGCTTCAACCCGGGACGAGGTGACCTCGGCGTTCAGGACGGTGCGGGACGGTACGGGTTGACCAACCTGTGCCCCGAACGGCGCAAAACCCCAGTTCAGGGGTGTCTAGATGGGTAATGCCTGGTCAGGGGTCTGTAACATTGTGAACCCCGGACCCGTTGATAGCGCAACGGGGCCAGGTCCGTCGAACGGGGTTCCGCCACCTCGCTCCGGGCCTGGCCCCACAACAACCCCGGGAGCGAGACCGAGGTAGCTCGTGGCCGCCCCGTCGGTCTGGTGGGTGCGGCCGCCGGAGGTGCGGACGGCCTCGGAAGTGGGTGCGGCCGCCGGAGGTGCGGACGGCCTCGGAAGTGGGTGCGGCCGCCGGAAATGGATCAGGCGGTGCCGGGGCCGGGCAGATCGGGAACCGTATATGGTGCCTCCGGCAGCCCGGGCATGGGGTTGTCCCACCACAGCGTGTACTCGATCCGGTCAGCGATCCGCCAGCCGTCAGCGGTCCGCACCAGACGGTCGTGGTACTGGCCTCCGACGGTGAACTGCCACGGTTTTCCCTCGACCTTCAGCCGGTTGACGTTCAAGAAGCACGATCTGGCCCGCGCCCCACCGTCACCACCGTCCTCGAACTCACGATTGACCACCAGGTGCTGGGTCACGTCGAAGATGGGCAGCACGTCGGCGAGCCACTGGCGGACCTCGGGATAGCCCCCCTCGAGGCCACCGGCCGTCCGGTAGTCGAGATGCGCGTCGCCCGTGAACACGGTGTCGAGGAGCGCCCAGTCACGGGTGTCGATGGCGCTGGCGTACCGGGTCAGGAGATCGTCCATCCTGATCCGATCGGCTGCAGCGATCTCTTGTGCATCCATGGCGGCGAGGATACTGCCGTTCCGCTGCCGTTCCCCGGCCGTTCCCCGGCCGTTCCCCGGCCGTTCACCTGGGGCGGATGCGGACCACCGCGCTCAGGTCCATCGGCGGACCGGGTTACAGTCGATCGGACGACGCGGGGCCGGCTGAGGCCCACGCCCGAGGAGGCCACGTGAAACCATCAGCCAGCATCAAGCGGCTGGTCCTGCTGGCCGGCGTCCCCCTGCTCCTCATCGGCCTCACCGGCCTGGCCCCGGCGTCCCCGGTGGCTGCAGCCCCGTCCCCGGGGCCACCGTCCCCGGGGACGAAGCCACATCTGACCATCTCCGCCAGCCAGACCCCGGCGTTCCCCGGCGACGCGCCCGATCCCGATGTCGTCTACTCGGCCGGCACCTACTACGCCTTCACCACCGGCACCCGGCTCGGGAACCACCTCCAGGCGCTGATCGACACCACCGGCGACCCCGGGTCCGGGTGGCGTTCGTACACCGGCCTCCCCTACGGGTCGACGGCCCTGCCCGTCACCCCGTCATGGGAGACGCCCAACACCCAGACATCGCCCGGCGTGTTCTTCTTCGACGGCCGGTGGATCATGTTCTACGACGCCTCGGTCGATCCCTACCCCGCCGACAGTGGGCACAGCTGCCTGTCGGTGGCCACCGCCTCCTCCTTGAGCCCCGGTGGGCCGGTGTTCACCGACACCTCCACCGGTCCCCTCTCCTGTGCCCCGGGCGGGGTGCTCGACCCGAGCCCGTTCGTCGACCCGGCCACCGGCGCCGCCTACCTGGTGTGGAAGTCGAACGACGGCAGCTCGGCCGAGCCGTCCCAGATCTGGTCGGTGCAACTCGGTGCCGACGGGACGACGTTTTTCGGGACACCGACGGTCCTGCTCACCGTGGACCAGGCCGCGCTGCCCTGGGAGACCACGGTCGACGATCCCCAGCTCGTGTCCAACAGCGGAACCTACGACCTCCTCTTCTCGGCGGGGAACTTCGAGTCCGCCGGCTACGCACAGGCCCTGACCACCTGCTCGGGACCGCTCGGACCGTGCACGCAGCCGGCGAACCCCTTCCTGACCTCCTACGGGAGCGTGGCCGGCCCGGGCGGGGGATCGCTCTTCGCCGACGCCACCGGCCACTGGTGGCTGGCCTATGCCGGCTGGCCGAGCTCGTGCACCAGCTACTCGTGCGGCGGGGTGCGACAGATGTTCGTGGCCCCGATCGATCTCAGCAACGGCCTCTCGGTGCCGTGCCACCCCCCGTCGGGAGCTCCGGACGGGTATCGGCTGACCGCGGCCGACGGTGGCATCTTCAACTTCGGCAACCTGCCCTTCTGCGGCTCGACTGGCGGCATCGTCCTCAACCAGCCGGTGGTGGGCATGGCTGACACCGCTGACGGGGGCGGCTACTGGACGGTGGCGGCCGACGGCGGCATCTTCGCCTTCGGCGACGCCACCTTCTACGGATCGATGGGCGGCGTGCACCTCAACCAGCCCATCGTGGGCATGGCCGCCACCCCCAACGGGGGCGGCTACTGGCTGGTGGCCAGAGACGGCGGCATCTTCTCCTTCGGCGACGCCACCTTCCACGGATCGATGGGCGGCGTCCCCCTCAACCAGCCCATCGTGGGCATGGCGTCCACGCCGGACGGGGGCGGCTACTGGCTGGTGGCGGCCGACGGCGGCATCTTCGCCTTCGGCGATGCCGTCTTCCACGGATCCACGGGAGGCATCCCCCTCAACCAGCCCATCGTGGGCATGGCCGGCACCGCCGACGGCGCGGGCTACTGGCTGGTGGCGGCGGACGGCGGCATCTTCGCCTTCGGCGATGCCGCCTTCGACGGATCGATGGGCGGCGTGCACCTCAACCAGCCCATCGTGGCCATGAGCGGCTCGTGAGCCGGGCGGTGCTCCAACCGACCGGCGCGGCACGGGTCTGACGCGGGGCATCGTGGAACTGTGGGAGTTGGTGGCGAGGGAGAGCATCCGCGACCTGGTGGCCCGCTACAACGCCAATGCCGACTCAGGCCGGTTTGACCAGGTGCTCGAGTGCTTCGCACCCGAGGCCGTCATGGAGCTGGACGGACGGCCGTACCGGGGGCACGAGGAGATCCGCTCCATCTTCACCGCGGCGGCCGAGATGGCCCGTCGCAGTCCGGGCCCGGTCCTGGTGCGCCACCACACGAGCACGCTCCAGATCGACGTAGCCGGACCCGACGCGGCCACGTCCCGTTGCTACTACCAGGTCCTCGGCGCAAGCGGGCTCGACCACTGGGGTCGCTATCTCGACACCTACGGGGTGGTCGGGGGCCGGTGGAAGTTCGTCCACCGGCGTGAGTTCCTCGACGGGTTCGTGGCCGGCAGCTGGACCCGGGCGGCCCCGCCGGATTAGGGCCCGCCGGCGCCCTCGCCCACCCACACGGACTTGAGGTTGCAGAACTCCCTGATGCCGTGGGCGGTGAGCTCGCGCCCGTACCCCGACGTCTTGATCCCACCGAACGGGAGCTCGGGATAGGAGGTCACGTTGCCGTTGATGAAGACCATCCCGGCCTCGAGCTCGGTGATGAGGCGCTCGCGCTCCGCCCTGTCGTTGGTCCAGGCGTTGGCTCCGAGGCCGAAGGCCGTTCCGTTGGCCAACTCGATGGCCTCATCGATGGTGTCCACCCGGTAGAGGGTGGCCACCGGTCCGAACACCTCTTCGGCGTGCACCCGCATGGCCGGGGTGATCCCGGTGAGCACGGTCGGCGGGTAGTACCATCCGGGGCCCTCGGGGACCCGACCGCCGCACAGCACCTTCGCCCCCTTGGCCGTGGCATCGTCGACCAGCCCGACGATGTCGGCCCGCTGCTGCTCGGTGGCGAGCGGCCCCACCTCGGTGCGGGCGTCCATCGGATCGCCGACGACCTTCGACGCCATCTGCTGGACGAACAGCCGCTCGAACTCGTCGGCCACGTCGGTGTGGACGATGAACCGCTTGGCCGCGATGCACGACTGGCCGTTGTTGAGTGAGCGGGCGACGGCGCCCACCTCGGCCGCCCGGCCCAGGGCGGCCGACGGAAGGACGATGAAGGGATCGCTGCCGCCGAGCTCGAGGACCGACTTCTTGACCTCGTCGCCGGCGATGGAGGCGACCGACGAGCCGGCCGGGCCCGAGCCGGTGAGGGTGACGGCCACCACCCGGTCGTCTCGGAGCACGGATTCGACCTTCTTCGAACCGATCAGCAGGGTCTGGAACACCCCGTCGGGAAAGCCGGCCCGGCTGAACAGCTCCTCCAGGTAGAGCGCGGTCTGGGGAACGTTGGAGGCGTGCTTGAGCAGGCCGACGTTGCCGGCCATCAGCGCCGGGGCGGCGAAGCGCATGACCTGCCACAAGGGGAAGTTCCAGGGCATGACGGCGAGGACCGGCCCGAGCGGCTGGTAGCGGGCGTAGGCCAACGTTGCCCCCATGGCGCCGGCGTCGGCCGGCTCGTCGGCCAGGAACCCCTCGGCGTGCTCGGCGAAGTAGCGGCAGGCGCGGGCGCACTTCCGCACCTCCTGGCCCGCGGCGACCAGCGTCTTGCCCATCTCCGTGGTCATCATCTCGGCCACCCGGTCCACATCGGCATCGAGGACGTCGGCGGCTGCGGTCATCCACGCCGAGCGCTCCGCGAAGGACGTGCGGCGGTACGTCCGGAAGGCGTCCGCGGCCCGGGCCAGCCTGCCGTCCACCTCGTCGTCGGTGAGTTCGGTGAAGACCTTGAGTACCTGGCCGGTGGCCGGGTTGGTGCTGGAGATGGCCATGGACGGCTCCTTGTCTCGCTCGACGACCTGGGATTCTGCCCGCTGTGTGGTCTACCCGCTGTGTGGTCTACCCGCTGTGTGGTCTACCCGCTGTGTGGCGGTGCGGTCTGGCCGCGGTCCCGCGGTGCGGTCTGGCCGCGGTGCGGATCCACCGGTCAACCTCTTGATTCTGCCTCCTCGGCGAGGGCCAGCCAACGCTCCTCGGCCTCGTCCAGGGCGACCTGGGCCGAGGCCAGCTCGTCGCCCAGCCGGGCCATCTCCCGATGGTCGACGGCCCCGGTCAGATCGGCGGCCACCTTGTCCCGCTGACGCTGCCACCGGACCATGTCCTTCTCGGCCTCGCGCAGGAGCCGTCCGAGGGGGGCGGACCGCCCGTCGGCCCCCGACCGGGGGCTCCGGGGTGCCTTTGGGGTGTGGTGAGTGGGGTAGTGGTTGGGTTAGGGAATGAGTGTGTTGTT
>JBEKOI010000001.1:0-44063 GCA_049521915.1 Acidimicrobiales bacterium | reverse complement strand
GTTGGTCGGCACCGCGTTTGGCTTCACGGTCGCCACTACCGGCTACCCGGCTCCCTCTCTCGGTGAGACCGGTGCCCTGCCCACGGGACTGACCTTCATCAACAACGGCAACGGGACGGCAACCATCTCAGGTACGCCGGCGTCAACTGCCGTTGGGTCCTACGTTCTCGACCTGGTAGCCACCAACGGCACCGCCACCAGCAGCCAGACCTTCACCCTCACCGTCCGCACCCCTCAGGCCCCGGCGTTCACCAGCGCGGCCACGGCCACGGAAACCGTGGGCACCGCGTTCAGCTTCACGGTGAGCGCCACAGGCACTCCCACCCCGACCCCGACATTCACCGGGACGCTTCCCTCCGGTGTCACATTCACCGCCAACACCAACGGCACGGCCTCACTGTCCGGCACGTCGGCGGTGGCTGCCGGGGTCTATCACCTCACCCTGGCGGCGACCAACTCGGCTGGCACCGCCAGCCAGGCGTTCACCCTCGCGGTCAACCTCCAGGGCGGTTATCACCAGTTCGTGATCAACAACGACAGCTTGTGCCTGGACGTCTACGGCGCCAGCACCTCAGCCGGGGCGGCCATCGATCAGTGGACCTGCAAGAGCGCGAGCCAGGGCTACACCAATCAAGAGTTCCAATTCGTGCCGTCCTCAGGTGGCTACGGCGCACTGCAGGCCCAGAACTCTGGCGACGACGTGGCGGTGGCCGGCAGTTCAACCGTTGCCGGGGTGCCCGACATCGTCCAGCAGTCCCCCAACGGGGCGGCCAACAGCCAGTGGCTGCCGATCGCGCAGTCCAACGGCTCCTATGAGCTCCAGAACCAGAACAGCAAGCTGTGCCTCGACGTCTATCAGGCCGGCTCCAATCTCGGCCAGCAGCTCGACCAGTGGCCGTGCAAGTCGCCCGGCGCGGGCACCAACCAAGCATTTGCCCTCCGCTAGCATGCCGAGGCAGGCGATGTTTGCGCCCTTTGCCAACTGACCCGGCCGCCCCCAGGAACTTTGCCGGTCGCGGCATCAGAAATCACCGGTTAATGGCTGGACGGACCTGTCGAATCGGTGGTAGTCGCTCCGCTGGACACTCGACCACGACGTTTTGGGCGCCAAAGCCAACCCCACGTTCACGACCAAGCCGTAGGTCCCGAGGGCGAATGGGGTAAGGCTTACCTGCGATTTATCGAGAGCGGACGACGGGATTCGAACCCGCGACCCTCACCTTGGCAAGGCGCTGAACTGGGTCTTTGCTCTATTTCCCAGTCCGCTGACGTGCGGTTCTGTCCACCCAGTTTCCATGGAGTCCGCTGAATGCGGTTCTGTTGTAGACCGGTCTACTACGAGTTCCGCTGGTTGTGACTGGGAGGACGCTGATCTATGTGCTCCGTCGCCTCTGGCGGATCGCTTCGATACAACGAAACAAGGAGAGCACGCACGCCAGCTGGAACATCTGCATGAGGTCGAATCAGGCGCAGAAGGTCGGCTAGGCGTGGGGGTGGTGACGCTATTCGTGAGACGCCCGGGTGGAGTTTCACCAATCCTGTTCCGAAAACGACCAACGGCGTTCGACCTGGCAGGGCAACGGCCGGAGCGAGGATTCCCTCAAACCCCGCCTTGTGGGCCGCATCAGCGATCTGATGACACAAGGTCAGGTCGTAACTGATCAGCTGATCGGCTTTCACCCCCAGGATTTGATGCACGTTCGGATCAGTGAGGTCAAGTGCATTGAGATCGTGAACGTCCGCGGGACCCACACGCCGGCGTACCTCGAAGGGGTCGACTCCTTCGTCGATGAAGTGCCGGAACAACTCGGCCCATGCAGCTTGTTCTTGACTAGACGCGTACCAGACGCCAGGTCCGGCCCGTTCGTGATACCGACCGTCCGTCGTAGCGGGATCAGTAATCCCGACCAAGGCCCATCGGGTGGGGCCCCGGTGCCAGAATCTTCCCCGGATCTGACGACGCGGGCACGAACGCACCGCCTCGAGCAAATCGCTCAAACGTAGGAGCCCTCAATAAATGCCCGCGCAGCTTGCTCCACTCGGGCGAAGTCCCCCTGACTGAGCACGTCGATTGGGCGTTCGCCACCAAGAACGCGGTTCCGTGCGTGAAGCCACTGGCCCACTCCACGCGCGGTGAGCGAATCAGAGAGCAGAACCACCAGGTCCCGCATTTCCGCCAATCGGTCATAGCGCTCACTGGTAATGCTCCCTGACCGCCAGCCGCGCACTGCCCGGTCGGAAACATGGACTACCGCCGCCACGTCGCCCTGCTTGATACCGAACGGCTTGAGGGCATCAACGATTTCGCTCGCCTCTACTGCGGTGTCGAGTGTCATACGCTTACTACCCTTCGTCCAACCGTCAAGAGGCTCACCACTAGCGATCTGGTGGTGCCGCAGAAACATCAGTTGAGCTTCCGGGGGTCGGCGAACCCGAGACTCGTGTACCCGGGGGCGCGCTTGCCTAGCGACGAGGCCAAAACTCCCGTGAAAACATCCTGATAGTCATGAACTTCCGCTGTGGACTTCCCTGGGCAGGGCCGCATGATGCGCCCGACGTGTTGCACGAGGCGCCCCTTGAAAGCGATCGGTGCAGCGAGGAACAGGGTGTCAAGCACCGGACAATCGAAGCCTCACCGATATACGAGCCGGTAGCCACAACCAGAAGTGGCCCTCGGTCGGGCTTCATGTCGAGACGGGCAAGGGCGGCGGCTCGGACCTTGACCCCCATGCCACCCCGAAGAACCAAGGGTCGAGCCCGGCCACGGCCTGACCCGCTCGTCACAGAACGCCACCCAGGTCTGTACAGCCTCGATCTTCTCCTCCATGGCCCTGGATCCTTCTCCCTCCTCGTCATTCTCGTCCTGCTCCACCACCGTTGGTCCGTCGATCCCGGTCATACGCGCCTCGCGTTCCAGAATCTTGATGGCAACACCTTCT
Source organism: Acidimicrobiales bacterium (assembly GCA_049521915.1). GTDB lineage: Bacteria > Actinomycetota > Acidimicrobiia > Acidimicrobiales > RAAP-2 > Bog-756. The sequence continues at coordinate 41,124 of JBEKOI010000001.1, read as the reverse complement.
TCTCGTCCACAGGGTGCCATCGTCCTTCACCACCTCGGGTTCAATAGACGCATACATCGCCTCTAGCCGTTCGAAATGGAGTAGCCGTAGGCGGTCTCGACCCGCACCGACCATGTCTTCTTTCATGATGCGGTCAATCATTCGGTACGCCTGGCTTCGGTTCTTGTATCCGACCTGACGAGCGATCGCGCCTTTGCTGTATCCCGGGTCAAGGAGTTCAAAGGACCATGACCTTGATCTTGTGGTAGTCGACTTGTTCGTGTCCTCGGGCGGGAGGACCTGGTTTTCCTGGACCGGCCATGTGTGTTGTCCCTTTCTTCGGTTGAGTGAGGTGGTCTGGGTCGGCCGGGGTCCGAATGAGCCACGCATAAATTATGACCGAAGCGGAGTGGCAAGTGTGAAGTTGGGGATTGGGGACAACAACCTGACAACGACCTGAGTGTTGAATGGTCCATCACGGAGAAACTGTGGCCATCCCTATGCGTTGCCATCTGCCCGGTTTCACGACCACCGGATCCCGATTCGCTCGACTGCAGCCTGGGCCCTGCTCGCGAAGGTTCTCTGCCCCGTGCAACTGCACATCCGGGCGTTGGGATAAGTTGTCGCTCGGTGGGCTCTCTATTCGGATCACCACCGACGATAGAGGTCGATCAGATCCTGTTTGGCGTCTGGGCTCAGGTCTTCTGGGTCCATGGCCCCTGTCAGCTCGATCGTCATTCTGATCTGTTCGAGGTACGCGGAGCAGTTGGGGCAATCGCGTAGGTGAGACTCGAATCTGCGCCGCTGTCGGCGTGAAAGGGTTCCCTCTAGATAGTCCGTAGCCAGTTCAACAGCCTGCTGGCACACGATGTCTCTTCGTCGCAACGACAGGGTCATAAGCGATTGTCCATCTTGGCTTCGAGGATCCCTCGTAAGCTGGACCTTCCTCGGTGCAGCAGGATCCGCTGGTTACCACTGCTAATCCCAAGGGCAGAGCAAGTTTCGCTGCTCGTAGGACCTTCCACGTCCCGCAACATGACGACTTGGCGTTGGCGCACAATGGCGCCTATGACGCATCCGCTGAGTTCCGGTCGCGCCAACGTGTTGCCCCAGCTCTGGTGTCTGTCGCTGCCGTTCGTCACTCCCGTGGGCATGTTCTTTAGTCCCTAAGAACGTAAAAGTGTTACGGGACAAACACCATCTGAGTCAGTGAAACGCGAACGAGTGTAACGCTCCCCCCTCGATCCGAGACTGTATTCGGACAGCTTCATTCCATGACTAAGGAGAAATAATGAAACGTCTTACCCGATTGGCTTTGGGGGCCAGTGCCGTCCTCGGATTGTCGGCAGTGCTGGCGCCGGTTGCTGCTGGCGCCGACGGTTACCATCACGGGCCACCCTGTGCTCCAGGCACGCACGTCGTGTTCGTGCAGACCGACAACATCGCTGGCAATCAAGTGGCCGCCTACGACCGTGCCCCCAATGGCACTCTAACTTTGGAGAACACGTACAATACGGGTGGACTGGGTGGAGCGCTCAATGGCTCCCACGTCGACCACCTCGGTTCCCAGGGTTCACTCAACTACGATCCGGCGAATCACGAGCTCTACGCCGTCAACGCTGGCAGCAACACCGTCTCAGTGTTCTCAGTGTTCGGTAATGACCTTCAGCTGCAGCAGGTGGTCAGTTCGGGTGGGACCTTTCCGGTCAGCGTTGCAGTGCACGGCAACCTGGTCTCGGTCCTGAATGCACGAAATGGTGGATCGGTGCAGGAGTACTACTCGTTCTTCGGGCATCTGGTCCCGGGATCGAATCGCGCGCTGGGTCTGACCATTCCCACGGACACCACCGAGTTCACCCACACGCCAGGACAGGTTGCCTACTCTCCGGATGGCTCCAAGCTGATCGTGACGACCAAGGCCAGCTCCAACGCCGTTGACGTGTTCAATGTTGGCTTCTTTGGGAACCTGTCTCCATCGCCAGTGGTGAACTCGTTGTCTGGAACAGTCCCCTTCGCCATTACCTTTTACCATGCCGGTCACCTAGTGATCGCCGAGGCTGGGCCCAGTGCACTGGCGACCTTTACCCTCAACTGGAATGGCACCATCACCCAACTCGATTCGCTGGCCAGCGGACAGACTGGGTTGTGCTGGGTTGCTCCCGCCGGATCGCTGTTCTTTACCGGCAACACCGGTGCCAACTCCACGAGTGGATATCGAACCAACGCCAGCGGCCAACTGACTCTGCTCGGCGCAACGGCAACCGATCCCGGAACAGTTGATGCTTCGGCGTCGTCAGACGGGCACTTCCTCTATGTCCAGACCGGAGGCAATGGCATCGTCGATGAGTTCCAGGTCAATACCGACGGAAGCCTGACCGAGATCGGCTCCGTGACGGTGGCTGGCTCTGCGGGCGGCCAAGGCATCGCCGCTTCCTAGTAGCCCAACTTCTAGCGGACGGCGGCGTCCCGATTTGGGGGGCGTCGCCGTTCGCTAGAAGCGAGCAGCTGCTAGCACGGATCACTGAGGGTCTTCCCGCCATAGGCAAAGCAACTCGGTAAGTCACTGGTGTGCGAACCTTGCGAGCTATCGGAATCAACCGCATTGTTCACACGGCTGATCGGTGGGCGTCGGGTCAGTTTGCTTCGGCCGTGAAGTAGCCGTCAGAGACAGGCGAATTTTCCCAGATGATCCAATGCGGCATCGAGTGCAATAGCAAGTGGGGATTCGTCCTGTAGCGCCTTCGATAGGAGTAGACCGCCCTCCAGGGAGGCCAAGGTGGCGGTGGCCAGTCGCTCTGGATCGGCATCAGTCCGCAACTTCCCCGAATCCTGAAGTTGCACCAAGGTATGGGTGAGGAGGAGCTGCCACGAATCGAAGGCCTCCTCGATGTCGAGGCGACCGGCCCCGGTCTCGGCGATGAGCTCGCTGGACAGCGTGCCGAGGGGACAGCCAGACCACCTTGGCGCCTGCCGATGGAAGGCAACGATGGAGTCCGCCCAATCTCGCAAGCCATCCACCGATTCGACAGCGCCGAGTAGGTCACTTTGGAAGGCAAGGATCCGGTCCCGAACGCATGTCACCACAGCAGCGACGAGGTCGTCCTTACTGGCGAAATAGTGGTACATCTGCGACTTGCTGGTAGAAGTGGCCCGTCCCACCTCATCCAGACTCACCGCTGACACACCCTGTTCGACCATGAGGTCGGACGCCGTCTCCACGATACGCCGACGGGTGTCACGACCTTTTGCCGTCAAAGTGCTGTCGTTCATGATTTCGGTTCCGGACATGCGCAACTCCAGGAATGGACTTGACAGTCCATTCTACCGCGGACAGTATGGACTACATAGTCCATTTTAGGAGAGCTCGTGACAACCCTCACTTCCCAGTTGAACGACATCACTGCCTCGATCCCCGCAGAAATCGGCGTTCGGATCCAGAACGGAGTCGACGACGTCACCAGCTCCGGGGTCGCCCCGGGCCTCGCCGTCGGAGACGTGGCACCCGGGTTCACGCTGAACGACGCCGTGGGCAATCGGGTCGTGCTCGCCGACCTACTCGCTGAGGGACCGGTCGTGCTCACCTTCTACCGGGGGGAGTGGTGCCCGTACTGCAATCTGCAGCTCCGGGCTCTCCAGGAGGCACTCCCGGACATCACCTCCGCAGGAGCGACTCTCGTGGCTATCAGCCCCCAGGCCCCGGACCACGGACTGACAATGACCGAAAAGCACGAACTCGCATTTCCCGTGCTCAGTGACGTCGACCAGACGGTGAGCGAGGCGTACAAGGTCCGGTTCGATGTCACCGGGGATCTGGAGGACCTGCAGGTCAACGTGTTCCAGAACGACCCCGCCAAGCAGAACGCCAATGGGCAACGGACCCTTCCAGTTCCTTCCACATTCATCATCGGTCGGGACGGGACTGTCAGATTCGCCTCCATCAACGCTGACTGGCGGGTGCGAGTCGATCCGGCTGACCTGATTGCCTTCCTCAAGGCGCTCTGAGCGCATCAGATGAGCCTGGCCCTTGACCGGCAGCTCGACATGTGAACATCTCCGGGTTCAGGGAGGGGTTCGAATATCGACATTTGCCTAGGTTGGTAAATGCCAGCGAAATACATCATCTGAACTGGGAGAACGTTGCCATTCCGACCAACACCGTGGAGGTCATGGGACTATGTTCGAACCCCTCCTGGCCCGCTGACCAGGGGTTCTTCTGCGCAAAAACCTGAGGTGGTGCCAGTTTTGGGTGCCAAGCCGCTTACCTCAAGGTCGGCTCCGGAAGTGACGGGACTGTGTTCGAACCCCCGTCGGTCCGCAAGTACGTCCCGGTCGCTCACCGCAGGCTCGTCACTCGGATGGGGTTAGCCACTCGTGCGCCGTCTCGACTGCGAAGACCCGATAAGAGCGTGGGACGCGCCCCAGGAGGCCCTCCAGATCGGCGAGTCCCTTCTCGTTTGCGACGGCGCCGTCGGCCTGAAACCGCGCCAGCATCTGGCGGAGTTCGTAGGCGAACCAGGCAGGATGTGTCTGACGCATCTGCATCTCTGGTCCGTCCAGATCGTCACCGAGGTAGCCCACGGACTTGCCCAGCACTTCGGACCAGACATCCGCAAGCATGGGGCCTGTCCACGCGTCTGGGCCGACTAGGTCGTAGACCGCTCGCGGCAAGGCGCCGCCGCCTGCTCCCGACGGAGCAACTCGATCACGGCAGCGTCGGCGACGTCACGGGCATCGACGATGGATACCCCGAGTTGGCCCAACGCGATCGGATAGATGCCACCTCCCACTAGAGCGCCCTTCAGCCCTGTGTCGTTTTGAGCAAAGTACGTTGGACGCAGGATGGTCGCAGGAAGGTCAGCCTGCTCGATCATGCATTCGGCGGCGAACTTGGCGTTGAGGTGGGCGACGTTCACTTTGACCGGTTGTTTAAGATGGCCAGCAACGCGCTGGCGGTACGCCAGCAACTCGGACTGGTCGTGGACGTGGACGGGTCCGAGTTTCGGCGGAACCATCGACCTGGCCGTGCGGGTCGCCCAAACGATTTTCTATCTAGGTGTCGCTGCTCGCTATGTGGAACTCCTCGGAACGTCGGACGCTCCTATTGAGGACTTGAGGAAGAGCATGGGAATCAGTCGCTCTCAGGCACGAGACCTGATCCGAGAAGCCAGAGTCCGAGGTCTCCTCACTGAGTCGACGCGAGGTGTGAAAGGTGGCACGTTGACTTCCAAGGGATTGCAGATGCTCGCTCAAGCCGAGAAGGAGACCTGACGATGGGGCACATACAGAAGGTGCCGTACAAGTCCAAACGAGATGGCAAGAAGACGACGACGTGGAAGGCCCGGTACACGGGGCCAGACGGTGTCGAAAGGTCGAAGAGGTTCGGTCGGAAGATCGATGCAGAAAAGTGGCTGGATTCGAATGGTGCAGACATCGCTCGTGGCGCATGGGTCGATCCGGCGGCAGGCAAGGTCACGTTTCGTGAATACGCCGAAACCTGGCGAGCTACCAAAGCGAGATGTCGCCGATCGGACACGCATAAATGTCGACGGACGCCTCAACAATCATTCCGTCCCGTTCCTTGGTGACATGCAGATGTCGGCAGTACGACCAACCGACGTGCGCGCATTCGTAGCTCACCTCACCGCATCAGGCAAGGCCCCGAGCACCGTGAAAGCGATATTTCACACGACAGCTCAAGTCTTCAGACAGGCCGTGCAGGATGACGTCATCGCGAAGACCCCTTGCCTCGGGATCAGCCTGCCGAGAGAACGACGGCAGACCATGGATTTTATTTCGCCCGAACAGGTAAACGACCTCGCTGAAATCATCGACGATCGCTACAAGGCGCTCATCTATACTGCCGCCTACGCGGGTCTACCGGCAGGGAACTTGTCGCACTCCGAGTCGGGAACGTGAACCTGGGCGATGACTGCAGCACGATCGCAGTCAATGGTGCCGCGAGCGAGGTGAGAGGGCGGCTGGTCTTCGGGCCGACGAAGACGGGTCGGGTCCGCGTGGTAGGTATTCCCCGATTCCTTTCCGAGATGCTTGCTGACCACATCGGGCGCTACCCATCCGCCGAGGGGTTCGTCTTCACTGCTCGGGACGGTGGACCAATACGACAACGAAACTTCTACGGCCGCCACTTTCGTCCGGCCGTCAGTGCCGCACGGTCTAAAGCCATCGAGGACAATCGTGGGGCAGAGGCGCGTCACGTCCGACCGCTACGGCCACCTCTTCCCGTCAGCGCGGGCTGCGTTGGCCGAGTCGCTGGACGCCACTTTCCGCAGCACTCACAAAACTGGGACGGCCGAAATACGGCCGAAGTTGCCAAATCCGGCGATTACTGAGACCGCGCAGACGCTCAAAAAGGTGTCCTTACCTGCGACTCCTACTGGAGCGGACGACGGGATTCGAACCCGCGACCCTCACCTTGGCAAGGTGATGCTCTACCAACTGAGCCACGTCCGCGTAAGGCTCACACCCTAGCAGTCGGCCACCCTGGATCCCGTAGCCGTCACGACCGCCGGCGGTCCCGCCGACCTCCACCGCGGGCACGTCTCGGAGCGACCTCATCGAACGTCGGGACCCGGCCTACGCAGGGAGTTCTGCGTGCCACCAGGGCACGGGCCGATCCCTCCGGTTGGCCTCGACAACCAGGCCGGTCAGCGAATCCTCCATGCCCTGGGCGATCACCCCGACGTCCGGGACCAGATCCCAGCATCCCTGGACACCGACGTACAACGTGTCCAGGTAGGAGAACACCGTGACGTTGATACCGACACCTTCGATGATCGGGCCCAAGGGGAACATCGCCACCATCCGCGCCCCGGCCAGGTACAGCGGAACGTCCGGTCCGGGCACGTTCGAGACGATGAGGTTGAAGATCGGCGCCACGTGGTCGAAAAGACGCAGATTGGTGACCAGCCGCGACAACCTCGTCGCCACCGCCGGAAAGGTGGTCTGGGCCCAACCGGCGAACACCTCGGGGCCGATCGACCGGCTCTGCTCCTTGGCCGCAGCCACCTCGTCACGGATGCTGGCCAGGCGCGCGGCCGGCCCCTCGATACCGTCGGCCAGCGACACCAGCATGGCCGACACCCGGTTGCCCAGGGCGCCCCGCTCTGACTCGGCCCGCACCGACACCGGTACCAGGGCGACGAGCGGACCTTCGGGCTGCTCGCCCCGCCCGGCGAAGAACTCGTGCATGGCCCCCGACGTCGCCGCCAGCACCACGTCGTTGGCCGTCCCGCCGAGGACCTCCCGGACACGGCGCACATCGGCGAGCGGCAGTTCGGCGAAGGCCACCCGCCGGTGCGCGGAGATGGCCCGGTTCACCGACGTGCGGGGAGCGGCGAAGGGAGCGGGCGGCATGGTTCCGGCCCCGGCGCGGTTCCGGCTGTTCAGGCCGCGCAGGATCTGGACCGTCCGGCCCAGCGTGCGTACCACCGTCTCGGCGTGCCCGGGCATCGAGGCCAGCACATCCCGCCACAGGTCCGCCTCGCCGGGCAGCGGATCGGGAGACCACGACGGCCCGCTCGGGCCGGGCTCGACCGGATCCTGTGTGGTCCCACGCGGTCCCCGGCCCGGACCCCCACCCTGGACCCTGCTCGACCGGGGGCCACGCCGGCCGGCGCCGAACAGGGGCCGGGGCGATGGATCGGCGGACAGATCGAAGAACGCGGCCATCACCTCCGCCCCCGACACCCCGTCGATGATGGCGTGGTGCACCTTGGGCACGAGGGCGATATGCCCGCCCTCCACTCCCTCGACCACGTGGAACTCCCACAGCGGCCGCCGGCGGTCGAGGGGTCGGGAGGCCAGGTCCGCGACCAACGCCTCCAGCTCCTGACGGCCACCCGGCTCCGGGAGGCTGGCCCGACGGACGTGGTAGTCGATGTCGAACTCGGGATCGTCGGCCATCGACGCCTGCTGGAGCCCGAAGGGGACCTCGAGAGGTCGTTTCCGGAACGGGGGCACCAGGTGGACACGATCGGCCACCATGTCCCGGATGCGCCCGAAGTCCACGCCCCCGGGCACCGTGGTGGGGTCGAAGATCAGCGCCCCGAGGATGTGGAGGTGGGTGGTGGGTGACTCGAGGGACAAGAACGCCGCGTCGAGACCGGTCAGACGCTCCATCCCCTACCGGCCCGTCGACCCGAAGCCGCCGAGGCCGCGTTCGCTCTCGCCCAGCTCATCGACATCGACGAAGACGGCCGTCTCGACCCGCTGGATGACCAGCTGGGCGATCCGGTCACCCCGGTGCACCCGGTAGGGAACCTCGGGATCGGTGTTGACGAGCAGGACCGCCAGCTCGTCACGGTACCCGGAGTCGATGAGCCCCGGCGTGTTGAGGCAGGTCACCCCATGCCGCAGCGCCAGTCCGCTCCTCGGCTGCACGAAGCCCGCGTAGCCTTCCGGGATGGCCAGGGCCACACCGGTCGGCACCAGCGCCCGGCCCCCGTTGGCGGCCAGCGTCACGTCGACGCGGGCCACCAGATCGGCGCCGGCATCGCCGCTCCGGGCATAGGCGGGCGCGGGCAGGTCGGGGTCGACCCTCACCACCTGCACCGGCAGCGGCGTCCGACCCGGCGATGGTTCGAGCCCGGCGTCGGCCGTCCCCTCGTCGACGCCTGTCTGTGATACCGCTGCCAATTGGCCTCCTCCACTTCTCCCGCCAGGGACGCTACCGCCCGGGGCCGCCAACCGGTAGCGTCACCCGGGTGCTGGTGTGGATGGACCTCGAAATGACCGGGCTCGACGTCTCGTCCGACGTCATCGTGGAGGTGGCCACACTGGTCACCGACGACGATCTGACCATCGTGGCCGAGGGCCCCGATCTGGTGGTGTCCACTCCACCCGGGCAACTGGAGGCCATGGACGACTTCGTACGGACCATGCACACCAAGAGCGGCCTGCTGGCCGATATCGCATCGTCGACCATCACCCTCGAACAGGCCGGGGCGGCCACGCTGGAGTTCATCCGCGCCCACGTCCCCGCTCCCCGGACCGTGCCCCTGGCCGGGAACTCGATCGGCACCGACCGCCGGTTCCTCGCCGCCCAGCTGCCCGAGATCGAGGAGTACCTCCACTACCGGTCGGTGGATGTCTCGACGGTCAAGGAGCTCGCCCGTCGCTGGTACCCCGAGTCGATGAAGGGGGCGCCGGTCAAGGCCGGCGGCCACCGGGCCATGGACGACATCCGCGAGAGCGTGGCCGAGCTCGCCTACTACCGCTCCGCCATCTTCCGGGAGGCAGCCGGGGGCGGTCCCGCCGGCCGTCCCCAGTGATCCGGCCCCGCCCCGCCCTCCGGGCGGATCCGTTGCCATCGTCCGACCACCCCGAGAGGAGCCTTCATGGGCGGTTCGCCTGACCGACCGGATGCGGCGGGACCGGACCCGGCCCCGGTTCCATCCCTGGCCGAGGCGACGGCCACGCTCACCGCCCCCGGTCAGATGTTCGAGATCGAGGAGCTGACCATCCGTGGGATCCCCACCCGGACCTGGAAGAGCGCCCCGGCCACCCTGCGGGCGGTGCTCGAGCTGTCCGCCCTCCACGGGGACAAGGACTTCCTGGTCTACGAGGACGAGCGGATCTCGTTCGCCGAGCACTTCCGGGCGGTGGCCGCCCTGGGCCACGCGCTGGTCGACCGATTCGGGATCACCAAGGGCGACCGGGTGGCCATCGCCATGCGCAACCTGCCCGACTGGGTCATCGCCTTCTGGGCCTCGATCTCGGTGGGTGCCGTCGTCGTGCCTCTCAACGCCTGGTGGACCGGGCCCGAGCTGGCCTACGGGCTCAGCGACTCGGGAGCATCCCTCCTCTTCGTCGACGAGGAACGCCAGCGGCGGCTGCTCCCCCACCTCGATGAGGCCCCGGGGCTCCGCGCCATCGTCGTGTGCTGCGAGGAGCACGACGAACACGGGGGCCGGCGGGCCGCCGTCGGATCCACGGTGGACAGGCCGGGATCGGTGCCGTTGCCGGTGATCCCCCTGGCCGAGCTCACCGTGCCCGGGGCCGGTGACCCCGCCCTGCCCGACGTGGCCGTCGACCCGGATGACGACGCCACCATCTTCTACACCTCGGGGACCACCGGGAAGCCCAAAGGTGCCGTCGGGACCCATCGCAACAGCGTGTCCAATCTGATGAACCTCTTCTTCGTGTCCACGGTGGGCACGCTGCGTCGCAGCGGAATCGTGGGCGATGGGGGCAGCGGCACCCAGAACGCCAATCTCCTGTCGGTGCCGCTCTTCCACGCCACCGGCTGCCACGCGCTGCTGGTCACCAACACGGCGGCCGGCGGCAAATTGGTCATGATGCACCACTTCGACCCCGAACGGGCCCTCGAGCTGATCGAGCGCGAGCACATCACCATCTTCGGCGGGGTTCCGGCCATGGTCATGCAGGTGATCGACTCGCCCAACTTCGCCAAACGGGACACGTCCTCGGTCCGCTCGATCTCCTACGGGGGCGCACCCTGCCCACCGGACCTGGTCCGCCGGATCAAGGAGCACTTCCCGTCCGGGGCCCCGGGCAACGGGTACGGCCTCACCGAGACATCGGCCATGACCACCATGAACAGCGGCGACGACTACGTCCGCAAGCCCGACAGCGTCGGACCTCCGGCTCCGGTGTGCGATGTGGCCGTGGTGGAGGAGGACTACGACGGCGAGGAGCCACCGGCCGGCCAGGCCCAGGATCCCGAACGGACCGGCGAGTTGTGGATCAAGGGACCCAACGTGGTGCGGGGCTACTGGAACCGGCCGGAGGACACGGCCCTGACCTTCACCCGGGGCTGGCTGCACACCGGTGACGTGGCCCGCATCGACGAGGAGGGTTTCGTCCACATCGTGGACCGGGCCAAGGACATCATCATCCGCGGGGGCGAGAACGTCTACTGCGTCGAGGTGGAGGCGGCGCTCTACGAACACCCCGCCGTCGCCGACTGCGCGGTCATCGGGGTGCCCCACCCCGTCCTCGGCGAGGAGGTCGGGGCCGTCGTGGTGCTCCGGCCCGGAACCGACGTCGGGGCCGACGAGCTGGGCCGATTCGTGGGCGAGCGGCTGGCCGCCTACAACGTGCCCTCCCGGTTCTGGTTCAGGGCCGAGCCCTTGCCCCGGAACCCGGCCGGCAAGGTCCTCAAGCGGCAGCTGCGCTCCGAGCTCCTCGGCGACGCGCCGCCCATCTGACCCCGGCCACCGACGGGCGGTGGCATGAGCAGCCGCGGCCGGTCAGCCGGGTCCGCCCAGCCGCTCCCTGGTGGCGGCCACGTCGCGCTCCATCTGCCCGATGAGGTCGTCCACCCGCTCGAAGGCCAGCTCCTCGCGCAGGTGGGACACGAACGACACCCGGGCCTCCTCGTGGTAGAGGTCACCGGAGAAGTCGAGCACGTAGGCCTCGACCAGCAGATCGCCTCCCGTCCCGTAGAAGGTCGGGCGACGGCCGACCGAGATGGCGGCCGGCCTGACCGAGCCGTCCGGTCGCTCGTACCACCCGGCGTAGATCCCGGCTGCGGGCAGGCAGATGCTGTCGGGGACGTCGACATTGGCGGTGGGGAACCCGAGCTCCGTCCCTCCCCGGTGATCACCGTGGACCACCTTGCCCCTGACCTGGTGGGGCCGGCCCAGCAGGGCCGCCGCGTCCTCGACCCGGCCCGCCCCCACCAGGCTGCGGATACGGGTCGACGAGATGGGTCCACCGCCGGGTCCTTGCCCATCACGGTTGGTGCGCAGGGACACGCCCTCGACGGCGAACCCGGCCTCGGCCCCCATCTCCCGCAACAGGGCCACGTTCCCCTTGCGCCCGTGGCCGAAGTGGAAATCCTCCCCCACCACCACCAGCCGGGCACCGAGATCCTCGATGAGGATCCCCTCGACGAACTCCTCCGCCGTCTCGTTGGCCCGGTCCTCGTCGAAGGCCACGACCACGGTCCGGTCCACTCCCGCCGACTCCAGCAGCTCCAGCTTCTGGTCGAGGTCGCACAGGAGCTTGGGCGCCGACTCGGGCCGCACCACGGTGGCCGGATGCCGGTCGAAGGTGACCACGGTGGTGGTCAGGCCACCCTCTTCGGCCCGCGAGCGCAGCTCGCCGAGCAGGGCGCGATGGCCGAGATGGACACCGTCGTAGGCCCCGATGGTCACTGCGCTTCCCGCCGCGGGGGGCTCGCAGGTCGACAACTCGGTCACGATCTCCATCACCGGGGAAGGTTACTGCCGCCACCGCGACGACCGGTGCGGACCGGCCGCCCGACCGGGATCATCCGGCCGCCTCCAGCACCACGGCGGGCCGGATCCTGTCGGAGTCGGTGGCCTCGTAGACGGCGAGTAGCCGGTGGCCCTCGTCGATCAGACCCCAGGGGCCCTCGCCGGTGATGCCCAACGGGACCCGGTCGAGGGCCAGGCCGCGGGCCACCAGGGTCCGCACCGCGTCGGGCACGACCACCTGGTCGAGGTCGCGCAGGGCCTGGGCCGGCGTGAGCACCGCGGCCGCCGTCAGCTCGTCGACCGGCCGGGCCTCCCCGGTCGAGAACGAGCCGATACGGGTGCGCCTCAGGTTCCGCAGGTGGGCTCCCCCGCCGAGCGCGTGGCCGAGGTCCGAGGCCAGCACCCTCACGTAGGTCCCCGACGAGCACTCCACCTCGATCCGGAACACGCCCGGGGTCATGCCCGGGTGGACGTCGAACCGGTACACGGTGACCGGTCGCGGCGCCCGCTCGACCTCGATCCCGGCCCGGGCCAGCGTATGGAGGCGTTGGCCACCCACCTTCACCGCCGAGACCATCGGGGGGACCTGTTCGATCGCACCGGTGAGGGAGGCGGCCGCGGCCCGCACCTCGACCAGGGTCGTCTCCTCCATGTCCCACGTGCCGGTCACCTTCCCGGAGGCGTCGAGGGTGGAGGTGGCCGTGCCCAGGACCACCTCCGCCTGGTAGGTCTTCGGCAGCGCGGTGAGGAAGCGCATGAGCCGGGTGGCCCGGCCCAGGCCGACCAGGAGCACGCCGGTGGCGTCAGGATCCAGCGTCCCGGCATGACCCACCCGGCGCTGGCCGAAGACCCGTCGGCACCGGGCCACGACATCGTGGGACGTCCACCCGGCCTCCTTGTCCACCACGACCAGCCCGGTCACCGCTCCGGGCCCGGTGGGACTCATGGCCCCGAGGTGGGTCCGTCGGCCGGGCCGGGCTGCTCGTCGTCGGGACCGCCGCGGATCCTGCGCAGGACCTCTTCCACCCGGCTGCCGGCGATCACGGCCGGGTCGGCGGTGAACTCGAGGAGCGGGGTGCGCTTCATCCGGGTCTGGCGGGCGACGGCCCGCTGCAACTGGGCCCGGCGGTCGGCCAGGGCGGCGGCGGCGTCCTCGGACAGCGAGCTCAGGTAGACGGTGGCATTCCGGAGGTCGGGGGCCGCGTCCACCGAGGTCACGGTGACCAGGCGGAGCCTCTCGTCGGCGTCGGCCAATCGCTCGAGTTCCTCGGCCAGCACCTGGCGGAGGACCTGGTTGACCCGCAACGACCGCGGGTACGGGGCCGCACCCCGGTTGTCATGCCGACGACCTGACACAGCACCTCCGCTCCGACCACCCTCGGTCCGGCCGCCCATACCGGCGCGGCACTTCCCACTAGGTGCGCGGGATCTCCCGCTCGTCGTACGTCTCGATGACGTCGCCCTCCTTCAGGTCCTGGTAGTCCGAGAGGCCGATCCCGCACTCGAAGCCGGCCTGCACCTCCCGGGCATCGTCCTTGAAGCGGCGGAGCGAGGTGATGGCGCCCTTCCAGATGACCACGCCCTCACGCAGGAACCGGACCTTCGATCCGCGGGTGATCACACCCTCCCGCACGTAGCAGCCGGCGATGGCGCCGATACGGGGCACCCGGAAGACCTGACGGACCTCGGCCTCGCCCGTCACGATCTCCTCGTAGACCGGCGAGAGGAGCCCGAGCATGGCGGCCTCGAGGTCCTCCAGGAGCTTGTAGATGATCTCGTAGAGGCGGATCTCGACGTTGGCCTTGGCCGCCATCTCCCGGGCCCGGCGATCGGGACGCACGTTGAACCCGATGATGGTGGCCGCGGACGCCTGGGCCAGCTCGACGTCGGACTCGGTGATCCCCCCGACACCCCGGTGCACGAAGCTGACCTTCACGTCGTCCCGTTCGAGCTTGCGCAGGCTCTCGGTCACCGCCTCCAGCGAACCCCGTACGTCGGCCTTGAGGATGAGGTTGAGGGTCGCCGTCTCGCCCCGCTGGATCTGCTCGAACAGATCCTCGAGCTTGGCTCCGCCGAGGGCCGAGGTGGCCGCCGGGACGTGCCCGGCCACCCGGTACCGGTGGGCCCGGGCCTCACCGATGGTGCGGGCCTGGGCCAGCTCGGGGGCCACCCGGAACTCGTCACCGGCCTCGGGTGGCTCGGAGAACCCGAGCACCTGGACCGGGGTGGACGGCGGGGCTTCTTTGATCTGGTCCCCGTGGTCGTCGACCAGCGCCTTGACCTTGCCCCAGGCCGCCCCGGCAACGATGGGGTCGCCGACCCGCAGCGTGCCCCGCTCGACGATGACCGAGGCCACCGGGCCGCGGCCGATCTCGAGCTCGGCCTCGAGGACGACGCCCCGGGCCCGGCCCTCGGGGCTGGCCACCAGCTCCTCGACTTCGGCGACCAGGATGATCTGCTCGAGCAGGTCGTCGATACCCAGGTTCTGGAGCGCCGAGACCTCCACCGTGATCGTGTCACCCCCCCACGCCTCGGGCACCAGGCCGTGCTCGGACAGCTGCTGGAGCACCCGGTTGGGGTCGGCCTCCTCCCGGTCGATCTTGTTGACGGCCACCACGATGGGCACGTCGGCCGCCTTGGCGTGGTCGATGGCCTCGACCGTCTGGGGCATCACGCCGTCGTCGGCCGCCACCACCAGCACCACGATGTCGGTGACCTCCGCGCCCCGGGCCCGCATGGCGGTGAAGGCCTCGTGGCCCGGGGTGTCGATGAAGGTGATGGGGTGACCGTTCCACTCGACCTGGTAGGCCCCGATGTGCTGGGTGATGCCGCCGGCCTCGCCGGCCACCACATTGGCCGACCGGATGCGGTCCAACAACAGCGTCTTGCCGTGGTCGACGTGGCCCATGACGGTGACGACAGGTGGCCGTGACCGGAGATCTGACTCGTCCTCTTCCTCGTCGTCGTCGTCGAAGAACTTGGCCAGCAACTCGGCCTCGCGCTCCTCCCCCGGATCGACCAGACGTACGTCGGCGCCGAGCTCGGCCGCGAACAGCTCGATCATGTCGTCACCCAGCGACTGGGTGGCCGTGACCATCTCGCCCTGCAACAGGAGGAACCGGATGACGTCCCCGGCCGAACGGTTGAGCTTGGGGCCCAGGTCGCGTGCGGTCGATCCGCGTTCGATGATGACCTCGGTGTCGGGCACCGGGGCGGTCGACGGGGTATAGGCGGTGAGCTGGGTCGGCTCGAGCTCCTCGAGATTGCGACGCCGGCGGCGGGGCCGGCGCTGGTTGGGACGGCCACGTCCGACGCCCGGCCCTCCACGGCCGCCGCCGGGACCGCCGGGGCCACCGGGACCACCGCCCGGGCCACCGCCCGGACGACCGCTGTACCCACCGCTCGAACCACCACCGGGTCGGGACCCGAAACCACCGCTGCCCCCTCCACCCGGTCCACCGGTTCGGCTTCCTGCCCCGCCGGGGCGCGATCCACCCGAGCTGGGGGCCCCGCTTCGGCCCGCGAACCCGCTCGTGCCGCCCGGCCGCGTGTTCGCCGCCGGAGGCCGCCGGCCCCCCGTCCCAGGTGGTGGGGGGATGGGCTTTCCCGTCACCGAACGGGGCGGCCCGCCGGGCGGCGGGGGGATGGGCCGACCCGAGGCACTGGTGGGTGCGTGGACCGGTGCCGACGGCGGCGACGTGGGGCCTCCGGCACCCGGGCCCGGTGGCCTCGGCGCCGCCGGCGGGGCAGGCCTCGGTGCAGTGGGTGCCGACGACTGCTGTGACTGGGCCGCCGGGACGGCGGGAGTGGCTCGGGCCGGGGCCGCCGGCGGGGCAGCCTGGGCCGCAGCCGGTGCAGCCGGGGCCGCGGCAGCCGGGGCGGCGGGGGCCACCGGAGCCGGGGCGGACGCAGCCGGTGCCGCCGGGGCCACCGGGGCCGGGGTGATGGGCGACGGAGCGCGGGCCGGAGCCGGCGCAGTGGGTTGCTCGGATGCAGGCCGGCTGGTGATCAGCCGGGCCCCGGAGCGCTTGACCGGGGCCGTGGCCGGCGGAACCTGTGGCCCGCCCGTCGATCCCTCGCCCCGGTCGAGGTCAGGACGGCCGCCCGGGGTGGCGGTCAGGTCGGGGGCGGGCGTGTCGGTGACCGCCGGGGCCGTCGACACCGCCGAGGCCGCCGTCTTCTTGGCGGCTGCGGCCTTCTTGGCCGGCGGTGCGGGCTCTTCGGGCTGCACCGGGCGGCGGAGACCCTCACGGTCGGCCTTCCTGCGGGCGCGGTCCGCTTGCGCGTCCTCGATGGACGACGAATGGCTCTTCACGCCCATCCCGAGGGACAGGCAGAGGTCGAGCGCCTCTTTGTTGGTCAGGCCGAGCTCGTGAGCGAGCTCGTAGACCCGGATCTTCTTCGGCAACGGCTGTTACTGCCCTTCATTCACGTCGTAGATGCCGATACGCACATACGACCCTCTATCCTCGCACATCACGGGACTGCTTCTCCCGAGCCCGGTCCCACATCCTCCCCCGGCCGTCCGGCGCCCGAACCGAGCGCCACGACCAGGCGGTCCGTCTGTGCCCTCCCGACCTCGCCCCGGAGGGCACGGCTGAAGGCATGACGCCTGACCGCCTGTTCGACACATCCGGGCGAGTCCCGGCACAACCAGGCGCCCCGCCCCGGAAGCGTCCGGCTCACGGCCAACCCGCCTCCGTCCATCCGGACCACCCGGACCAACCCGTCGACCGGGCCGGTCGACCGGCACCCGATACAGGTCCGAATCGGGGCTATGCCGGAGCCTCCCTGTTCCCTCCGGAAACCTCGGCATGGACCCCCGGCTCCCCGTCGCCAGGACCGGCGCCGTCGGCTTCGGGTCCGGCCGCTCCGACCGGGTCTGCGCCTGCGTCCTCCCCGGTGGCCGGTGCGCCCTCCTCGGCGGCCGGGGCATCGGGTACGACCGGGGCATCGGCTCCGGCGCCGTCCACCGCCTCGGCCCCCTGTGACCATTCGGTCGCCGACACCGCGGTGCCGCCGCCCGCCGGCTGCCACACCATCTCACCGGCCTCGTTCTCGACCCATTCGCCCTCGGCCCACTCCTCGCCGGCATAGCCCGACTCCTCCTCGGCCAGCTGGGTCTCGCTCTTGATGTCGATCCGCCACCCGGTCAGGCGGGCGGCCAGTCGGGCGTTCTGCCCTTCCTTGCCGATGGCCAGCGAGAGCTGGTAGTCGCTCACGATCACCGTGGCCGTGCCCGTGTCGTCGTCCAGCCGCACCTCGCGTACCCGCGCCGGGGCTAGCGCCGACTGGATGAGCTCCACCGGATCGTCAGAGAAGGGGACGACGTCCACCCGTTCGCCGCGAAGCTCGTTGGTGACCATACGGACCCTCGAACCACGGGCACCCACACAGGCGCCCACCGGGTCCACGTTCGGGTCGTTCGACCACACCGCGATCTTCGTGCGGTGGCCGGGTTCGCGGGCGGCCGCCTTGATCTCCACCGCCCCGGAGGAGATCTCCGGGACCTCGAGCTCGAACAGCCGCTTGATCAGGCCCGGATGACTGCGGCTGACCACGATCTGGGGGCCTTTGGTGGTCTTTCGGACCTCGACGATGTAGGCCTTGAGCCGGGCCCCGTGCTCGTAGCGCTCGTAGGAGACCTGCTCCGCCTGGGGCAGCAGTGCCTCCACCTTGCCCAGGTCGAGAAGGGTGTAGCGGTTGTCCGTCTGCTGCACGATGCCGGTCACGATGTCGCCCTCGCGGCCTGCGTACTCTTCGTACTTGAGGTCCCGTTCGACCTCGCGGATGCGCTGGAGGATGACCTGCTTGGCCGTCTGGGCGGCGATGCGCCCGAAGTCGTCGGGGGTGTCGTCCCACTCGCGGACCACGTTGCCGTCCTCGTCCAGCTCCTGCCCGTAGACCCGGATCTCGCCCGACTCGGGGTCGATGGTGACGACGGCCTCCTCGGCCGCGTCGGGTCGACGCTTGTAGGCGGCCACCAACGCGTTGGCCAGGGCATCGAGAAGGGTCTCGACGGAGATGCCCTTGTCGCGGGCGATCTGACCGAGGGCATCGAGGAATTCGAAGTTCGGCTTGCTCATGGGGTAACGACCTGCTTCCTCTTCTCCGCCGGGCGCGGCTTGACGGCACTGGCCGCGCGGGTCGACGCAGAGTCCTTTCCGTTGCCGCGGCGCGGTTCGGGGCCCCAGACGAATACCGTCCGGGCCCGATCGATGTCGGTGTAGGACAACCGACGGTGCCCGGCCGTCTCGTCGTCCATCTTCAGTTCGAAGCCCCGGTCGTCGGCCGCCACCAGCTGGCCACGGAGCCTGCGTTCGCCCGGCACCTGCGGCCGGGTCTTGATCGAGATCGTCTCGCCCACCGCCCTGGCGAAGTGATCGGGGGTGCGCAGGGTCCGTTCCACGCCGGGGCTCGAGACCTCGAGCGAGTAGGTGCCGGGGATGGGATCGAGCTCGTCGAGGACATCGGACACCACCCGGTTGGCGTCGGTCAGGGCCTGGAGATCCACCCCACCGGGTCGGTCCACGGTGACCAGCAGCACGCCGGACCGCAATTCGACATCGACCAGCTCGAGACCGGCGGCACTGACCACGGGCCGGAGGACGGCAATGAGATCGACCATGTGCGCTGCCTCCTTCGTATTGTCCGTGCTGTCGATGGCGGTGAACGTCGTGTTATTTCACCCTTGTTGATGTCTGCGCTGTGCCCTCCATCGAAGCAATTTGGACCAAAACAAAAGCGTGGGCTGTCCGCCCACGCTTTCAGCAGCGTCACCTCACTCCAACCGAACGGCAGATCTAAAAGTATAGCAGCGACGGCTCGGACCTGTAAACGCCGTGACGTGCGATTTCACCGGATTTGACCTGTGGACAACCGGCGCCGGCCACCCGGACCGGCGGCGACCCGGCCGCCGGCGGGGCTATCCCCCGACCAGGTCCCCCACCGGAGCGTCCGTGGCCAGCTCCCGCTCCTCGCCGGTCTCCCGCGACCGCCACTCCACGATGCCCCTGGCCAGCCCTTTCGCCCCCACGACGAGGCGCACGGGCATGCCCAGCAGGTCGGCGTCGGCGAACTTGACCCCCGGTGACACATCACGATCGTCGTAGAGGACCTCGACCCCGGCCCCCGTCAGCAGCCCGTAGAGCCGGTCGGCGGCCTCGGCCACCTCGGGGGAACGGCCGGCGCCCAGCGCACACAGGTGGACCTGGAACGGTGCGGCCTCGGGCGGCCAGGCCAGCCCCCGGTCGTCGTGGTGTTCCTCGGCCACCACGCCCAGGAGACGGCTCACGCCCATCCCGTAGCAGCCCATCGAGAAGATGGCCTCACCTCCGTCCTCGGCCACGAAATTCGAACCCGGCATGACCTCCGAGTACTTGTAGCCCAGCTGGAAGGTGTGGGCGGCCTCCACCGACCGCACCAGCTCGATGGCCGCCCCGCACCGGGGGCAACCGTCGCCGGATGCCACCTGGGCGAACGAGCCCCAGTCGTCGACGGTGAAATCGCGATCGAGCACCGCCCCGGTGATGTGGTGGTCCTTCCGGTTGGCGCCGACGATCCACGAACCGGTCCGCGCCACCCCCAGATCGGCCACCACCCGAACACCTTGTCCCTGCTGGCCGGTGGGACCGATGTACCCCTTGACCATCGTCGGGTGCGCCTCGAAGTCGGCGCCGTCGAAGAGCCGCCACCCCCCGGGGAGCCGGGCCTCACGGTCGCCGGGTACGACGAGCAGGGTGGGACGGCCCTCGTCGTCGAACACGGCCATGCTCTTGAGGAAGTCGGAGGCGGTGACCCCCTGGTCGGCGAAGTAGGCGACCACGTCGGTGATCCCGGGCCGACCGGGGGTGTGGTGCTCGGCCATCGGGCCCGGGGACTGATCGCCGTCGGCCGGGCCCGACCCGGGCGCGGCGCGGGTGGCCGCCTCGACGTTGGCCGCGTACCCGCAGGACGGACAGCGGACGAAGTGGTCCTCGCCCACCGCCGAGGGGACCATGAACTCGTGGTTGACGTCGCCACCGATGGCGCCCGATGCAGCCTCCACCGGAACCACCTCGAGGCCGAGACGGCCGAAGATCCTGAGGTAGGCGTCGAACACCTTCCGGTACGACTCCTGCATGGCCTCCCTGTCGACGTCGAAGGAGTAGGCGTCGGCCATGATCAGCTCGCGGGTCCTCAACAGCCCGAACCGCGGCCGGGCCTCGTCACGGAACTTGACCTGGACCTGGTAGACGGTCAGGGGGAGCTGCCGGTACGAGTCCACCTCGGCGCCGACGGTCACCGTCACCACCTCCTCGTGGGTGGGCCCGAGGACGAAGGTCCCACCCCGGGCTTCGACGGTCATGGCCGGAAGGGCATCGCTCCCGAACAGGGCGGCCCGACCCGACTGCTCCCACAGCTCGATGGGGTGGAGAGCCGGGAGCAGCAGCTCCTGGCAGCCGGCGGCATCGAGCTCCTCTCTGATCACCCGCTCCACGCGGTGCAGCACCCGCAGCCCGAGGGGCAAGAAGCTGTAGACCCCCGACGCCAACCGCCGGATGTACCCGGCCCGCACCAGCAGCTGGTGGCTGGCCACCTCGGCGTCGGCTGGCGCCTCTCGCAGGGTGCGGACGAGGAGCTGGGACATGCGCATGGTTGGCGATCCTACCGGCCGCCCCACCGGGCCCCGGGAGGTGACGCTGGTGACAGGTCCCTTGCGGCCCGACCGTCCGCCGACGGCTTCGGGCCCGGGTCCGGTGCCTCAGGCCTCCTCGTCGCCTCCGCCGTACTTCTTCCGGATCAGCTCCACCTTGGTCTCCGACGCGTTGGCGTCATCGCCCTTGGCATCGATGAGTGCCCTCCGGTCCGCTTCGGCCTCGGCCTCGGCGCCGGAGTCGGCCGCGGCCAGCCTGGCCTCGACGCCCTCGGCCACCAGCTTCTCCGCCTCGGCCACCAGGGCCTCGACCATCTCGTCCTCGGGAACGACCCGGACGATCTTCCCCTTGATGAACAGGTGGCCGCGCTTGCGACCGGCGGCGATGCCGAGATCCGCCTCGCGGGCCTCCCCGGGCCCGTTGACCACGCAGCCCATGACGGCCACCTGGATGGGGAGGTGACGGTCCTCCAGCGCGGACTGGGCGGCGCTGGCCACGGCGATGACATCGATCTCGGCCCGGCCACAGCTCGGGCAGGCGATCAGGTCGAGCCCCTTGCGCTCCCGCAGCCCCAACGCCTCGAGCAGCTGCCGACCGGCCCGGGCCTCTTCGACCGGGTCGGCGGTCAGCGAGTAGCGGATGGTGTCGCCGATGCCCTCGGCCAGCAAGGTGGCGATCCCCGCCGTCCCTTTGAGGAGGCCGGCCGGGGGCGGCCCCGCCTCGGTGACCCCGAGGTGCAGCGGATGATCGAAGGTCTCCGACGCCAACCGGTACGACTCGATCATCAGCGGGACCGACGAGGCCTTCACCGAGATCTTCACGTCGTCGAATCCGACCTCGGCGAAGTAGGCCAGCTCCATGCGGGCCGATTCGACCAGGGCCTCGGGGGTCGCGCCCCCGAAGCGTTTGTAGAGATCGGGGTGCAAGGACCCGGCGTTGACCCCGATGCGGATGGGCACGCCCCGGTCCTTGGCCTCGGCCGCCACCTGCTTGATCTCCGCCTCCTTGCGGAGATTGCCCGGGTTGAGCCGCAGACCCTGGACGCCGGCCTCCAGCGCGGCCAGCGCCATCTCGTGGTGGAAGTGGATGTCGGCGATGATGGGTACGGGCGAGCGGGGCACGATCCGGGCCAGGCCCTCCGCCGCCGCCTCCTCGTTGCAGGTGCACCGGACCAGGTCGGCCCCGGCCGCGGCCAGCGCGTAGATCTGGCTCAGGGTGGCCTCGGCGTCGGCCGTCTTGGTGGTGGTCATCGACTGCACGGTGACCGGTGCGCCGCCGCCCACGGCCACGTCGCCCACATGGATCTGGCGGGTGGGTCGGCGTTCGGTGATGGTCCAGGCCGTTCGTCCCATACCCCCATGCTAGGGCGCAGGGGCCCTGCACCGGCTGGCGGCGGTCAGCCGAACGGGTTGGCCACGGGGTGGAAGATGTCGGTGAGCAGGGCCGGCACGACCAGGATGGCGATGACGAGAACGAACAGCCAGGTGAACGGCATCAGTTTGGCCACGTCGGCGTGGTACATGACCTTGCGGCGACCGGTGCGGATCTTCTCGTAGACGGCGATGGCCACGTGGCCGCCGTCGAGCGGGAGCATGGGGAAGAGGTTGAAGATCCCGAAGAAGATGTTGATGAGCACGAGGAAGTACAAGAACTCGCCGAGTCCGGCGTGAATGGCGTCGTTGGCCGTCTGCACCACCCCGATGGTGGACAGCGGTCGGGTGCCGTTGACCTCGGCCTGCTGGGCGGCCTTGGCGCTGGTCACTTGCTGGAGGCGCTGGGCGATCCCATGGGGGGAGAAGAGCGTGAAGAGATGGCCGATCCCGGTGACCGAGGCCCAGACGAAGTTCCCGAACCCGGTCCCCGCCGAGCTCAGCGCATGGACCGGGCCGGTGGTCTCCACCGGTGAGCCGAGGCTCACCCCGATGACGCCGTAGGGTGCCGACCCCTTGGGGGCGGTGGCCCCGGCCTCGTGCTGGGTCCGCCCGTTGACCGGTGTGACGGTGAGGGTCCTGTGCTGGCCGTTGCGGTCCACCACCACGGTGATGGGCACGCCGGGGTGGTGTTGGATGGCCGAGGTGAGGGCGTCCACGTCGCCCCCGATGGGTCGCCCGTCGATCGAGACGACCACGTCCCCCGCCTTCACACCACCGACGGCCGCGGGACCGGGCCGTCCGCCCAGCGCGCTGACTCCCTGGATCTGTACCTGGTTGTCGTTGGGCACGCCGACCAGTGCAAACAGGGCGATCAGGAGCAGGAAGGCCATCAGGAAGTGCATGGCCGAGCCGGCTACCGCCACCAGCAGCCGTGAGTGGAACGGCTTGTCCCGGTACAGGCGGCCCTCGTCGGCCGCATCCACCTCTTCGAGGTTGGTCATCCCCGGGATCTTCACGTATCCCCCGAGCGGGAGCGCCTTGATGCCGTACTCGGTCTCTCCGCGCCGGAAGGACCACAGCCGCGGTCCGAATCCGACGAAGTACTCGGTGACCTTCATACCGCCACGCTTGGCCGCCAGGAAGTGGCCGAGCTCGTGGACCATGACGATGACGATGATCGAGACCACCACGATGAGGAGATCGGCGTGCCCCGTGGCCACGGCCAGGGCCACGATGAGGGCGATGGTCCCGATGAGCTCACCGGCCAGCCTTCTCGGCGACTTGGCCTGGTCGGGAGAGGCCGCGGCCGGGACCGGAGCGGACGGGATGCCTTCTGTCGGCCGGGTGTCGAGCGCGCTCACGCCGCCGCCTCCCTGCCTCTGACGACCGCTTCGGCCACCCTCCGGGCCCCGGCGTCGGCGTCGAGCACGTCCTCGATCTGGCGCGGTGGCGACGAGCCGCCGGGCGCCGGGGCCGCCGGCCCGTCGTAGCGGTCGAGGGTCGCTTCCACCACGTCGGCGATGTCGTTCCACGAGATCCGGCCGTCGAGAAACCCGGCCACGGCGACTTCGTTGGCGGCACTGAGCCACGCCGGGGCCAGGTCGCCGACCCGGCCGGCGCGGTAGGCGAGATCGAGGCACCGGAAGAGGGAGCGGTCGGGCTGCTCGAATTCGAGGACCGACAGCTCCGACCAGTCGATGGCCCCGAAGGCGGCGGAGAGGCGATCGGGGTACGCCAGCGCGTACCCGATGGGCAGGCGCATATCGGGCATGGACAGCTGGGCCACCACCGCCCCGTCCGTGAACTCCACCATGGAGTGGACGACGGACTGGGGGTGGACGACCACGTCGATGGCGTCGTAGGGGATCCCGAACAATTCGTGGGCCTCGATCACCTCGAGGCCCTTGTTCATGAGCGTCGAGGAATCGACGGTGATCTTCGGGCCCATCGACCAGGTCGGGTGCACGAGCGCCGCGGCCACGTCGACGGACGCCAGTTCCTCACGGGTACATCCGCGGAAGGGCCCGCCCGAGGCGGTCAACAACAGGCGCTCCACCTCGTCGCGGCGACCGGCCCGGAGGCACTGGTGCACGGCGCAGTGCTCGGAGTCGACGGGGATGATCTCGGCGCCAGGGGTGCACCGGGCCCGCTGGACCACGGGAGCCCCGGCGATGATCGACTCCTTGTTGGCCAGGGCCAGCCGGCGCCCCGCCTCCAGGGCGGCCATAGTCACCGTCAATCCGGCGAAGCCCACAACCCCGTTGACGACCACCTCGGCCACCGTGGCGATGGTGGCCAGGCCCTCGCCGCCCACCATCACCTCGACACCGCGGGGCACGGCCCGCGAAAGCTCGAGGGCCTGGGTGGGATCGGCGATGGCCACGATCTCGGGACGGAGCCGGTGGGCCTGGGCGGCCAGGGCCTCCGTCGAGCGGTGCGCCCCCAGCGCCACCACACGGAACCGGTCCGGAAAACCCTCGATCACGTCGACGGCCTGGGTCCCGATCGAACCGGTCGACCCGACCAGGCTGACCGTCACCGGTTCGGAGCCGGCCCCGGCGGCGGTGACGACGGTCGGTCCCAACGCCGGTGAAGCGGCCGGATCGGGCCCGTCGGCCGAGGTCTCCATACCCCTAGCCTGCCCGAAAATCAGCCGATGTTCAGGGCGCGAACCAAGTAATAGGTCGCCGGCAGCACGAACAGGAGTGCATCCACACGGTCGAGCACACCGCCGTGGCCAGGGAGCATGCTGCCCATGTCCTTCAGCTTGAGGTCCCGCTTCAACAGTGACTCGCACAGGTCCCCGATGGGAGCCACGATGGCCACGACCACGCCCAGGACGGCGGCGTTGGACGGTGTCCACGGGTGGATGTTCCCGACGATGACGGTGGACGCCAGGATCGAGAAGAGGGCACCCCCGACGAGCCCCTCCCAGGTCTTGTTGGGGCTGATCGTGGGGGCCAGGGGGTGTCGGCCCATGCCCCCGCCGATCACCAGCGCCCCGACATCGTTGGCCACAGTGGCGATGATCGCCCCCAGCAGGAAGGCGATCCCGTGGCGATCGGGGAACATCGACGGGGACAGGAGCAGGCCGGCATAGGCACCGAGCAGTGAGACCCAGCCCACGGTGAGCAGGGTCGCCGCCGTCCCGGCCACCGGCGAGCCCCGTTCGATGCCGAACAGGTACCAGATCAGCGTGAACGCCGTGATCAGCACCAGGATCAGCGGCACGGCGGCGATCCCCTTGTCGTAGGCACCGATCATCAGCGAGATGGTTCCGACCAGGCCGAGAAGTGTGGCCGGGTGGTAGCCGGCACGCCGCAGCACGCCGAAGCACTCCCCGGCCGCGAAGGTGACCACGACCAGGCACAGGGCCAGGGCGGTGACCGTGCCCAACTTGAAGGCCCCGAGGGCGATCACCGCCACGGCGATACCGGTTCCGACCCGGACCGCCATCGAGGTGCTGCGGGTCGCCTTCCTCGATCCGTCCGTGTTCCGCGGCGGACGTCCGGGCCGGCGGGCCGGCGGGGGTCCGCCACCGGTCGGCCCATCGGCGGCCTTCGCCGCACCGGAGTCGGGCGACGGGTCTGATGCCGACCACCGTTTCGGCCGGCGGCGCGGCACGCCTGCGGCCACCGCCGCGGTGGCGGCCAGATCGACGCCGTCGGGAGCAGGTCGGGTCCAGTCCGTGGCCGCATCGCTGACCGCCACGACCTGGGGTTCGCCGTCCCGCTGGGCGCTGCGGTCGGCGGCGGCCAGTCCGGCCACGCCACCCCGCTTGAGGCCGACGCCGGGGACGTCGGTGACCGATGCCCCCGGCGGTTCGGCGGCCAGGGGGGAGCCGGTGGCCACGTCGACATCTTCGGGCCGCTTGGCTCGCATTCGGGCCGGCAACAACCCGGTACGCCGGGCCCGGCCCGCCCGGGTGCCACCGGTCGGCCGGGGCTTGTCGGTGGCCGACAGCTCCTCGTCGGCGGCGTGACCGACAGGGACGACGGGATCTCCTTCGACGCCGCCGGTCCCTGCCCCCGCCGAGCCGGAGGCCGTCGTCCCGGGTCCCATCTCGCCGGCCGCGCCGGCGGCGGCGCCGGCCGCGGCCACAGCTCCGGCGGAGGCTCCGGTCCGATGGGCATCGTCGACGGACCCGGGAAGCGGGGTGTCCGTGGGGAGTGTCCCGCCCGTCGATCCTTCGCCGTCACCTCGGCCAGGACCGGCGTCCCCGGTCAGACCAGGACCGGCGTCCCCGGTCAGACCAGGACCGGCGTCCCCGGTCAGAGGGGCCACGACCTCCGTGGGCTCCGTGATGGGGGCGATGGTGGGGGCGTCGTCACCCTCCCGATCGAAACCGTCGGAGGGTCGGCTCGGGCTGGCCGCACCGGGCCGCACCGAATCGAGGTCGAACTCCCAGGGCCGGCGGTCCACGTCGGTGCTGTCGGTTTCGTCCAGCGATCCGAGGGCCACATTGTCGTCGCCGAACATCGCCGGCTCGAACTCCTCGTCATGAGCCACCCAGTCGGCGTCCTCTTCCCGCCATGACGGCGCTCCGATCCCCGATCCCTCGTCGCCCGAGTCGCGGGCCAGCACCGCCGGAACCTGTCCGGTCGGAGGCTCAGTCCAGTGGGGCAGCTCGGTGGCGGCGGCGCCGCTGCTCGGCACCGCCGTCTGACCCGGGTTGACCGGGTGCACGACGGTGACACCCGAGTCCGCAGCCGCAGGCTCGCCGGTGAGCCGGACCTTGGGCTGACCGAGCTCGTCGCCGTCCATGCCCACCGGTCCGTCATCCACGGCCGGGCCGTCCTGGCCCGGGGCCGGAGGCGGCGGCGGCCAGTGGGCCTCGGTGGCCGGTTCGGCGTCGAGGGAGACGGTCGGCACGGCTCTGGTGATCTCTCCGGCCGGTTCGGCGCCGAAGATCCGGACCCTGTCGGTGGGTGGTCCGGTGGTTTCGGGACGCGCCTCTGGACGGTCTGTCCGTGTCACGTCGTCTTCCGACCCGTCAGGGACGTCATCCACTTCGGTTGTTTCCTCCCGTCGCCCGGCCGGGTTCGGCCCGGCCACGCGTCAGATCTCGAGGAGCTCCTGCTCCTTGTGAGCCAGCAGCTTGTCGATGGCAGCCACCTGGTCATGGGTAATCTTGTCGAGGTCCTTCTCCACACGTTCGAGCTCGTCACTCGAGAGGTCCCCTTCCTTTTGCATGGTGTCGAGCTCGTGGCGGGCGGCCCGCCGAGCGTTCCTGACCGCGACCCGCCCATCCTCGGCCTTGCCCTTGACCACCTTCACCAGCTCCTTCCGGCGCTGTTCGGTCGGCACCGGAAAGGACAGCCTGATCACCGTTCCGTCGTTCGACGGGGTGATGCCCAGATCGGAGCTCTGCAGGGCCTTCTCGATGGCCGGTAACGACCCCTTGTCGTAGGGCGACACCACCAGCAACCGGGCCTCTGGAACACTGAACCCGGCCATTTGCCGAAGCTCGGTTTCGGCGCCGTAGTAGTCCACCTTCAGGTGCTCGACCAGCGCCGGTGTGGCCCGGCCGGTGCGGATGGCGCCGAACTCCGACAGGACGTGGGCGACGGCTTTGGCCATGTGATCTTTGGCTTCCGCAACCACCAGTGCGATCAGGTCGTCATCCATTAGCGAACCAGCGTAGCCAGGAGGGTCGGAGCCCACCCAGACGAGCATGCCACCTGGTCTTTCATCGGACGAGCGTGCCGATGGACTCGCCGGCCAGTGCCGCGTGGATATTGCCCGGCTGCATCAGATCGAACACCCTGATGGGCAGGCCGTTGTCCATGCAGAAGGTGATGGCGGTCAGGTCCATCACCCTCAGATCCTTGGCCACCACCTCCATGAACGAGATCTCGTCGTAGCGGGTGGCCGCCGGGTCGAGCCTGGGATCGGCCGAGTAGACGCCATCCACCCCGCCGTGGGTCCCCTTGCACAGCAGTTCGGCCTCGATCTCCGCCCCGCGCAGAGCCGCGGAGGTGTCGGTGGTGAAGTATGGATTGCCCATGCCGGCGGCGAACACCACGACCCTCCCCTTCTCCAGGTGCCGGATGGCCCGACGCCGGATGTAGGGCTCGGCCACTTCGGCCATTTGGACGGCGGAGAGCACCCGCGTCGCCTGCCCGTGATGCTCGAGCGCGTCCTGCAGGGCCAACGCGTTGATGACCGTGCCCAGCATGCCCATGGTGTCCGAGGTGGCCCGGTCCATGCCCGCGCCCGCACCGGTAGTGCCCCGCCAGATGTTGCCCCCACCGACCATGACCGCCAGTTCGAGATCGAACTCGCTCCGGCTGTCGGCTATCTCGCGGGCCAGGCGTTCGACCACCGTGGCGTCGATGGTCTCGTCCGAGGCCGACGAGGCGAGCGCCTCTCCGGACATCTTCAGGACGATGCGTCTCCGTTCACCCACCGCTGCCTCAGTCGCCCACGACGACCTGGGCGAATCGCACCACCGTGGCCGACCCGAGGAGCTTGGCGATGGTCTGCTTCTCGTCCTTCACGTAGGGCTGGTCGAGGAGGACCCGCTCCTTGTACCAACCGCCCAGGCGGCCCTCGACGATCTTCGGCAGCGCCGCCTCGGGCTTGCCCTCGTTGCGGGCGATCTTCTCGACCGTCTCCCGTTCCGCCGCCACTTCGCTCTCTGGGACCTCGTCCCGGGAGATGTAGAGGGGACGGGCGAAGGCGATGTGAGCGGCGATGTCGTGGGCCAGCTCGGTGGTCCCGCCCTCGACGGCCACGACGACGGCGTTGACACCGCGGCCGGCCTGGGTGTGCAGGTAGGAGTCGACCACCCCACCCGGGGGCGCCTCGATGCGCACCACCTGGCCCACCGAGATGTTCTCCTTCAGGGTCAGCTTGAGATTGTCGATCTCGTCGGAGCGCGCATCGATGGCCGACTCCCCCTCGGAGGCCACCTGATCGGCCAACGAGGAGACCAGGGCCACGAACTGGTCGGACTTGGCCACGAAATCGGTTTCCGATCGGAGCTGGACGATCGAGGCCACGCCGTCGGCACGACCCACGGCCACAGCCCCTTCGGAGGCATCACGGTCGGCCCGCTTGGCCTGGCTGGCCTTGCCCTGCTCGCGGAGCAACGTGATGGCCCGGTCGATGTCCCCCTGGGCCTCCTCGAGGGCCTTTTTGGCATCGAGCATTCCCACGCCGGTGAGCTGCCGGAGCTTCTGTACATCCTTGGCGGTGAATTCGGGCACGTCAGATCTCCTGGGTGGGCGGGCTTGTCTCGGCCACCGGGGCGGGCTCGGCGGGAACCGGGGCGGGCTCGGCGGCCACCGGCTGGGCCGGGGCGGGCTCGGCCGTCGGGGTGGGCTCGGCCGGGACGTCCGCCACCGCCACCGAGGCGGTCGCCGTCTCCGGGGATCCGGCGGGGGCACCGGCCTCCGGCGAAGGCGCCGGAGCAGCGGCCGCGGTCGTGGCCGGGGACGGGGGGGGCGGCGGTGCCGGGATGGGAGCGGCGGCCGGGGGCGGCGTCGGTCGTTGCTGGGCGATGAACCGGCCCTCCACCACGGCATCGGCCACCACCCGGCAGAGGAGGGCACCCGAGCGGATGGCGTCGTCGTTCCCGGGGATGACATGGGTGATGACATCAGGATCGCAGTTGGTGTCGACCACGGCCACCACGGGAAGCCCGAGCTTGTTGGCCTCGGTCACCGCGATGTGCTCCTTCTTCGTGTCGATGACGAAGATGGCGTCCGGGAGGCGATCGAGACCCCGGATCCCGCCCAGGTTGCGCTGGAGCTTCTCGAGCTCCCGGGTGTGGCGCAACGCTTCCTTCTTCGGCATTGCGTCAAAGTCCCCGGCCTTTTGCATGGCCTCGAACTCCTTCATCCGCTTGACCCGTGTCGACACGGTCTGGAAGTTGGTCAGCATGCCGCCGAGCCAGCGCTCGTTCACATACGGCATCCCGCACGCATCGGCGTAGATGGCCACCGGGCCCTGGGTCTGCTTCTTCGTGCCCACGAACAAGATGGTGCCCCCGCCGGCCACCAGGTCGCGGATGTAGCCGTAGGACTCCTCGATCCCCTTCATCGTCTGGCGAAGGTCGATCAGGTAGATCCCGTTGCGCTCCCCAAGGATGAACCTTCGCATCTTGGGGTTCCAACGGCGGGTCTGGTGCCCGAAGTGGACGCCCGCGCCCAACAGTTGCTTCATCGTGACGACGGCCATGAGACTGCTCCTTGGAACGGTTGTCAGTTCACCGACCACAACACCCCTGGCTGAGGGGCGACCGTGGACGCGGTCGGGTGCGTGCTAGATCCCGCATGTACGCCCCGCCGGTTGACAGGGCACACCCATGGTAGTGCCCTGGGCACGGGTGCTCCACTCGGGGGCCCGTTCCCGGGCCCGGTGCCTCAGCCGGCAGCTCTCGTGGGTACCCGCTTGGAGCCCGAGGCGGTTGACGCGCCCGCAGGCGACTTGGTACCGGGCTCCTTGGCCCGCCGGCCCGAGCCTTCGGGCCGATCGGCCAGTTTGGCCCGCAGCTGCAGCACGGCCTTGGTGTGGATCTGACAGACCCGGGACTCGGTGACGCCGAGGATGTCACCGATCTCCGCCAGGGTCAGGCCTTCGTAGTAGTAGAGGGTGAGCACCGTCTTCTCGCGTTCGGCCATCTGGCTGACGGCCTGGATCAAGGCCTCCTTGGTCTCTTTGACCTCGAAGGTGTCCATGGGGCCGGCGTTGCTGTCCGGGAGGGTCTCCCCGAGCGTCGACCGGTCGGAGCGGTCCCCGCCGCGGAACACCTCGTCCAGCGCGACCACGCCCACGAACGAGATCTTGCGCAGTGCCGTCTGGAACTCCGCATCCGTCATCTCGAGGTCGGCCGCCACTTCGGCGTCGGTCGGTGTCCGGTGCAGCGTGGCCTCCAGCTTGGAGTACGACTGCTCCACCGCCCGGGCCTTGGCCCGCACGGACCGGGGGACCCAGTCGATCGAACGGAGCTCGTCGATGATGGCGCCCTTGATCCGCGGGATGGCATAGGTCTCGAACTTGATGTTGCGGAGGGGCTCGAAGCGCTCGATGGCATCGATCAGGCCGATGATCCCGTAGCTGGCCAGATCGGCCTCGTCCACATGCCGGGGAAGCCCGACGGACACCCGGCCGGCCACGTACTTGACCACCGGGGCGTAGTGCACGATGAGCTGGTCGCGCAGCTTGCGCTCGCCGGTCTCTTTGTACTCGGCCCACAGAGCGTCGATGCCGTGTCCCACCGTGTCTCGTTGCGTCGGCAATTGTCCCCTTAGGCCCGTGGATGCGTTCCCGAATACACAGTCAGCAAGCGTTCCTTGCTCACATGAGTGTAGACCTGCGTGGTCTGCAAGCTGGCGTGACCCAGCAGTTCCTGGACCACCCGCAGGTCGGCGCCCCCATCCAGGAGATGGGTGGCAAAGCTGTGGCGGAGGGCATGGGGGTGGGTCGGGACCGGTGAACGGCGATCGAGCAGCCGCCTCACGTCCCTCGGTCCGAGCCGATTTCCCCGCCGGTTGTAGAAGAGAGCCGCCGTGGGGCTGTCCACGCCGGCCAGGCTGGACCTCGGTTCCCCGAGCCAGGCACGAATGGCGTCGGCGCAGCGATGATGGATGAGCACCTGGCGCTGCTTGGAGCCCTTCCCGGTCACGGTGACCACTCGGCCGGCCAGGTCGACGTCGTCCACGTCCAGCCCGCACAGCTCCGCCACCCGCAGCCCACTCCCGTACAGCAGCTCCAGCACGGCGTCGTCGCGGCGATCGACCGCCGGAGTCGTACCGCCGGCGGCGGGGCCGGTCGGCTCCAGGAGCTGGCCCAGCTGGGCATGGCCGAGGATGCGGGGCAGGCGGGAGTCGGGTGCGGGAGCTGACAGCCGCGTCGAGGGGTCGCTGTCCACCAGGCCCCGCTTGGCACACCACTGGAAGTACGACCGCAGCGACGCCGCGGTCCGGGCGATGGTGGCGCGCGAGTACCGGCGCGTGCCCATGAAGGCCAGGTACCGCCGGAGCAGGATGCGGTCGATGTCACCCGGGCCCTCCGCTCCGCCCCGACCGGACCAGTCGGCGAACCGCTCGATGTCGGACGAGTACGCCCGCACCGAGGCCGGGGACAGACCGCCCACCGACCGACGGAAGGCTTCGATCTCCCAGGCCACATGAAAACAGTACCTGTCCAGCGCCGACGCATCCGGCATCTCCCTCGGGCAGGTCCGGCGGGGGCGCCCCCGGTGTCCGGCTTCCGGGGCCGAAAATTCCAGCGTGACACGAAAGACAGGGCTATCGTCAGGGCGTCACATACCGTTTCTCGTGGCTTGCGACCGGTTGTGAACGACATGAGTGCCATTTCGTGAGGCCGACGAATCACCTTCGTTCCGGTCCCAGCCAGCGTTCCAAAGGGGGAACATGTCAGATCGAATCGACCGACGCTCGTTCTTGGTCCGGGGGGCGGCCACCGGAGTGGGTATCGCCGCCATCGGCTCCTCGGGGGGGCTCCTGGCTGCCTGCAGCTCAGGTTCGACCTCGACCCCTTCTTCGTCCACCGGCTCCCATCCCAACGGCGTCTCCACCGCCACCCCGAAGAAGGGCGGTCAGCTCATCTTCGGGGTCGATGCCGAGGAGAAGGGATTCTCGACGACGCAAGGGACCTTCGACGAGGTGGGGCTCCTCTATGCCCGCACCGTGTTCGACCCCCTCATGATCATCGCCGACGACGGCACCCCGCAGCCCTATCTGGCCCAGTCGGTCACCCACAACCCCGACTACACGGTGTGGACCATCACCCTGCGCCCCAACCTCGTCTTCCACAACGGCACGCCGTGCGACGCCGCCGCGCTGGCCTCCAACTTCGAGCAGCAGCAGGCATCGGCTCTCACCGGTCCGGAGTTCACCAGCTTCAGCAACGTCGCCGTCACCAGCCCTCTCACGGTCACCGTCACCCTGAAGTCGCCCTGGGTGCCCTTCGACTACTACCTGGCCGGCGGCATCGGCGGCCAGATCGCCTATGTGGCCGAGCCGAACTGGCTCAAGTCCGGCAGCCAGACCAATCCCATCGGGACCGGTCCCTTCGTCTATTCCGAGTGGATCCCGAACGACCACTTCACCGCCACCGCCAACCCGCACTACTGGCGGCCCGGACTTCCCTACCTCGACAGCATCACCTACAAGCCCATCCCCGATCCCGACCAGCTGTACGCCACCTTCCAGTCCGGCGGGGTCGACATCATGCACACCGATACCGCCAACATCACCAAGCAGCTGCGGGCCAACACGTCCTACGGGTACATCGACGACTCGGTCCACATCGCCGGCGAACCGGACATGGGGTGCCTCCTGCTCAACCTGTCCAAGCCGCCCTTCAACAACCTGAAGGTGCGCCAGGCCACGGCCTACGCCATCAGCTCGGCCCAGTACGTAGCCATCATCGACGCCGGGGTCAACCCCACCTCGAACGGACCGTTCACCACCACCTCCCCCTACTACGCCTCGGACAGCCAGTATCCGACGTACGACCCGGCCAAGGCCAGCCAGCTGGTCAAGGAAGTCCAGCAGGAGACCGGATCACCGGTGACCGTCGCCCTCAACCACACGCCCGATGCCCAGACCACGAAGATCGCCGAGTACCTGCAATCGAAGCTCCAGACCGTCGGGATGACCGTCTCCCTCTCCCCGGTCCAGCAGGCCGACATCATCAGTACCGCCCTGCTGGGCACGTTCGAGGGCCAGCTCTGGCGGCAGTTCGGGGCGGTCGACCCGGACCTCAACTACATCTTCTGGAGCCCGACCAACATCAACTCCGAATTCTCCATCAACATGGCCCGCAACACTGACCCGAACATGGAGACCGCCTTGATCAAGGGTCGAGAGTCCCCGGCCCAGGCCGACCGGGTGGCGGCCTACCAGGAGGTGGACCGGCTGATGGGGACGGACATCCCCTACATCTGGTACGACCGGACGGTGTGGGCCATCGGGGCCCAGTCCCAGGTGGAGAATTTCGCCAATCCGACCACGCCGGCGGGCGGCCAGGCCTTCGCCCTCATCCAAGGGGCGATCTGGCCCACCCAGATCTGGCTCAACTCCTGACCTCCGGCGGCCGGCCTGCGCGGGGACGCGAGGCCGGCCGTGCCATGATCGGGCCATGAGCCGCATCCGTGTGGTCGAGGACGACAAGCGGATCCGGTCGTCCATGCGCCTGGCCCTGGAGGACGAGGGGTACACCGTCGAGGATGTGGCCAGCGGCGAGGAGGCACTGGCCCGCTTCAACGAGGAGCCCTTCGAGCTGGTCCTCATCGACCTGATGCTGCCCGGCGTCGACGGGTTCGAAACCTGCCGGGACCTGCGGCGCCACAGCACCGTGCCGGTCATCATGGTCACGGCCCGCTCCGATACCCACGACGTGGTCGCCGGTCTCGAAGCCGGCGCCGACGACTACGTAACCAAACCGTTCGTGGCCAAGGAACTGGCCGCCCGGATCCGGGCGCTGCTCCGCCGGTCGCGTCCGGTCGAGGCCGGCGACTCGGTGCTCACCTTCGGGAACGTGGAGATCGAGCCCGACGCCGGGGTCGTCCGCCGCAACGGCGAGGAGGTCCACTGCACCCGGACGGAGTTCCGGCTGCTGTGCGAGCTGGCCGATCACCCCGGCAAGGTCCTCAGCCGCGAGCACCTCCTCGAGCGGGTCTGGGGCTACGACTACTTCGGCGATGGACGGCTGGTCGACGTGCACGTGCGCCGGTTGCGGACCAAGGTGGAGCCCGACCCGGCCAATCCCCGCTACATCCTCACCGTCCGGGGCATGGGCTACAAGCTGGCGGTCTGAACGGTGGCCCCGGCCGATTCCACCCCCGTGCCGGAGTCATCGGCCGACGGGTCGGCCAAGGGGCGTGGACCGGCGGGGCCGCGAGCGTCCCGCCGGGCCCACCGGACCCACCTTTCGGGCGGTCTCGGCCTCCGCGCCCGGGTGACGGCGACCTTCGCCATCGGTGCGCTGGCCCTGTCCACGATCATGGCCGGCATCACCTACTTCACCGCCAGACAGAGCTTCCTCAACGAACGCCAGACCACCGATCAGCGCCAGGCGTTCGCCAACGCCTCACTGATCCAGAACTCGTTGCGCTCGCCGGGCATCAACGTCGACCAGCTGCTCGAGCAGGCTGACACGCTGCCGGGCTCGCGTTCGGTGCTGCGCAGCCGCGGGCAGTGGTACGCCACATCCATCTCGGTGGGCAAGAGCACCATCCCCGACCAGGAGCGCACGCTGGTGCTGTCGGGAACACCGGCCTGGCAGCTCTTCTCGATCAGCGGCACGCCCCAGTTGATCATCGGCGTGCCGCTGCCCGATGTGCACGCCGCCTACTACGAGGTCTTCTCGCTGGCCGAGCTCGAAGGCACGTTGCGCGCCCTGGCCTTCGCCCTGGGGGCGGCCGCCCTGGTCACCACCGTGGCCGGTGCCGCGCTCGGCCGAT
This sequence comes from Acidimicrobiales bacterium, assembly GCA_049521915.1. Taxonomy (GTDB): domain Bacteria; phylum Actinomycetota; class Acidimicrobiia; order Acidimicrobiales; family RAAP-2; genus Bog-756. The sequence goes on along the minus strand of JBEKOI010000001.1, from coordinate 5,495 downwards.
GGGCCAGCGGACGCGCCCTGCGCCCGCTGGCCGGGGTCACCGAGGCCGCCGTGGCCATCGCCGGTGGCCAGCTGGATACCCGGGTCGAGGCCGGTGACGACGTCGACCTCCAGGAGCTGGCCTCAGCCTTCAACCAGATGACCGCCAACCTGCAGGACCGGATCGAGCGGGAGGCCCGGTTCACCTCCGACGTCAGCCACGAGCTCCGCTCCCCGCTGACCACGATCTCGGCCACGGTGAGCGTGCTCGAGAGCCACCGGAACGAGCTGGGCCCCAGGGCACGGAGCGCGTTGGACCTGCTCGACGGCGACCTCCAACGATTCAGGCGGATGGTCGACGATCTGCTGGAGATCTCCCGGTTCGACGCCGGCTCCGCCGAGCTCTCGCTCGACGAGGTCGACCCCGGGGAACTGGTGCGCCAGGCGGTGGCCGCCTCCGTCCCGAACGAGGAGGACGGGCGTCGTGGCCCGGTGACCGTGCCGGTGATGGTCTCGGCGGACGTCGAAGGCCTCCGGCTCCGGGTGGACAAGCGCCGGTTCGAACGGGTGATGGCCAACCTCTTCGACAATGCGTCCCTGTATGCCGGCGGTGTGACCCGGGTCGTGGTGGAACGTGATCCGCAGGGTCCTGTGGGCACCCAACCGCCGAGGTGTATCCGGGTCGTCGTGGAGGACCACGGACCGGGGATACCCGAGCACGAACGCCAACTTCTCTTCGAGCGCTTCTACCGGGGCGGCCGCGCCGGCCAGCGCGCTTCGAGCGAGGGCACCGGCCTCGGGCTGTCGCTGGTGGCCGAGCACGTGCGCCTCCACGGTGGTGCGGTGTGGATCGAGGACGCGCCGGGAGGCGGATCCCAGTTCATCGTGGAACTGCCGTTCGCCTCGGACGATGCCCCGTGGGGACGGGCCTCGTGAGCGGCCGGGTCTTCCGGGGTGTGGCCGGCCTGCTCGTCCTCCTGGCCGTCGGGACGGCGGCATGTGGCATCCCGACCAACGGGACGCCGACCGCCATCGCCAAGACGGACGTGCCCTTCCACCTCCTCAGCCCGGTCACCTCGACCACCGTGCACCCCGTTGTCAGGCCCGTCGTGACCGTGCCGACCACCATCTACCTGGTGGCGCACGCCCAGCACGTGTACGCCGTGTCCCGCAACATCCCGGTCCCGGCCACCCTCAGCGAGATCCTCGGCGCGTTGCTCGAAGGACCCACCGCGGCCGAATCGGAGTTCGGCCTCCAGAGCTTCCTGTCCGGAACCACCACCCAGGTCAGGGCCACCGTCTCCGGCGGCATCGCCACCGTCGACTTCTTCTCCGCCAATCCGGTCCAGGTGGTCGGGCCCGACCAGACCCTGGCCATCGCCCAGGTGGTCTTCACCGCCACCGGGCAGCCCGGGGTGACCGGCGTCGTCTTCAAGATCGACGGCCGACCCATCGATGTCCCGACGGCCAGCGGCGCCGAGGTACCGGGGCCGGTGAAACGCTCCTCCTATCAGCCGCAGGCCCCTCTGCCCTGACCGCAGCCGGTGCTCAGGACGCGCCGGGCTCCATCCACTCGACCCGGGGGGCATCGAGCCAGAGATGCTCGAGGTCGTAGAAGTGACGGGCCTCGTCCAAGAACACGTGCACGAGGAAGTCGCCGTAGTCCATCAGCACCCAGCGGGCGTCGTCGAGTCCCTCCACCCGCACCGGTGGGCGGCCATCCGAGGCCTTCACCCGGAGCTCCACCTCGTCGACGATCGACCGGACCTGGCGGACATTGCGTCCGCTGGTGATCACGAACGCATCGGTGAGCCCGAGGAGCTCGCCCATGGCCAGGACGGTGGTGTCCTCACCGGATTTGGCATCGGCGGCACGGGCGGCCACGATGCACGCTCCGGATACAGGTTGCTCATCGTCCTCGACGACCGGTGGGGCACTGATTGACGTCAACGGTGACCTCCTTGTGGCGCCAGCGCGCCGAGGGTCTCGGTGGATTCGGTAGCAGGATCGGCGTGGTGGACGACGGGCGGTGGCGAGACGAGCGCCGACGACGGGTTCACCACCAAGAGACTGGGCGAGCGATCGCGGGCCACGGCCACGATCAACAAGGTGACGGCCGTGCACACTGCGATCAACACGGCACAGCCTATGGAGATTCGCCGGCGCCGCTTCCGGGCGGCACGCAACTGCCGGCGGCCTTCGGTCCTCGGGTCCGGCCGACGTTCGAGCTCGGCTTCGAGCTCGGCTTCGGGCTCGGGGGCTTCCCGCTCGTCGACCGGCGCCGGAGGCCCGTTGCCCTCCAGGGCCTCGCCCACCGGCCGGCTCCCCTCCGCCGCCAGGGCAGCCGGGGGGCCCGGCGGGACGGTCTGGCGCCGGGGATACGGGTGGAATGACTGTGCGGTGCCCGACTTCCTTGGCGTCATCCCCACGGTCATCTCCTCGTAGCGTACAGACCCCGCTGCTCAATGCAACGGATTACCGCGTCCGGCACCAGTCCGTCCACCGGCAGACCCGCCTCGAGCCGTTCCCGCAGTTCGGTGCTCGAGACGTCGAAGGGCGCCACCGGCACGGTGACGGCCCGCCAGCCCGGGGGGAGGAGGGCCGGTGGCGCTCCGGGCCGTCCGACGACGGCCAGGGTGACCAGATGCCGGAGGGCGGGTTCGTCGTGCCAGGTGGTCAGCCCGGCCACCACGTCCGACCCCACCACCAGGAACAGCTCGGCCGCGGGGAGCTCCCGTTGGAGTTGCCGGACAGTGTCGATCGTGTAGGTCGGGCCTCCCCGGTCGATCTCCATCCGACAGGGATCGAGGCCCGGCCACCCGCCGGCGGCCGCCTCGACCATGGCGAACCGGTCCTCGGCCGGGGTCAGCCTCCGTCGGCCCCCCTTCTGCCAGGGCTGGTTGGCTACCATCAGGAGCATCCGGTCGAGCCTGACGGCCGTGCGCACCGCCTCTGCCACCTCGAGATGGGCGGTGTGGACGGGGTCGAAGGTCCCCCCGAATATCCCGATCCGGGCAGCCGGCTCCCCCACCGCTAGGTCCCGGACAGTGCGGCCACCACCGGTGCGAACGCTTCCATCTCCGCCTCATGCACCACGAGGTAGGAGAAGCCGAACCGCTCCCGCCGCGCCCGCAGCAACTCGGCGATCTGGTCGGTGGACCCGATCATGGCGATCGGAGACCCTTCGACCTGCTCGGTGGTCAGGGAGAGCATGCCGGCCAGTTGGGCCACCGCCTCCTCCCGGTTGGGCACGATCTGCACGAGGAAGGTGAGGCACTGCAGCTCGAGGTCGTCGAACCGCTCGCCGGCCGCCTGCCGGATCCACTCGATCCGCTGGTCGTAGTACTCGGCCGAGGTCGTCTCGAGGACCTCGGGGCCGATGTAGCCGGCGGCCAGGCTCGGGTTCACCCCGACGATATCGGCCTCCCGGGCGGCGATACCGAGGACCCGCCGGCCGCCGCCGCCGATGATGATGGGCGGATGGGGGCGCTGGACCGGGGTCGGCGTGCCGACCGCGCCGGCCACCTGGTAGTGCTGGCCGGAAAAGGTGGCCTCGCCCGCCGACCAGAGGGACTTCATCACCGCCAGGCTCTCGGCCATGCGGGAGATCCTCATGCCAGCCGAGTCCAGACCCAGGCCCGCCTGCTCATAATCGCTGGTCATCCAGCCTGCACCCAGTCCGAACTCCACCCGGCCGGCGGAGAACAGGTCGAGGGTGGCGATCTCCTTGGCCAGCACGACCGGGTGCCGGTAGTCGTTCCCGAACACGAGAGAGCCGACCCGGAGGGCGGAGGTCGCCTCGGCGGCCACGGTCAGGGCCACCAGCGGCCCGAACTGGTCCTCGAAGTGATCGGGGATGAACAGCGTGGAGTACCCGAGGTCTTCGATCTTCCGGGCCGTGGCCCGCCATTCGGCGCCGGTTTCGGCCTTGGACAGCTGGACTCCGAATCGGAAGGGATGCATGTTCCGAGCCTACGTCCGCAGGCTTTACGCTGGTGCCGTGGCCCCCCAACCGGTACCCGCCTCGTGGACTCCCGACACCTGGAGGTCGAGGCCGGCCGCACAACAGCCGGTGTGGCCCGACGAGGCCGAGCTCAAGCGGGTACACGCCCGCCTCAGCGGTCTTCCCCCCCTGGTCTTCGCGGGCGAGGCCCGGCACCTGACCCGGGCTCTCGGGGAGGCGGCCGACGGTCGGGCCTTCCTGTTGCAGGCGGGCGACTGCGCCGAGTCGTTCACCGAGTTCAGCGCCGACTCCATCAGGGACAAGCTGAAGGTGATCCTCCAGATGGCCGTCGTCCTCACCTATGGCGCCGGAGTGCCGGTGGTCAAGGTGGGCCGGATCGCCGGGCAGTTCGCCAAGCCGAGGAGCTCCCCCACCGAGATCGTCGGCGACCAGGTCATCGACTCCTTCCGCGGGCACATGGTCAACGACGACCTCCCCGAGCGCGCCGCACGCATCCCTGATCCGGCCCGACTGGTGGCCGCCTACCACCAGTCGGTCTCCACGCTCAACCTACTCAGGGCCTTCACCAAGGGCGGCTTCGCCGATCTGAGCCAGGTCCATGCGTGGAACCAGCAATTCGTGGCTTCCTCCACCGAGGGACAGCAATTCGAGGACATCGCCGTGGGTATCGATCGGGCGCTCCGGTTCATGGCCGCCTGCGGCATCAACCTGACCGCCGAGGACAGCCTGCACGAGGTCGACTTCTGGACCAGTCACGAGGCGCTCATCCTCGACTACGAGGAGGCCCTGACCCGACGCGACTCGCTCACCGAGGAGTGGTACGACTGCTCGGCCCACATGCTCTGGGTCGGCGAACGCACCCGTCAGCTGTCCGGCGCCCACTGCGAGTTCCTGTCGGGGATCCGCAACCCGATCGGGTCGAAGATCGGTCCGGATGCCGGCCCCGACGATGTGGTCGCCCTGTGCGAGCGCCTCAATCCGGAGCGGGTACCGGGGCGGCTGACCCTGATCACGAGGCTCGGCGCCGACGCCATCGATTCGGGCCTTCCGCCGCTGCTGCGTGCCGTCAGGGACGAGGGGCACCCGGTGGTGTGGGTCTGCGATCCCATGCACGGCAACACCTTCACCGCCGACGGCGGCCAGAAGACCAGGAAATTCGACGACATCATCGGCGAGCTCAAGGGATTCTTCCGGGCCCACCGCGAGGTCGGGACCTGGCCCGGTGGCGTGCACGTGGAGCTCACCGGCGACGACGTCACCGAGTGTCTCGGAGGGGTCGAGGACATCGTGGAGGCCGAACTGCACCAGCGGTACACGACCACCTGCGATCCACGGCTCAACGCCCGCCAGTCCCTCGACCTGGCGTTCGCCGTCGCCGAGCTGCTGCGAGGCTGACCAGGGTCGTCGCCGAGCTGCTGCGAGGCTGACCAGGGTCGTCGCCGAGCTGCTGCGTGGCTGACCAGGGTCGTCGCCGAGCTGCTGCGAGGCTGACCAGGGTCGTCGCCGAGCTGCTGCGTGGCTGACCAGGGTCGTCGCCGAGCTGCTGCGAGGCT